>JBCBEP010000091.1:0-14132 GCA_038528605.1 Pseudomonadota bacterium
ATGAGGCGGCTCACCAGGGCGCGCTCGACCGGGCCGCCGATGTCTCCACGCGCTGGCAAACCGCGCCGAACGGCGCTTGCCTGTCTGGGTCCTTCAGCGCTGCACAGAGCAGCCCGCTGCCGATCATGCGGGTGGCGAGGGGCATGTCGCTCACTTGCACCCTGACTTATCCCTTGCCGGCGAAGCGGGCGGCCATCTCCTCGCGGGCCTCGTCCGTGATCTTGGCGAAGAGGTTGTCCGGAACCGTGAACGCATCGCCTGGGGCCAGCGCCTCGAGCGCCGCGCCCAGATCGCTTGGCCAAACCTCGGCATCCGCCTCCCGGCCGAGCGCGCTCAGCATGGTGTCCGAGGCATCGGGCACGAAGGGCCGGCTCAGGATCGCATAGAGCCGCACGAGGTTGAGCGCATAGCGCACCGTCGCCTTCGCTGCCGCTTCATCGGTCTTGATCGTTGCCCAGGGCGCGGCCTCCTGCAGGTACTCGTTGCCGAGCACCCAGATCGCCCGCAGCTCCGCCGCTGCACGCCGGATCTCCATGGCCTCGAAATGCTTCTCATAGGCCCGGAGCCGCCCCTCGATCGCGGCGGTCACCGCCTGTTCGCGTGGACCGTAAGCGCCGTCCGGCACCGCCTCCCCGAACTTCGAGCGGCAGAACTTGGTGATCCGGCTCACGAAATTGCCCAGCACGTCCGCCAGGTCCTTGTTCACCCCGCCCTGGAAGTTCTCCCAGGTGAAGTCGCTATCGGCGCTTTCGGGCACGTTCGCCAGCAGCCACCAGCGCCAGTAATCCGGCGGCAGGATCTCGAGCGCCTGGTCCATGAACACGCCTCGGCCCTGCGAGGTGGAGAACTTGCCGCCCTCGTAAGTGAGCCAGTTCAGGGCCTTGATGTAGTCGACGAGCTTCCACTGCTCGGGCCCGCGATCATTGGCGCCGAGGAGCGTGACGGGGAAGCTCAGCGTGTGGAAGGGCACGTTGTCCTTACCCATCACCTGCACGTAGCGCACGTCGTCGGCGCCCGCGTCGCTCCGCCACCAGCGCTGCCAGGCCGCATCGTCCTGCCCGGTCGCGTCCGCCCATTCGGCGGTGGCGGCGATGTAGGCGATGGGCGCATCGAACCACACGTAGAAGACCTTGCCTTCCATGCCCGGCCAATCCTCGGTGCCGCGCTTCACCGGGATCCCCCAGTCGAGGTCCCGCGTGATGGAGCGGTCCTGAAGCCCGTCCCCGTCATCGAGCCATTTCTTCGCGATCGAGGTGGTCAGGATCGGCCAGTCCGCCTTGCTGTCGATCCATTCCCGCAGCCGCTCGCGCATCGCGCTCTGGCGGAGGTAAAGGTGGCGGGTGGCGCGCACTTCGATATCACGCGCCCCGGAGATGGCGGAACGTGGCTCGATCAGGTCGGTCGGGTTGAGCTGCTTCGTGCAGTTCTCGCACTGGTCGCCCCGGGCTTTGTCGTAGCCGCAGTTGGGGCAGATCCCTTCCACGTAGCGGTCCGGCAGGAAGCGCCCGTCCGTGGGCGAGTAGACCTGCTGCTCGTCCACCTCCTCGATCAGCCCCGCCTCGGCCAGTTGGCCCGCGAAGTACTGCGTGAGGCGGTGGTTGCGCGCGCTCGAGGAGCGGCCGAAATGGTCGAACGACAGCCGGAACCCGTCCGCCAGCTGCTTCTGGATCGCATGCATCTCGTCGCAGAACGCGGCGGGCGACTTGCCGGCCGCGGCCGCGGCCAGCTCCGTCGGCGTGCCGTGCTCGTCGGTCGCGCAGATCAGCAGAACCTCGTGGCCGCGCGCCCGCATGTACCGCGCATAGGCGCAGGAGGGCAGCATCGAGCCCACCAGCGTGCCGAGATGCTTCACGCCGTTGATGTACGGCAGGGCGGAAGTGATCAGGATACGGGCCATGGCGGCAGGCTCCCGGGCGTCGCGGCAAGGGGCGCCGGGCGGTACCAGCGCATGCGGGTCGGGTCTATACGCCGCCGATTGGCCCGGCAATGGCCGCCACGGATCCGTGGCGCCACGGCATTACCCCTGGGGGCACGGCTTTGGCGCTGCCGCGCGTGGCACGTAGGGCGCGGTCGCTGGCCGCACGTGTTGCGACGAAATGAGACCGGTGACTCATCCAAACCGTCTGCTAGGTTCCGCCGCACATTCGGATTTGACTGGAGGGCGTGGTGGACGGCCCGACATTCCTGACGCGTCTTGCCGTGGCAAAGATGGCCGGTCTCCTGATCGGGCTCGTCGGCTTTGTGCTCGTCCCCATCATCACCCCGCAGGCCTCCGATGTCGCGCGCTGGGGCGTCCTGCTCTGGTATCCGACCATGGGTGCCGTGATCGCGATGCTCGAAGTTCTCGAGAACAACGGTGCCCTGCCATGGCGCGTGCCGTGGTGGGCGCGGGGGGCGTTCGTGGGCGCCTGGTTCAACCTTCTCATCGCCATGCTGGGCGACGCTTTCATGCGCGCCTTCGTCGTCGAGCTCTTCGGTGCTGATAGCCCGCTTGCCACACCCTTCCTCTTCGTGCCGGAAGGGGCCGTGGCGGGAGCGGTAATCGCTTATTTCGTGATGCGTTTCGGTGGCGAGGGGCGCAAGATCGAGGACGACTGAGACCGGGTGCCAGCGTGTCCCCCGGCGGTAGGCGGCGGAGGGTACCATGGCAGCAGCACCGGGCGACGTGGCGGCCGACCCGATCCTGACTGGCGCCGTGGTGTTCCTGGGCGCGGCCGTCGTCGCAGTCCCCCTCTTCAAGCGTCTCGGCCTCGGCTCGGTGCTCGGCTATCTCGCAGCCGGCGCGCTGATTGGCCCGCATGTGCTCGGCGTGGTGAGCGAGGCGGAGAACATCCGGCACGTGGCGGAGTTCGGTGTCGTTCTGCTCCTCTTCGTCATCGGGCTCGAGCTGCGGCCCCAGCGGCTCTGGCGCATGCGCATGGAGATCTTCGGGCTCGGTCTCGCCCAGGTCGGCGCCACCTCCGTGCTGCTTGCCGCCAGCATCTGGCTGGTGATGCCGCTTGGCTGGGCGCCCTCCATCGCTATCGGTGCGGCCCTCGCGCTCTCCTCCACCGCCTTTGCCATCCAGATCCTGCGCGATCGCGGTGAGCTCACGACGCCGCATGGGGATCGGGCCTTCTCCATCCTTCTCTTCCAGGACATGGCCATCGTGCCCCTCCTCGCCCTTGTCGCCTTCCTCGGCAGCGGCAGTGGCGGGGAGGAGGGCGACGCCGCCGCCGGCTTCGCCGATGTCGCCATCGGCCTTGGCGCCATCGCCGGCGTCGTCGTCGTCGGCCGCTACGGCCTGCGCCCGCTTTTCCGCATCATCGCGCTCACGCGGACGGACGAGATCTTCACCGCCGCCGCCCTCCTCGTCGTGGCCGCCTCGGCACTCGCGATGCAGATGGCGGGCCTCTCCATGGCCCTCGGCGCCTTCATCGCCGGCGTGCTGCTGGCGGAGAGCGAGTTCCGCCACCAGCTCGAGGCGGATATCGAGCCCTTCCGAGGCCTCTTCCTCGGCCTCTTCTTCATGAGCGTCGGCATGGGCGTGGTCTGGCCCGTGGTGTTCGAATGGTGGTGGCTCGTGATCCTCGGCGCGCTGATCCTCTATGCCGGCAAGGCCGCTTTCATCTGGCTCCTCACCCGCGCGGCCGGCTCCACCTCCGCCTCGGCGCTGCGCATCGCCGCTCTGCTTGGCCAGGGCGGGGAGTTCGGCTTCGTGATCCTCGGCTTCGGCGCCGCCGCCGGGCTTTGGGAGCGGGAGACGGGCACCATCATCGCCGCCATCGTCGTGCTCACCATGGTGATGACCCCGCTGGCCGTGATCGCGGCGGACCGCATCACCGAGAAGGGCGAGGGCGGCAGCATGGACGGTATCGACGAGGTCGATGCAATGCCCCACGGCGCGCCCGTCATCATCGCGGGCTTCGGCCGGTTCGGCCAGGTCGTCGCCCGTGTGCTCAAGCTCCGCGGCTATGAGGTGACGCTGATCGACAAGGACCCCGAGCGCATCCGCATCGCCGAGAGCTTCGACAACAAGGTCTATTTCGGTGATCTGCGCCGGTCCGACGTGCTGAAGATGGTCGGCGCCGAAGAGGCCCGCGCCATCTTTCTCTGCGGCGACGATGCGGACGCCAACGCCAAGGCGCTCGAGAAACTGCGCGCGCGCCTGCCCCAGACACCCATCTTCTGCCGTGCGGCGGACCGGTTTGAGGAGAACCGCCTCGAGCGCCTCGGCGCCACCGGCGTGGTGCGCGAGATGCTGGAAAGCGCCGTGCTCCTCGCCCGCGAGGCGCTGGAGGAACTCGGCGACGGCTCTGCGGCGGACGACACGATCCAGGAGTTCCGCCGCCGCGACGAGGAGCTTCTCAAGCTCCAGGCGGAGCACGGTGCCAAGGGCGGCTTCGAGAAGATGCGCGCGCAGTTCTCGCTCGACGACGAGCGTTGAGCGCGCTCAGAGCGGCTTGTCGAACCCCACATAGGCCCGCCGGTAGCCGAGCGCCTCATAGGCCCGGATCGCACCGAGGTTCGCGGCGATGGCGCTGATCTCGATCCGCTTGAGCCCCGCTGCCGCCAGCCGCTCTTCGGCCGCTCCGATCAGCGCGGATGCGACGCCCCGCCGCCGGGCGCGCGGTTCAACCCACAGGTCGGAGATGTAGCCGAAGCGCTGGTTCTCGGGCAGCACATAGCGCCCATCCGCCTCCTCGACGCCATAGACCAGCGCCCCCGCGGGGCCATCATCGTCCTCCGCGAAGAGCACGCCGCCCTCGGTCCCGACCCAGTCGAGGAGGTAGGCCACATGCTCCGCCGCCATCTCGTCGCCCGGCCGCCGGTTGGGCTCGATGGGCCGCTCAAACTCCTGGAGGCCCGCCATGGCGGCCTGCAGATAGGCCAGATCCGCGGGGTTCGGCGGCAGCGCCACGTCGCGGATGCGCGCCGTCGCCGTCATGCGTTGTCGAGCGCGCGCATCATCGCGGCGATGGCGGCGGTCTCCATGCCCGGCGTGCCGCCTGCCGCAATCGCCTCCGCCGCGCCCCGCCGCGCGCTGTCGCTGCGGTTCTGGTTGAGTTTCACGGTGCTCTCGACGCCGGTGATCTCGAGGGCGAAGGGCACGATGCTGCGCATCATCTTCTCCAGCGTCTCGGGCTGCATCTTCTCGGTCTTCCAGGGCTTCTTCGGCAGCAGATGCCCCTCGAAATGCGCTGAGAGACGGTCGAGATGCGCGCGCATATCCCGCTCCGGCACCAGCCGCAGCCGGCCGCGGAGATGGATGGCGACGTAGTTCCAGGTCGGCACCTTGTCGTCCTCGCCATACCAGTCCGGCGACACATAGGCGTCCGGTCCGCTCACGATCAGCAGCGCATCGAGCGGGCTGCCGGCGGCGTTGAGCGCCCGGGTGAGCGCCGTGGAGCGGACGAGATGCCCCTCAGCTTCCGCACCATCCGGGTGCAGCAGGAAGGGCACGTGGCTCGCCAAGGGCCCCTGGGCGCCCGCAGCGGTGAGGACACCGAAGCCACGGGCACTGGCGGTCGCCAGCGCGTCGGCGTCGGCCTGGCCGCGAAAGGCGGGGTTGGGATGCATCGGAACGTTCCTGTGTGTCAGACCGCGGTGGCGGTGGTGAGGATGGGGACGGAGGAGTGGAACATCTCGCCTGCCGCATCCGCCGCCTCGAGCGCCTCCAGCCAGGCGGGGCCGTGCGGCGGGCCGGCAGCCTCGGCCATGAGGCGGGCCATCCAGGGCGCGAGCTGGTCCTCCGCCAACGACGCGTTGACCACGGGCACCGGCACCTGGCGCTGCGCGCCGAAGCCCGCCCGGGCGAGCATCGGGCCGAGCTGCGCGGGCAGGTTGGGCCGCGGCAGCCCCGCGCGCCAGGCAGAGACGACGGGTGCGGTGAGCTCAGCCGGGGGGCCGTGCCAGAAATCGCTGTCCCAATTCACCGCGAGGCAGACGAAACGCGCGCCCGGCTTCAGCGCCTGGCGGATGGCGGCGAGGGCCACCTCCGGATCCTCAAGGTATTCGATGACATGGGCGGCGACGGCGGCGTCAAAGACCGCCTCGGGCCAGTCGAGCGTGGCGACATCGCCCTCGCGCACCTGCACGCCGGGCACGCCTGAACATTCCGCTTCCGCTGCCGCCACCTGGTCCGGCGAGAGGTCGATCCCCGCTGCGAGACCGTGGGGCCCGGTGGCGAGCGCGATCTCGCGCAGGAGCAACCCGGCACCGCAGCCGATCTCGAGCACCCGCTCCCCGCGCCGGGGGGCGAGCTCGTGCAGGATGGCGAGGCGACGCTGGGCGAGATCCCGCGTCTCCGCCATGCGCCGCTGCAGCGCGGCCGATGTGCCGAGGAACTCCATGCGCCCGGCATAAGCGGCGGTGCGGTGGCCGTAAACTCTCCACGGCGGGTCTTTCCGCAGGATGCCGGGGTGGGGCCGGCTGGGTGCCCGTTCGTCCCGCGCAGGGCTGGCGCCCCGCGCGGGACTCCGCCCACCCGCCGGCCCGCACCCCCAATGCAGGAGCGAGCGGGACGTGGCGCTTGCGCAGGGCTGCGCGGGGCCTTTGCACGCTGGCGGGGGATATGATGGCCACGGTTCTGCCGCCGCCGGGTCGCAGGCGCCCGTGATGGAGAGCCGAAGGGTGTTTCCTCAGGGTGAAGCTGTGCGGCGATGCACTCTGCCTTCTGCCGGACTTGGCGCGGTGGCGCCTTCTTTGAGCCCAACTCGTGCCGAGCTTTCGCGCCAACACGGTGACGTGCGCGGCGGCGCGCTTGCGCTCGGCTCGAGGTCGTCGGAGAGTTGCGCCCGCGGGCCCGTGCGGGTGCGAGGCGGAGTTTCGGGAGGGTTCAAGTCGTGAGCTTGAAGGGGATCGCGGTCGCAATCGCCGGCTGTGCGCTGTTCTTGCCTGGCCTCATGGCCGAGGCCGTGGCCGAGGGCGCGCCCATGAGCCCCGAGGAGTTCCGCGACTACGCCGAAGGGTACACGCTCTATTTCGAGAAGGACGGCGAGGTCTGGGGCTCGGAGAGCTTCGCGGAAGGGGGCGGCGTGGTCTGGCGCTACCCGACGGGGGACTGCATGCCCGGGGTCTGGCGGCCCTACGAGGGGCGGGTCTGCTTCTATTACGGCCTGGGGAGCGAGGTGCTCTGCTGGGAGATGACCCGCCGCAAGGACGATATCCTCGGCCGCCTGCTCGACGGGCCGGATGCGGGCCTTGAGCTCAGCATCACCGGTCGGGACCGGCGGCCGCTGCTCTGCAGCGAGGGGGGAGAGCAGCTGTGAGCGAGGCCGGAGAAGCGGGACGGGACGACGCCGCTGAGGCCGGTGCTGCCGCGCGGGACCTCCGCGAGGCCGCCTGGCTCGACCGTGCGCGCGCGACCACCTGGCTCTGGTTCGGGGCCGTGGGCGTTTTGATCATGGCCATCGGCTCGCTTTATTCGAGCTATGTGAACCCCGAGCTCTTCGGCAAGATCTTCAAGCCGCCCGATTACATGGCGTTCTGGACCGCCTCGGTCGTGATGCTGGAGCAGGGGGCGGCGGCCACCTATGACTGGGCGGCCACGCACCGGGTCATGCTCGCGACCCTGAATGTGGAGACCATCGGGGGCGTGCTGCCCTGGAACTACCCGCCCCATGCGCTGCCCTTCATCTCCTGGCTCGGGCTCGGGCACCCGGCGTGGATGATGGTGGTCTGGGTCGCGATCCAGGTCTCGATCTTCCTCTGGATCTGCTGGCGCATCCTGCCGCATCGGCTGACGATCGTGGGGGCGTTCCTCACCGCGCCCATGCTGATCACGCTGGTGACGGGGCAGGCGGGGCTCTACTGGGCCGTGCTGTTGGCCCTCGCCATCGAGTATCGCCGCAGCCACCCGGTGCTGTCGGGGCTTGCGCTCGGCTTCGCCACGATGAAGCCGCATCTTTTCGTGCCGCTGCCGCTGGCCTTCCTGGCGGAGCGGACGGTGATGGCGCTCGTCTGGGCGAGCGTGACGCTGCTGGCGCTGGTCGTGCTGACCACGCTGGTGGGGGGCTTCGCGGTTTGGGAGGCGTGGGTAGCGAAGCTCGAGGCCACCACGGTCACCCATACCTCGGACACGGCGGACTACCGGCTGACCGCGAGTGTCTTCAGCTATCTGCGCAGCTGGCTGGTGCCGATCCCTGTGGCGGGCGCGGTGCATGCGGCCTGTGCGCTGCCTTGCGTGGCGATCATGGTGGTGGTCTGGGCGCGGCGGGGCATGCCGGAGGAGCTTAAGGCGGCGGTGCTTTGCTTCGCGCTGTTCGCCGCGGGGCCGCGGACCATGATCTACGAGATGGGGCTCCTCTATATCGGCATCCTCTACCAGCTCCGCTACGCGCTGGCGCACGGGTTCTTCCCGTATGAGAAGATCATGCTGGTGGCCCTTGGAGCCTTCAACGTGATGTCGATGACGAAGGTGCCCGGCGTCTTCCCGGCCTTTCCCTATGTGCTGCTGCTGGCGCTCTTCTTCGGGCGCTGCCTGCCGATCCTGCGCGGGCAAAGGGCCTTCGCGTAAGCGGAATCGCGCCTGGTCGGCGCGATGCTCTATCGTGGTGTCTGCGGCATCGGGGCTGGGGCGGCGCCGGGTTTCGGGAGGGCCTGCCGCCGCCTGGCAGGGGGCTGGGGAAGCGCTGCAGGGGCGCCTTGCCGGTGGTCTTTCGCAGACTGTGGCGCAGGCGCTGCCGGTGGCTTCACCATCCTTGACCCTGGGCGACCGTCGGGCGGTCGGGTCAGTCGAGGCCCTCGACGAGGGTGATGGAGACGATACCGGCCTTTTCCCGGTGCTTGCGGGCGGCCTGGTAGGTCTCGGAGTGGTAACAGGCCTGGGCCGCGGCGAGGCTGGGGAATTCGATCACGACATGGCGGCCGCGGCCCTGGGGGTCTTCCGCCTCTTCATGCGCGCCGCCGCGGGCGAGGAAGGTCGCGCCGTTGGCCTCGAAAGCCGCGCGCGCCCCGGCGACGTAGCGCTGCCATGCCTCCATGTCGTGCACATCGGCATGGGCGATCCAGTATCCCTTTGGCATCGTGTCCTCCTGAAGGCTGGGCGGTAAGGTCAGGTTTCGTCGAAAAGGCTGGGCTGGCGCGCGCCGGGGGCGGTGCGCGGGCCGCGGGGGGGCTTCTTTCGGGGCGCAGGCGGCTCGGCCTTGCTGCCCTGGGCCGTGGCGGCGATGCTGCCATCGTGGAAGCCGAGGCTGAGGCTGGTGCCGGGCGTGATGCCGGCGGCGGCGGTGATCACGCCACCCTCGGCGCTGCGGACGATGGCGAAGCCGCGCCTGAGGGTGCGGGCCTCGCTCAGGCTTTCGAGGAGGCGGGCGCTGGCGGTCAGCCGATCTCGCGCGGCGCTGCGGCGGCGCCCGAGGGCAGGGGCGAGGCGGGCGGCGAGGCGCGCCACGTCTCGCCCGGCGCGGGCGGTGTTCTCCGCGAGGCGGCGGGGCGCGAGGCGGGCGGCGCGTTCCGCGAGCGCCAGACGGCCGCGGGCCACGGCACTGCGGAGCGCCGGCGCGAGGCGGCCAGCGGCGGGGGCGAGGCGTTGCCGCGCGCCGGTGACCAGCCGCCGCGGCTCCGGCAGGCGGAGGGCGGCGAGGCGCTGGCGGCGAAGCTCCACCAGCTCCGCCGGGCGGGGGAGCGCCCGGGCGATATCCGCCAGCCGCTGGCGCCGCAGCGCGAGGCTGCGGGAGAGCGCGCGGAGCCGGCGGGCTTCAAGCTCCGCCAGCCCCGCGGCGAGCTCCGCGCGCACAGGCACCGCGATCTCGGCCGCGGCCGTCGGCGTCGGCGCCCGCCGGTCCGCTGCATGGTCGATCAGCGTCGTGTCCGTCTCGTGCCCCACGGCGGAGATCAGCGGGATGGTGGAGGCGGCGGCGGCGCGCACCACCGCCTCCTCGTTGAAGCCCCAGAGATCCTCGATGGAGCCACCGCCTCGGGCGACAATGAGAAGATCGGGCCGCGGCACGGCGCCGCCCGGCGCGAGCGCGTTGAAGCCGCGGATCGCCGCCGAGACCGCCGGTGCGCTCGCTGGCCCCTGCACCGCCACGGGCCACACGATCACATGCACCGGAAAGCGCTCCGCCAGCCGGTGCAGGATGTCCCGGATCACGGCGCCGGTGGGCGAGGTGATCACGCCGATGGTACGCGGCAGGAAGGGGAGGGGCCGCTTGGCGCTGTCGTCGAACAGCCCCTCCGCCGCCAGTGCCTTTCGCAACCGCTCCAGACGCGCCAGCAGCGCGCCCTCGCCGGCATAAGCGAGGCTCTCGATCACGAGCTGGTATTTCGACTGGCCTGCAAAGGTGGTGATCCGCCCCGTCGCGATCACCTCGTCCCCCTCCTGCGGGCGGATCTCGAGGCTGCGCACGGCATTCTTCCACACCACCCCCGCCAGCACCGCGTTCTCGTCCTTCAGGTCGAGATAGACATGGCCGTTGCGGTGGAAGGTCACGCGGCCGAGCTCGCCCCGCACGCGCACGTGGCCGTAAGTGCTCTCGAGCGTGCGCTTCACGCCGCGCGACAGCTCCGAGACCGTGAACTCGGGCGTGTTGGCGCCGGGGGCCGGTTCGTCGTCGATCAGGCTCATGCCCCCTCTCTACCGGCTCCCCGCGAGGCCGGCCAGCACCGCGGCGCACGGAGATCGCAGTCGACCCGTTTTGCGCTTGCGTCTCGGCGGCGCGGCATTGATCCTTACGTCAACTCAACCTTGATGGGGGTCAAGATGCGGAGTTTTGTTTGGGCTGTCGCGCCCGCAGTTGCCGGCGCGCTCTCCGCGCAGGCGGCGCAGATCGATGTCGTTCTCTTCTCCGAGAATTTCGAGGGCGTGCCGCTCGGCCAGAGCCCGCAGGAAGACACGACGCAGAACGGCGTCTGGTCCGAAACGCCGCCGACGGGCTGGACGGTCGATAACTCCGGCGTGCCGGGGCAGGGCGACCCGACCGAGGGCATCGAGGACTGGGAAGGCTGGGCCTTCGTCGATGAGGATTTCTGGCTCAGCGCCGATGACCAGCAGCGCTCGCAGTTCCGCGACGGGTTCGGCGAAGGCACCATCGCGGTGGCTGACCCCGACGAATGGGACGATATCGGCGATCCGGCAGACACGCTGGGTTTCTTCGACGCTTTCCTGACGACGCCGGAGATTGATATCAGCGCGGCACCGGCCGGCTCGCTCCACCTCGAGTTCGCCAGCAGCTGGCGGGACGAAGCGTTCGACGACGGCGACGACTTCAACGCGAATGGCAACAACCAGACCGCCACGATCCGCGTCAGCTACGATGGCGGGACGACCTATGAGGAGGTCCTGCGCTGGGAGTCCGATCCTACGTCGGCCTTCTTCAAGGACGACGCGCCGAACGAGATGGTCATGGTCGCGCTCGACAACCCGGAAACCAGCATGCTGCTGATCGAATTCGGGCTGACGGAGGCGGGCAACGACTGGTGGTGGGCGCTCGACAACATCCAGGTCGGCTTCGCGGAGAGCGCAATCCCGCTGCCACTCACGGCCCCGCTGCTCCTCGGCGGGCTTGGCGGCCTCGTGGTCCTGGCCCGGCGGCGCAAGGCGGCCTGAAGGCTCACTCCCGCAGGTAGGAGCGGGTGTTGAAGGCGACGACGATCCGATCCTCAGCACCCCGACCTTCCCCGCGATTTCGGCGCCCTGTTCGCCACGCATAGCAGGGCTTCCTGCTTGCGGCAGAGGGCAGGCTGCGCATATGCGGGCCCCGGATGCACCGAGCGGAGAGGGATCATGGAGCCGATGAGCGTGTTGCTGCTGGGCGGGGGCGGGCGTGAGCATGCGCTGGCCGCCGGCATCGTCGAGAGCCCGGCCTGCGCCCGCCTTGTCGTCGCCCCCGGGAACGCGGGCATCGCCGCCATCGCCGAATGCGCGCCGCTCGACATCCTCGACCCCGCCGCCGTCGTCGCCTATGCGCGCGCCGAGGGCGTGGGCTTCGTGGTCATAGGCCCCGAGGCGCCCTTGGCCGCCGGCGTTGCCGATGCACTCGCCGCGGCAGACATCCCGGTCTTCGGCCCCTCGGCGGCTGCGGCGGCCCTCGAAAGCTCGAAGGCCTTCACCAAGGAGATCTGCGATGCCGCAGGCGCCCCTACTGCCGCCTGGGCGCGCTTCGAGGATGCCGCCGCCGCCCGCGCCTATGTCGAGGCTCAGGGCGCCCCGATCGTGGTGAAGGCCGACGGGCTTGCGGCGGGCAAGGGTGTCACCGTCGCCATGACCCTGCCCGAAGCCCTCGCGGCCGTGGATGCGATGTTCGAAGGCGCCCTCGGCGCCGCCGGCACCACGGTGGTAATCGAAGAGTTCATGGCCGGAGAGGAAGCCTCCCTCTTCGTCCTTTGCGACGGGGAGACGGCCCTCCCACTCGCCTCCGCGCAGGACCACAAGCGCGCCTATGACGGCGATGAAGGGCCGAACACCGGCGGCATGGGCGCCTATTCGCCCGCACCCGTTCTCACGCCTGCCGTGGAGCAGGCCGCCATGGACCGCATCGTGCGACCCGTCCTTGCCACCATGGCCGCGCGCGGCACGCCCTTCCGCGGCATCCTCTACGCAGGGCTGATGATCGAGGAGGGCGCGCCGCGGCTCGTCGAGTTCAACGTCCGTTTTGGGGACCCGGAGGCGCAGGTGGTCCTGCCCCGCCTCAAGGGAGACCTCCTCGCCCTCCTCCTCGCCGCCGCCAAAGGACGCCTCGCCGGCACGGTGCTCGACTGGACGCCGGAAGTCGCCCTCACCGTGGTACTGGCGGCCAAGGGCTATCCCGGCGCCTACGACAAGGGCGAGCCCATCGGCGGGCTCGACGCGGCCGCCGCCATGCCCGGCATCCGCCTCTTCCACGCCGGCACCGCCGCGGGACCTGACGGGCCGGTGAGTGCCGGCGGCCGTGTCCTCGCCGTCACCGCTCTCGGCGCCGACCTCGCCGAAGCCCGCGCCCGCGCCTACACCGCCGTCGACACCATCGACTGGCCCGGCAGCTTCCACCGCCGCGACATCGCCTGGCGCGCCCTTGGTGACGCGGGCTAACCCCCGAGAGCGGATCACGGTATTTCACCGGGCGGGGCGTTGTGAGAGCGGCGTGGCTTGTCCCGCGGCGCACCCCTGTGCTTGGGTCCTGCAAGCCGCCTTGCCCCTTACCGGAGCCGCCCCGTGACCCAGCTTCTCAAAGCCGCAACCCTCATCGCCGCCCTTGCCCTCGCGCTGCCTGCAGGGGCCGCGCAGGAGGGGTATTATTATCCGGAGGTGGGCTCGGAGGAGGTGTTCTCGCGCACCATCGCGCCGGTGCCCCAGCAGCCATCGCGCGACGTGCGGGTGGCCTTCGTCACGCAGATTACCAAGGCCCAGCTCGAGGCGCCCGAGACGCCGCGCTTCGCCATCTTCGCCAAGGGCGGCGAGGCGGAGCACATGATCATCGTGGCCCTCGACGACGAGATCTTCAGCACCCTCTTCCGGGCCCGCGCCGTCCTCGCGCAGCTGACCGCCAATGCCCGCGGTACCGACTTCTTCCGCGGCGCCGGCATCGAGACCACGGCCACCTGGTTCGACCTCGCCAAGCTTCTGGGCTTCGAGGACCTCGTGATCTCGGACGGGTCGGCCTGGGCGCACCGTATCCGCTTCGAGGACGCGGAGTGAGCGGCACGCCCGGCGAAGGGCCGCGCTTTCTCGGCCAGGCGGCTGGGCTGCCGGCGCGGCCCGAGGATGCGGTGCTGGACCCCGTGCCGAACCCGCACCGGGACGTGGACTACCTGACCCGCTTCGTCGCCCCTGAATTCACCTCGATCTGCCCGGTCACCGGCCAGCCGGACTTCGCGCATCTCGTGATCGACTATGTGCCGGACCAGTGGCTGGTGGAGTCAAAGTCCCTGAAGCTCTTCCTCACCAGCTTCCGCAACCACGGGGCGTTCCACGAGGGCTGCACGGTGGATGTGGGCAAGCGCATCGTGGCGGCCATATCGCCCCGCTGGCTGCGTATCGGCGGGTACTGGTACCCGCGCGGGGGCATCCCGATCGACATCTTCTGGCAGACCGGCCCGCCGCCCGAGGGCCTGTGGCTGCCCGACCAGGGCGTGCCGCCCTATCGCGGCCGGGGCTGAGGCGCGGGCAGGAGACTTGGGCGGGTGACGGGCGTAGGAGACGGGGGCGGGAGGCGGCGGATGCAGACGCTCGA
>JBCBEP010000092.1:0-14119 GCA_038528605.1 Pseudomonadota bacterium
CCCTGCGCCGAGAGGCTCACTTCCACGAGTTCGCCCGAGGGCGTCGTCGCCACCACCACCTCGCCCGGGTTCTCTTCCAGGCTCCGGCGTTCGACCACCACGGCGCCTGGCTCGGCGCGCGCCATCAGCGCCTCTTCCTCGAGCTCCGGCTCCTTCATCAGCCAGTGCGCCGTGCGGCGCAGCAGATCCGCCTGCGGCCCGCCGCCCTCATAGCCGCGGGACCAGAGCCAGGCATGATCGGAGGCCAGCAGCGCCACGCGCCCCTCCCCCACCCGGTCGAGGATGAGGAGCGGGCGTTCGCCATCGCCCGTCATCACCACATGCCCGCTCCGCTGCGCCACGTCGATCTGGCGCAGCCAGCGGCCCCAGGCCGGCGCCTGCTCGCCATCGGCGCCCTCGATCATGCCCGCCGCCGCTTCGAGTCCGCTCGTCACCGGGTGCCGTTCGCCGACGCGGCTCACCCGCGGCAGGAAGGGCCGCTCGATCGCCTCCACCGTCGGCTCCGCCGGCAGCACGCGGGAGAGGGGCGTGCGCGCGAGGCTTTGCGCCCCCGCGAAGGCCGGGCCGGAGGCGACGAAGACCGCGCCGCCCTCCTCCACATAACGGACGATGTTCGCGAGATAGGCCGTCGCCAGCACGCCCCGCCAGCGGTAGCGGTCGAACACGATCAGGTCGAACCCGTCGATCTTGTCGAGAAAGAGCTCGCGGGTCGGAAACGCGATGAGCGAGAGCTCGCTCACGGGCGTGCCGTCCTGTTTCGCGGGCGGGCGGAGAATGGTGAAGTGGATGAGATCCACCATGGGATCGGACTTCAGCAGATCCCGCCAGGTGCGCCCGCCCGGATGCGGCTCGCCCGAGACGAGGAGCACGCGCAGCCGGTCCCGCACGCCCGAGACCGTGGAGATGATCCGGTTGTTCCGCGTCGCGAGCTCCCCCTCGACCTCATCGATGCGGATATCCACCACCGTCGGCCCGCCATGGGTCAGCGGCACTTCGAGTTCGAATTCCTCGCCGACGCGCATGGCCAATTGCTGGGGCGGCGCACCGTCGATGGACACCTCCGCGATCACGTCCGAGCCGACGCGGCCCGCGGCCTCCCCCAGCACCTCGGCCGCGATCCGGAAGGTCACGCTCTCACCCACGATGCCGAAGGCGGGGGCGTTGAGGAGCGCGAGGCGGAGGTCGAACGCGTCCGGGTCGCCCGCGAGCACCTGATGAACGGGCGCTGGAAATCGCTCGAGCAGCCCGGCATCGTGCACGCGGCCATCGGTGAGCAGCACGGCCCCCGCGATCTGATCGGGCGCCACGCGCGCGGCGGCGGCGTCGAGCGCGGCGAGGAGACGCGTGCCGCGGTTGCGCCCGTCGTCCTCCGGGTCGAGCTCGATCACGCGCAGTTCCAGCGGGCGCGCGGGGGTGGAGAGCCGGTCCGCCTCCTCGATCAGCTGCGTGCGCGCCTCGGCGATGGCGGCGGCCCGGTCCTCCAGGCTGGTGCTCGCGCTCATATCGACGACGACGAAGCCGATATTGGCGAGGCCCTCGCGCTCCTCCCGCTTCAGCTGCGGGCCGGAGAGGGCGAGGACGAGCACGCCCAGCGCCAGCGCCCGCAGCCACCAGCCGTTGAGCCCGCGTGCCCAGGCGAAGGCGACGGCGGCGAGCGCCAGCAGCGCTGCGACGATGATCCCGGCCCAGGGCAGGAGCGGATCGAAGACAAGGCTCGTTTGCATCACATCCTCCGCGGCGCTGGGGCCGGGTTCATCCTTCGCCTACTGGCCGAGCCGCTCGAGCACCGCTGGCGCGTGCACCTGGTCGGACTTGTAGTTGCCGGTGAGGGCGTAGAGCACGAGGTTGATGCCGAAGCGGAGCGCCATCTCGCGCTGGCGGTCCCCCGGCCGGCCCACCTGAAACATCGGCCGGCCGCGTTCGTCGATCGCCCAGGCCGACGCCCAGTCCCCCGAGCCGACGATCACGGGGCTGACATTGTCGTCCACCCGGTCGAACTGGGGCAGACCGCTTTCCTCGGCGCCAGGCTCGCGGCCCTCGGGCGGGGCCTCGGCCCAGACGCGGCCGCCCCGCCAGCGGCCGGGGAAGCTCGAGAGAAGGTAGAAGGTGCGCGTGAGCACATGGTCCCCGTCCACCGGCGCGAGCGGGGGCAGGTTGAGCGCCCGGGCCACCTGGCGCATCTCCGCAGCCGCGGCCCCGCCGATGCCGCCCGCGCCGCTCTTGGTGTCGATCAGGAGAAGGCCGCCGCCGGCGATGTACCGCTCCAGCCGCTCGAGCGCGACATCCGTGGGCAGCGTATCGGCGGTGAGCGGCATATAGATGACCGAGAGCAGGCTCATCTCGTCCCGCTCGGGGTCGACGCCCACGGGCTGGCCGGGCTCAACCGCCGTGCGCGCGGTAAGGGCCACGCCGAGGCCGATCATCGCCCGCTCGCTCACCCGGTCCACGGAGGGGACCCCGGTCATGACATAGCCGAGCGTGGTCTCCGCCGCGGTCGAGACATCCTGGCCGGCGCTTTCGGAGCGTTCCTGCGCCACGAGGCTGGCGGGCGTGGCAGCGAGGGCGAGGCCGAGGAGCGCGGCGGCCAGCACCGGGGTGGCGGGTGCCGTGGCCTGGCGCCCCAGGCGGGGCAGGCGACCGGAGAGCCAGAGCGTGGCGACCGTGTCGATCGCCGCGATGAGCACCGCGAGCAGCAGGAGGGGGGCGGCCAGCTTGAGGCTCTCGGCCCCGCCGAGCCGGTCGACCAGCGTGCCGGCGGGCGGATCGGGGAAGGGCGCCAGCGTGTCGCCCGCCCGATAGAGGTTCACCACGAGGTTCTCCGCCGCGCCCGTGGCGCGCGGGCCGCCATCGGCGCGGAGGTAGATGCCGGGCATGAGGCCAGCCGGCGCAGCGGAACCCTCATCCGTCCCCAGCGCCTCGGCGAGGCGTTCACCCGCCACCGGGTCCCGGTTCGCGGGCACGGGCAGCAGCGTGCCGTCCCGCGCCAGCGTCTGGTCGAGGCGCCAGAGGGTGCCGGAAAGCTCCTCCTCGGTGAGCGGGTTGCCGCCGCTGCCGGGCGCGAGGGCCACGAGTTCCCGCAGCATGTCGACGAAAAGGCCAGAAAGCGGGAGCGACGACCATTCCGCATCGGCCGAGACGTGGAAGAGCACCACGCGCCCGTCGCCCCGATCCGTGGCGGTGACGAGAGGGGTGCCATCGTCGAGGCTCGCCCAGATCTTGCCGGCGAGGTCGGGGCTCGGCTCAGCGAGTACCTGGGTGCGGACCTCGACCTCCTCGGGGCGCTCAAGTCGGCGGAAGGGGCCTTCGGGCGCGAAGGGGCCGAGCGTGCGCGGGTCCCCCCAGGCGAGCGCGCCGCCGAGGGTGCGGCCACCGCGGCGGAGGCGCACGGGCAGGAGATCGCCTAGGCCCGCCCCAGCCACGGGACCGGCACTGGGGGCGAGCGCGGCTGCGGCGACCGCGCCGGCGAGGCGGGGGCCGGCGAAGCGCACGAGCAACCCGCCTTCTTCCACCCAGGCCGCCAGCGCTTCTTCGACGTCGGCACCCATCTCCCCCTGATCGGCCAGGAAGATGGCGGCAGGCGCCATGGCCACCGCCTCCGCGAGCGTGGCGGCGTGGACCTCCGCGGCGGGCACCAGCGCCTTGGTGAGGTAGTGCTGGGCGGAGGTGAGGCGGATCACCTCGCCCTCGCTCGCCGGATCGACGACCGCAACGCGCACGCGGCGCACCGCCCCATCGGCGAGGCCCGTGCCGCCGGGCGTGGGCTCATCCGCCAGCGTGATGCGCGCGATGGAACTCATGAGTTCCGAGGGGAGATCGAAGACCGCTTCCGCCTGCGTCTCACCGGCGGCGAAGGAGGCCTCGGCCACGGCGATGCGCCGCTCTCCGGCCGCCGCGCCATCGGCCGCAGTGACCGACGCGATGGCGACCAGCGTTTCGCTTGCGGGCCCGTCGTCCCCCGCCCCGCCGGCGCGCAGGGCCGTTGCCTTGAGCTGGCCCTCCTCGAGCGTCGGCGGTAGAACGGCACGCGCCGTGCCGGCCGGGCCGATCACGTGAAGGGGGCCGAAATCGAGCAGCCGTTCCGCCAGGGCGCCGGTCGCCTCAGCGTCATGGCCAAGGCCATCGTGGAGCCACACGGTCTCCCCCGGCGGCACGGCTGCGGGATCGTCGAGAAGCGTGAGGACCGTGAGGCGATCGGGGCGCAGGGGCAGCGGCGCGGAGCCATCGAGGGCGGCACGCGCGGCGGCGGCGGGCACTTGGGGCGGCGGGGCGGCGAGCCGCTCGGCCGCGCGCCAGAGGATGACGCTGCGCCCTTCCGATGCCGCTTCGTCGATGGCCGCACCGGCGGCGGCGACACGGTCGGCCCAGTCAGGCCCGCTCGCCCAGCCGGCGTCCATCAGCACCAGCACCGGTCCTTCGCCGCCCGAGGACAGCCGTTCGGAGGGGTTGAGGACGGGCTGGGCGAAGCCGAGGATCACCGCGGCGACCGCTGCGATGCGGAGGGCCAACAGCCACCATGGCGTCCGCTCGGCCTCACGCTCCGGGTCTTCGAGCCCCAGCAGCAGGCGCACGCCGGGGAAGAGCGCCGTGCGCGGCGCGGGCGGGATGGCCTTCAGGAGCCACCACAGGATGGGCAGCGCGATCAGCCCCGCCAGAACCGCGGGCGCGAGAAAGCCGAGACCCATCATGCCACAGCGCCTCCCAGCGCCCGTTGCCGCCTATGCCGCGCGTCGATCACCGTGCACCTCCGAGCCATGCGTGGAGCTGCAGGAGAGCCTTGCGGGGGCTCTCATCCGTCCGGTGGAGGAGAAGCTGCCAGCCCGCCCGCCGCGCCGCACGTGCCAGATCGTCGCGCCGTTCCGCCAGGCGCATGAGATAACGCTCCTTGAGCGCCCGGGCCTCGTCCGTCTCGTGGCGGATGGCGTGGCCCACGCTCTCGAACCGGGTGCGGCCCTCGAAGGGGAATGCCTCCTCCACCGGGTCGAGCACCTGGACGTAGACGCCACCGATGCCGCGGCCCGCCGCCTTGTCGAGCGCGGGGAGCACCTGGTCCCGCGGGCCCATGAAGTCCGACATGAAGACCACACGCCCGGCGCGGGGCAGCTCGAAATCCGCCGGCGCGCCGAAATCCGGGCTGTTTGCCGGATGGTCCGCCGAGAGGAGCGCGCCGAAGCGTTCGATCTGCCGCTCGCCCGTGCGGGGGCGCTCGGCATCGGTGCCGATGAGGCCGAAACGCTCGCCGCCGCGGTTGAGGAGAACGGCCAGGGACAGGGCGAGGAGGGAGGCACGGTCCGCCTTCGTGACCCGCCCCTGCCGGGCCTCGCGCGCCAGCTCCGAGGCGAACTGCATGGATTTCGCGCGGTCGACCCAGAAGAGGACCGTCTCCGCCGCTTCCCACTCCATCTCCCGGATAAAGAGCCGGTCAGACCTTGCAGAACGCCGCCAATCGATCTGGCTGAGACTGTCCCCCGGCTGGGCCGCGCGGTACTGCCAGAAGTTCTCGCCGGGGCCCGAGCGGCGGCGGCCATGCACCCCGTGAAAGGTGGAGGCGACGAGACGCTCCGCCTCCACCAGAAGCGGCGGCAGGGAGCCGGAGATCCGCTCACTGTCCCGCCGCAGCCAGGCGGCGCGTTCCGGCGAAAGGCCCGTGGCGCTCATCGCTTGCCTCCCCCGAGCTGGATGAGGGTGTTGAGCTGGGCGCCGGGGCGCGTCTCCCGATAGCTGATCTCGAACCAGCAGCACTGCGCGGCGGCGAGCGTGGCAGGCTGCTCGCAGCCGTGGGCGCTGACGCCGCCGCCCCAGCCGCGCAGGATGCGGAGCGGCGGGCCGCCATCCGCGTCGAAGCAGGTGGAGCGCACGCCCTTCGCCTCGAGCACCTCCGCGCCGAGGCGGGCGATGCTGGAGAGATTGCGCGGCGCGGTATCGACGCGCGCGGTCATCAGGCAGCTCGCGGCGCCCTGATCGAGCGTAACGGCGAGCGTGGCCTTTGAAGGGGCGACCGCGCCCGGCGGGGCGGGGAGGGCGAAGTACCCCTCGGCGAACCGGCCGTCCTCCCTCAGCGCCGCGTGGCTGCCGCCGCCCCCTGGCACGCCGGTGGCACGGGCATAGGCGCGGTGGTTCTTCAGCGGCTCGAAACCGAGGCCGCGGGCGAAGCCCACGGCGTCGGCCGGCTTGCGGCGGAAGGCGATGCAGAGATCGAGCGCCAGGGTGAGCGCGCTGCCGACCGTTGCGAGGCGCGCGGCGGCGCCGGCCGGCTGGCCCGCGCTCCCGCCGGTTGCCGCCGCTGCCGGCGCGGCGAGCAGGCCGAGCACTGCGGCGACCGCAACGGCGCGCCGCCCGAAAGCCCGGGGTTCCGCCCTCAAGCCGCGGCCTCGAGCGAGGCGGTGCCGAGCAGACCCTCGATAACCTCGCCAAGGCTCGCCCCCTCCGCGCGCGCCGCGAAGGTGAGCGCCATGCGGTGGGTGAGGGCGGGCGCGGCGAGGGCGCGGACATCCGCAAGATCCGGCGCGAGGCGGCCCTGCAGGAGGGCGCGGGCGCGCACCGCCAGCATCAGGGACTGTGCGGCGCGGGGGCCGGGACCGAAGGCCAACCGCTCGGTCGCGCCCGGCGCGGCATCCTGCTCGCCCGGGCGGGCCGAGCGGACGAGGCTGATGATCGCCTCCATCACCGCCTCGCCCACCGGCATGGCGCGCACGAGCCGCTGGAGGCCGATCAGCGCCTCGGCATCGAGCACCGGCTCAGCGACCGCATCCTCCACACCCGTGGTGGCGAGCAGGATGTCGCGCTCCTCGTCCCGCGTCGGGTAGCTCATGTCGATCTGCAGCAGGAACCGGTCGAGCTGCGCTTCGGGCAGCGGATAGGTGCCCTCCTGCTCGATCGGGTTCTGCGTGGCGAGCACGTGGAAGGGCTTGGCGAGCTTCCGCGTCTCGCCCGCCACCGTCACCTCCTTCTCCTGCATGGCCTGCAGGAGGGCGGACTGCGTACGCGGGCTGGCGCGGTTGATCTCGTCCGCCAGAAGGAGCTGGGTGAAGATCGGGCCCTGGATGAACTTGAACACCCGCGCGCCGTCCTGCCCCTCCTCCAGCACCTCGGAGCCGAGGATATCGGCCGGCATAAGGTCCGGCGTAAACTGGATGCGGCTTGCGTCGAGCCCCAGCACGGTGCCGAGCGTTTCGACAAGCCGGGTCTTCGCGAGGCCCGGCACGCCAACGAGGAGCGCATGGCCGCCGGAGAGAATGGCGGTCAGCGCAAGCTCGACCACCTCCCCCTGCCCGACGATGCGCTTGGCGATCTCGCCGCGTGCGCGCGCCAGCGTCTGGCCGGCCTCCTCGATCTCGTGCACCGGGTCGGACATCAGGCAGGCTCCCTTCCAGAGACCGGGCGGCAGGCCCCCTCGCCCCCGCCCATCGCAATGCATTTCGTGCCAGGTGCAGCCAGCGCTGTCATCCCGGCTAGACCGCCTTAAAGTATAGGCATGAGCGGAAAGGCAAAGGCTTGACCCGATGGTTTCATGCGCGAATGGGAAACCGAATGTGACCGAGGACGCTGTGGGTGACGTTGCGAACACCGATCCCGGCAAGGCGGACAGCCTGGCCAAGGCGGTGAGTGCTGCGGCCAAGAAAGCCAAGGGCCCGCCGCCCGTTCACCTCTGGAACCCGCCCTATTGCGGGGATTTGGACATCAGGATCGCGCGGAACGGGCAGTGGTGGTACCTGGGCACACCCATCGGCCGGGAAGCGCTGGTGAAGCTCTTTGCCAGCGTCCTGAAGCTCGAGGACGGCAAACACTTCCTCGTGACCCCGGTGGAGAAGATCGGGATCACGGTAGACGACGCGCCATTCGTCGCAGTCGATTTCCGGGCGGAGGACGGGCCGGCGGGCCAGGTGCTCACCTTCGTGACGAATGTTGGGGACGAGAGCGTGGCCGGGCCGGAGAACCCGATCCGCGTGGTGCGCGACGCCGAGACGGGCGAACCGTCTCCTTACGTGCATGTGCGCCGGGGGCTTGAGGCGCTGATCGACCGGAAAAGCTTCTACCGGCTCGTGGAGATAGGCGAAATCGCGCCGCATGAGGGGGCGGACTGGTTCGGCCTGCGGAGCGAGGGGCTGTTCTTCCCCATCATCCCGGCCGCCGAACTGCCGGAGTGAGGACGGGCTAGGGATCACGCCGCCGGGCGGCGGCAGCCGCCTCGGCCTCCTCATCCTCCTGCCGCTGACGCTCGAGTTCCTGTTCGACGAGGAAGGAGACGCGCTGGGCGATGGGGCCCGATATTCGGTCCGCCAGCGCATGGGAGTTACGCTGTGCCCGGCGCGTGGCCATCATCGCGCTAGCGATGAGCGCCGTCGGCACGGAAATGAGGCCGATGCCGACGAGCATGACGAAACCCGTGAAGACGCGCCCACCGGTGGTGACCGGGACGATATCCCCATATCCCACGGTCGTCAGCGTCACGATCGCCCACCACATCGAGGCCGGGATGGAGGGGAACGCCTCCGGCTGGACCCGGTGTTCGAAGAAATAGATCCCGGCGGCGGACAGGTAGAGCATGATCAGCGCCGCCACCAGCACCGCCACCAGTTCGTCCTGCACGTGAGCGAGCGACTTCCAGAGCCGCAGCACCGGCGCCTCGCGCTTCACGAGCTTGAGGAGCCGCAGGAGCCGGAGGAGCCGGAGCGCCCGGAGGCCGAGGAGATCGAAGCCCAGGAGCAGGATCGTCGGCAGGAACGACAGAAGGTCGACGATCCCCCAGAAGCTGAGGGCATATCTCAGCGGTTTCTCTGCCGCGAAGAGGCGGAGCACGTATTCCGTGAGGAAGACGGCAACCGCCACGACCTCGAAGGCGAGGAGCAGAACGTGGATCCACTCCGGCAGCCCCCGCACGGTCTCGAGCGCGACTGCCCCTGCCGTTAGCAGGATGAAGACGGCGATGATGCGGGGAACGGCCGCGCCGAGCACCGGGTCGTTGCCCGCAAGCGCCTCGGCAAGCGCCACACGCCAGGGCGCGAGGGTAGCCGTTTCGCCCTTCGCCGCCGCGTTCTCGGCCGCGTGCTTCCCGTCCTTTTCCTGCACCTGGCTCCTCCGCCGCCCCTGCCCCGCTTCAGGCCGGCCTTGCACCGGCCCGCCCGGCGCGTCACATCACGCGCATGGTTCTCCGCCTCAGCGATATCGAAGACGCGCTCGCCCTGCCACCGCTGGGACCGCGTTCCGATTTCGACCTAGCGCCCGAGTTCAGGCCGGCGCCCGGATCGGTGCGGGAACGCCCGGCCGCCGTGCTTTGCCCGCTGGTGACGCGGGCCGACGGGTTGCGGGTCATTCTCACCGTGCGTTCGCGCCACCTCAAGCACCATGCGGGGCAGATCAGCTTTCCGGGCGGTAAGCTGGACGATGGGGACGCCTCGCCGCTCGATGCCGCACTGCGCGAGGCGGAGGAGGAGATCGCGCTGCCCCGCATCGCCGTGCAGCTTCTTGGCGAGCTCGACCCCTATGTCACCTCCACCGCCTTCCGGGTCTCACCCTTCGTGGGCCTTGTGGAGCCCGCCTGGCGGGGGACGCCGGAGCCGGGGGAGGTGGACGAGATCTTCGAGTGCCCGCTCGATTTCCTGATGAACCCCGCAAACCGGGTGCGCCACCATCGGGAGTGGCAGGGCGGGCGCCGGTATTTCTACGCCATGCCATGGGGCGAGTATTACATCTGGGGCGCGACGGCGGGCATGCTGAAGGGCCTTTCGGACCGGCTGGAGCGGCTCGGCCGGCTGCCCGGTGCGGGCGAGGGCCCTGCAGGCGGCGGGGCGGCGGCCATGGGCGGCGGATGAGCGGCGCGGTCGTCGATCCAGCCTGGGTCACGGGTCGTCACCTGCCCGCAGCGCTGCTCGCGGCGCCGGGGCTCGAGCCTGTCTTTGCAGCGCTTGGCGGGGGGGAGATGGCGTTCCTCGTGGGGGGCGCCGTACGCAACGCGCTGCTCGACCGGCAGCCGGGAGATTTCGATGTGGCCATGGGCGGCGGATGAGCGGCGCGGTCGTCGATCCAGCCTGGGTCACGGGTCGTCACCTGCCCGCAGCGCTGCTCGCGGCGCCGGGGCTCGAGCCTGTCTTTGCAGCGCTTGGCGGGGGGGAGATGGCGTTCCTCGTGGGGGGCGCCGTACGCAACGCGCTGCTCGACCGGCAGCCGGGAGATTTCGATGTGGCCACGCCGCTTCTGCCGGCGGAGGTGCAGCGTCGCCTCGTGGCGGCCGGCCTGAAGGCGGTGCCCACGGGGATCGAGCACGGCACCATCACCGCCGTGGCGGAGGGCACGGGCATCGAGGTGACCACGCTGCGCGCCGATCTCGAGACCGACGGGCGCCGCGCCACCGTCGCCTTCGGCCAGAGCCTCGCCGCCGATGCCGCACGGCGGGACTTCACGATGAACGCGCTCTACGCCGACGCCACGGGCCGGGTGATCGACCCGTTGGGCGGGCTGGCTGATCTCGAAGCGCGCCGCCTGCGCTTCATCGGGAACCCCGCCGAGCGGATCAGGGAGGATTATCTGCGCATCCTCCGCTTCTTCCGCTTCCATGCCTGGTATGCGGACCCCGAAGGCGGCATCGATGCCGAGGGGCTGGCGGCCTGTGCCGAGGCGGGCGAGGGGGTCGAGACCCTCGCCCGCGAGCGCATCGGGCACGAGTTCCGCCGCCTTCTCGCCGCCCCCGACCCTGCCCCCGCCCTCGCCGCGATGCAGGCCGCCGGCATCCTCGCGCGCTGCCTGCCGGGGGCGACGGCGGCCCCCGTCGCGCCGCTCGTGCATCTCGAAGCGCTTGCCGGCCGGGCACCGGACTGGCGCGCCCGGCTGGCCGCGATCGTGCCCGCCGCCCTGGGCCCCGCCGACCTGGGACCCGACGCGGGCGCGAGCATCGGCGCGGTGACGGAGGCCCTCCGCCTCGCCAAGGCCGAGCGCCGCGCGCTCGAGGCCATCGCGGCGGCCCGCCAGTGCCTGGCCGAGGGGCGGGGCGCCGGCGCGGCCGCCTATCATCACGGTGCGGATGCGGCCTGGGCCGCGGTGCTCGTCGAGGAGGCGCATGCGGGTTGGCGCGCCGCGCCCCCGGGGCTCGCCGACGACCCCGGCGCCCTCGCCGCCACGATCGAGCGCGGCAGAAGCGCCCGCATGCCGCTCCGCGCCGCCGACCTCACCGCCGCCGGGGTAGCGCCCGGCGCCTCCCTCGGCGACGCGCTGAAGCGGGGCGAAACCGCTTTCGTGGAGAGTGGCTTCGCGCTGGACAGGCAAGCCCTCCTCGCGCATGTTCTGACAGAACTAGGTCAAGATATCTGACTATTATCGGCGCGTGGCGGAGGGGAGGATAATGACGGCAGATCAGTTCCTCGCCCTGCTGGGCTTCGCGCTCGCCACCACCTGGACGCCCGGGCCCAACAACGTGATGCTGGCGGCCTCCGGCGCGACGCATGGCTGGCGGCGCACCCTGCCGCATGCCATGGGTGTCGCCCTCGGCTTTCCCTTCATGGTCTTCGCGGTCGCCCTCGGGCTCGGCGAGGTGTTCGAGGCCGCCCCTGCCTTCCGCTCGGGCCTCGCCTGGCTCGGCGCAGCGGTGATGCTGTGGCTCGCCTGGCGCATCGGGACGGCCAGGCCCGCGGCGGGCGTGGATGGCGAGGGCGCGCAGGGCCGCCCGTTCAGCTTCGTCGAGGCCGCGGCCTTCCAGTGGGTGAACCCGAAAGCGTGGGTCATGTCGATCGGCGTCTCGGCGAGCTATGTCTCGGGCATCGCCCCCGTCCGCGAGGCCCTGCTCATCATGCTGGTCTTCATGCTGGCAGGCCTCACCTCCAGCCAGGCCTGGACCGCCTCAGGCGCCGCCATCGGGCGTGCGCTCGGCACGGGCCCGCGTCTTCGGCTCTTCAACGCGACCATGGGCGTGCTCGTCGCCGCCTCGGCCCTCTGGCTGCTTCTCGAGGCCTGACCGCGGCCTAGCCCGCGCCCGGCAGCGCGGCTGCCGCAGCGCGCCACCACGCCTGCTGCGCGAGGTGGCGGCGCAGCGGCGTGTCGGTGGAGGCCGGCGCTTCCTCGATGTAGCGGACCGCCTCCACATGGCTCGGCCCACGCAGCCCCGCGAGATGCCGCTCCGCCGCCGGGATGGAGAAGGCCTCGCCTTTCTCATCAGCAAAATTCGCGTCGAGATCGGTCCACACCGCCCCCGCCCAGCCCGCGGCCGCGCACCAGCCGGCAATCGCCTCCGCAACAC
The DNA here is from genome assembly GCA_038528605.1 of Pseudomonadota bacterium. Classification (GTDB taxonomy): domain Bacteria; phylum Pseudomonadota; class Alphaproteobacteria; order Rhodobacterales; family Rhodobacteraceae; genus Thermohalobaculum. The sequence goes on from JBCBEP010000092.1 coordinate 12,224, forward strand.
CGGGCAGCCGGCTCCGCCGAAGTCCGTCCCCCGGCATGGCGAGCCCGATCCGCTCCGGCGCCGTGCGCTCGCGGGCCGCGAGATCCTCGACCACCTCATCCAGTGTCGTGCGAACGGAGGCGATCACATGGGTCGGGCACGGCGCCCCGTGCTCGGGATCGATACAGACCGCGAGGCCGCCGAGGCGCTTGGCGCTCACCCGGCTGAACTCGAGCGGCAGGGCCGGGCCCGCCCGCATGCGCCAGTCCCCCGCCACATGCCGCTCCAGCCCGTCCATGTCCCAGATCAGCGAGCCCCAGCCGATGATCGCGAACTGTCCCATGGATCCCCCCTCGCATCGCCGCATCACGAACCGGTCACGCGGCGCTCACGCCCGAACCCGGCGGCGCACGTAGACGTGAGCCGGCAGCTCTGCCCCCTAGCCGAGAAGCCCGCCGCGTACCACGCTTTACCCGCACGCCACCGCAGCCCTCAGCGCAGGAGACAGCATGACCCAGCCCACCCTTCTCACCCGCCGCCGCAGCCTCGGCCTCCTCGCCATCGGCGCAACCTTCCCGCTGGCGGCCTGCGCCGGGGGCGGCAGCAGCACCACCGCGGCCCCCACCGCAGAACCGCAGCTCGCCTCGGATGCGCGGGTCACCGCCCGCGGCACCTTCGAGGGGCGCTCGAAGCACGTGACCACGGGCCATGCGAGCATCGTCTTCTCGAACGGCAACGTGATCATCCAGCTCGAGGAGGATTTCACCTTCGACGGCGCGCCGGACCCGAAGGTGGCCCTCGGCAATGGCGGCTTCGATCCCGAAACGATCCATGCCGCGCTGCGCTCGAACACCGGCGCGCAGACCTACACGCTGAAGCCGGGCCTCGACATCGGCAACTACACCGAAGTGTGGATCTGGTGCGAGCAGTTCTCCGTCCCCCTCGGCGTCGCCCGCCTGACCCTCACCTGAACGACCGCTGCGCACATTGGGGGTGGGGGATGGCGGGTGGGCGGAGCAAGGCGCGGGGCAACGCCCCGCGACGCGCGAACGGGCACCCAGCCATCCCCACCCCACCAGAACTTCCGATCAGGCCTCGATGATCACCGCATCCGCCGGCGCCTCGTCCCGCGCCTCCAGCCCGTAATCCCGGATCACGCTGGCCACGCGCAGCCGGTAGCCCGCCATCATCCCCGTCCGCCCCGTCACCTGCGCGGAGCGGTGGCGCGGCCGGTTCCGCCAGGCCTCCAGCGCCGCCTCGTCGCGCCAGAAGCTGATGGAGACGAGCTTGCCCGGCGTCGTCATGCTCTCGAAGCGCTCGACCGAGATGAAGCCGTCGATCGCCTCCACCTCCGATTTCAGCGATGCGGCCAGCGCCATGTAGCCCTCAAGCGCCCCGTCCGCCGGCTCCACCTCGAAAATCACAGCGATCATGCCGAGCCTCCCTGTCTGCCTCCAAGCACAGATAGGCCGCAGGGCCGCCGCGGCAGCGCCCGATCAGCGAGGCGTTACCCGGTCGAAGGAGACACCGCCGAAGCTCTGCTCGCGCGGCTGCAGCTCGATGAGCGAGACATTCACGTGCGCCGGCGCCATCAACGCGTAGTGGACGGCATCGGCAACGTCCTCCGGCCGGAGCTCCTCGATCCCCGTCTCCTTCAACGCCGCCCGCCGCCCCGCATCCGGCACCGCGGCGTCGTAGAACTCGGTGGCCACCCGGCCGGGGTTGATCTGCGTCACGCGCACCCCCGTGCCCCGAAGCTCGATCCGCAGGTTCATGCTCATGAGATGAACCGCGCCCTTCGACGCACCGTAGACCGCCGAGTTGATGGGGTAGAGCCCCGCAACCGAGCCCATATTGAGGATATGCCCGCCCCCCTTCGCGATCATGGCGGGCAGCGCGAGCCGGGTGAGTTGCAGG
>JBCBEP010000093.1:0-13569 GCA_038528605.1 Pseudomonadota bacterium
TGGGCGTCGCCGTCGGCAAGGCCTTTACCTGCCTCTCCGAGACGGACGAGCGGCGGGAGAAGATGCGCCTCGCCTCGAAAGCCATCTACAACATGATCCTCCACGATCTTGGCTCCGATATCGCCTATGCCTTCGCGACGAGCGCTGGCTACGGCGCCGGCCAGCCGCGCGTGGATGCGGAGTGCAAGGCGTTGGCGGAGCGCTGGGAGAAGGTGAAGGAGAACTTCGAGATCAGCGAGCTGCTGGAGGAGAACTGATGACGTTCAAGGTCACAGCACTTTGCGGTGCGGCGCTCCTGGCCCTCACCGTCGGCTACAGCCCCGCTCAGGCCGCGCATGTTCCGCTCGAGCCCGCGAGCGCCCCGGCAAGCGCGGCGTATGAGGCCGATATCATCGCGAAGGTGGCCTGCGGGCCGCGCTGCCGCACGAACCGCCGCGTCTCGCGCCGCACCGCTCGCCGCACCTCGCGCCGGGTCTCCACCCGCCACAACTACTATGGCGGCGGTTGCTGCTATGATGATCGAGGGGGCAACGCTGCGGCGGTTGGCATCGCAGCCGGCGTCGCCGGGCTCGCCGTGGGCGCTGCGATCGCGAGTTCGGCGAACAACAGCAACCCGAGCGACGACTACCCGTATTGACCGCCGCGCCCGCGCCAGCAGGCGCGGGCTGCACGCCCTACGCCGCGGCACCCCTGGTCTCTACGCCCGGGTTCTCCGAAAGGATGCCGCGGTCGATCGGGCGCGAAACATCATCATCAAATTCGGAGGTGTTCATCATGCGCGCGATACTGACGCTCTTCATCCTGGTGCTCTCCCCCCTCGCAGCGCTCTCCGATCCCCTGCCCTCGTGGCGGGAAGGCGCGGCCAAGAACCGGATCATTACATTCGTGGCCGAGGTGACTGACCCCGCCTCCGAGCGCTACGTGACGCGCGGCGACCGGATCGCCGTGTTCGACAATGACGGGACGCTCTGGGCCGAGAAGCCCATCTACTTCCAGTTCCTCTTCGCGCTCGACCGGCTGAGGGCGATGGCGGAGGCCGACCCCGGCGTCCTGAGCTCCGACACACTGCGCGCGGCGGCGGCGGGCGATATGGAGACGGTGGCGGCCGCTGGGGACGAAGGGCTGCTCGAAATCGTATCGACCACGCATTCTGGTGTTTCGGTCGAGGAATTCATCGCCCTGAGCCGCGCGTGGCTCGACGAAGCGCGGCACGCTGACACGGGCAAGGCGTATGACGAGATGGTCTATCAGCCGATGCTCGAGCTGCTGCGTTACCTGCGCGACGAGGGCTTCAGCACCTACATCGTCTCGGGCGGGGGCGTGCACTTCCTGCGCGCCTTCGCGGAGGAGGCCTACAACATCCCGCCGCATCAGGTGGTCGGCAGCGAGGCCAATCTCAGCTACGAGGTCGTGGACGGGACGCCGGTGATGATGAAGGAGCCGGGCCTCTTTTTCCTCGACGACAAGGCCGGCAAGCCCGTGGCCATCGACCGGCGGATCGGCAAGCGCCCGATCTTCGCGGCCGGCAACTCGGACGGTGATTTCCAGATGCTGGAGTGGACGACGGCAGGCGACGGCGCGCGCTTCGCCATGATCGTCCACCACACCGATGAGGAGCGTGAATGGGCCTATGACCGCGAAAGCCATGTGGGCAAGCTCGTGCGCGGGCTCGACGAGGGGCCGGATCGCGGCTGGCTGATCGTGGACATGAAGGCGGACTGGGAGCAGGTATGGCCGGACTGACCCGCATCTCCGCCTGCGCTCTCTTCCTGTCGCTCACCGTGGCCGCACCGGCCATCGCCGCCTGTATCGCCCCCGCCCCCGTCGCGGCGGATCGCGGGAAGGCGGGCATGGTCTTCATCGAGGGCGGCAGCTTCCTCATGGGCTCCGAGAAGCGGGAGGACCGCCCGGAGGAGGCGCCGGTGCGCGAGGCGCGCGTGGGCGATTTCTGGATCGACGCTCATGAAGTGACCAACGCGCAGTTCGCCCGCTTCGTGGCCGAGACCGGGTATCGCACGGTGGCCGAACGCGGGCTTTCGGCGGAGGCGTTCCCGGCCATCCCCGCAGCCCTCCGCCGCCCCGGCGCGATGGTGTTCTCCCCGCCCCGCATGGTCGCCAATCTCGACGATGTCTCGCAGTGGTGGCGCTATGTGGCGGGTGCGAACTGGCAGGCACCGCTCGGCCCCGGCAGCACGATCGAGCAGTTCCCGGAGCATCCGGTGGTCCACATCGCCTGGGAGGACGCCATGGCCTATGCGGCCTGGCTGGGGCGGGATCTGCCGACGGAGGCCGAGTGGGAGTATGCGGCACGCGGCGGCCTCGAAGGGGCGGACTATACCTGGGGCGAGGCCTACAACCCGGTGGAGGGCTGGAAGGCCAATACCTGGCAGGGCCAGTTCCCATCGGAGAACACTGTTGGGGATGGCTGGCTCACCACCGCGCCGGTGGGCTGCTACGACCCCAATGGCTACGGGCTCTACGACATGGCCGGAAACGTCTGGGAATATGTGGGGGACCATTGGGATGCCCGCCCCGCCGATGACCAGCCGGCGGAGGAGACGCGCGTTACGGTGAAGGGCGGCTCCTGGCTCTGCACACCGCTCTATTGCGGGCGCTACCGCCCGGCGGCGCGGCAACCGCAGGAACTCTCCCTCGGCGCCAACCATATCGGTTTCCGAACGGTCCTGCGGGTGACAGCGGGGAACTGACCGCCAGCCCGGAAAAACTCAGGGCTTGTGCGTCGCACACGGTTTATCGCCGGCAACCTCTCCCTACCTTAGCGGGGCGACCGAGAGGCATTGCGGGATTTGCGACTTCCAACCCGATGACCAGCGGCGCCGCAGACGCGCGCGCCGGAGATGTATTCGAGGAGAGATCACGATGGCCCAGACACCTCAGAGCCGCCGCGCCCTTCTGCTGGCGGGCGCTGCCACGGCGGGCGCTGCGCTCACTACAGGCGCATCTGGCCTGCTCCGCCCGGCTCAGGCCGCCGGGCTCGCACCGACGCCCACCATGCGCGGCGGTGCGAACAACTATCGCCCCGGTGCGCCGATCGTGCAGCGCATCGGCGGCGGCGGCTTCCTGATGACAGGCACCGTGCGGCGCGCGGGCGATGGCGCCCCGCTCGAGGGTATCCGCATCCAGATGTGGGCCCATACCACCGAAGGCCATGAGCGCGATCTCGAGAGCCACGGTGCCACGCTGACGGACGCGAACGGCGAGTTCCAGATGGACATGCCACAAATCGTGCCGGCCTTCGGCCAGCCGCACGGTCACCTCGCCTATGACGCGGAGTTCGACGGGAACGGGTTCGAGACCGTGTTTCTCCGCCCGGTGATGCCGAGTGCGCGGGACAAGACGCTCGCCGCCCATTTCGTCCTGAAACCGGCCTAAGCGGCGTGACCTCGCCCCGCGCGATCCTGATCTGGGCGGTCCTCGCGGCCGCCCTCATCGTGCCGGTTGCGGTGGCCGCGACCAGCCCGCTGCTCGCCTGGCGTGAGCCCGTCTACATCGCGGCGGGCTTTGCTGGCGTGGTCACGCTCGGCCTGCTGCTGCTGCAGCCCCTGCTGGCGGGCGGCTACCTGCCCGGTGTGCCGACCCGCCTTGCACGCCGGGTCCATGCCTGGGTCGGCGGTGGCTTGCTGGTCGCCGTGGTCGTCCATGTCGTCGGGCTCTGGATCACGAGCCCGCCGGACGTGGTCGATGCGCTGCTCTTCCGCTCCCCCACGCCCTTCTCCGTATGGGGCGTGATTGCGATGTGGACTGTGTTCGCCGCAGCGCTCTTCGCAGCCTTCCGGCGACGCCTGCGTCTCAGGCCGGCGACGTGGCGGCTGGCGCATCTCACCTTCTCCACCGTCATCATCGCGGGCACCGTGGTCCATGCGATGCTGATCGAGGGGACGATGGAGCTGGTCTCGAAGGCGGTCCTCTGCGCCCTCGTCGTCGCGGCGCTGGTGAAGCTGCTCGTCGATCTTCAGGCACGCAACATGCTCATCCGCCGCAAGGCGTGAGGCGAGAGATCACTCCGACATCTGCCGCACATGCAGCTTCTGGTCCGGGTCGAGCGACGGGATCGCGGAGAGGAGGCGTCGCGTATAGTCCTCCCGCGGGTTGGAGAAAAGCTCTTTCGTGGGCGCCTGCTCCTTGATCACACCGTGATACATCACCGCCACCTCGTCGCAGACATGCGCGACCACCGAAAGGTCGTGGCTGATGAAGAGGATGGTGAGGTTGAGGTCCCGCTGCAGGCTCTTGAGCAGGTTGAGGATGTCCGCCTGGATCGAGACGTCGAGCGCCGCCACCGCCTCGTCCGCCACCACGAATTTCGGCCGGCAGACGAGCGCGCGGGCGATGGAGATGCGCTGGCGCTGGCCACCCGAGAAAGCATGCGGGAAGCGGCGCAGATGCTCCAGGTTGAGCCTGCACATGCCTGCGATCTCGCGCACGCGGGCATCGGTCTCCGCCCGGGTCTTGGTGATCTTCATGAGCTCGAGCGGCTCGGCTATGATGTCCCGCACGGTCATGCGTGGGGAGAGAGCGGCATAGGGGTCCTGGAAGATGAGCTGGGCGCGCCGCCGGTAGTCCCGCAGCTCCGTCTTGCCGAGGGAGGCGACGTCGTAGTCCACCTCCCCGTCGTTGAACCGGATCGCGCCGCTGGTAATGGGGGCGGCGCGCAGCATGGCCCGGCCCAGCGTGGTCTTGCCCGAACCGCTCTCGCCCACGAGGCCGAAGAACCCGCCCCTGGGGATCGAGAGGCTCACCTTGTCGACCGCCTTCAGCACTGCAGGCTTACCGAAGAGGCGGCGGCCGAGCGGATAGTGGATCGACAGGGTGTCGACCTTGATCAGCGGCTCGGTCATGCGCGCACCGGCACGTCTTCGGGGAAGAGGGCGGCGAAATGGCCGGGGCTTACCTCGGAAAGGGGGGGCACCTCGCGTTCATAGCGCGAACCGGGGGCAAGCTCCGGGTTGCGCGTGTGGAACACGCAGCCCGCCGGCCGCTCCAGCGGGCTCGGGATATCGCCAGGGATGGGCGTGAGCGGCGCCTCCAGATCATCGAGCTTCGGTAGCGCGTTGATGAGACCGCGGGTGTAGGCGTGCGCGGGGTGGCGGATCACGTCCCGCACCGGACCCTTCTCCATGATCCGGCCGAGATACATTACCGCCACCTCGTCCGCCGTCTGCGCGATCACCCCTAGGTCGTGGGTGATGAAGAGGATGCCCATGCCGAACTCCGTGACGAGACCTTTCATGAGCTCGATCACCTGCGCCTGGATGGTGACGTCGAGCGCCGTGGTCGGCTCGTCCGCGATCAGCAACGCGGGCTTGGTGGAGAGCGCCATGGCAATCATGGCGCGCTGTCGCATGCCGCCGGAAAGCTCGAAGGCGTACTGGTCGACGCGCTTGTCCGGCTCCTTGATCCCCACCCGGTCCAGCATCTCGATCGAGAGCTTGCGGGCGGCGCGCTTGGTCATGTCGGTGTGGATGAGGAGCTGCTCGACCATCTGGGCACCGATGGTGATGGCGGGCGCGAAGCTCGCCATCGGCTCCTGGAAGATCATGCTGACGGCACCGCCGCGTACCACCGAAAGCTCCTTGGGCGTCCGCAGCGAAAGGACATCGACCGGGCCGCTATCGGTATGGAGCGTGATCTTCGATGCCGGGTCGTAGATCGCGTTGCCCGCGTTCAGATGCATCAGCGCCTTGGCGGAGACGGACTTGCCCGAGCCGCTCTCGCCGACGAGCCCGAGAACCTGCCCCTTCTCGAGCGAGAAGGAGACGTTCTCCACCACCGTGATTTCCCCCTCATCGGTCCGGAACCGGACGGTGAGGTTCTCGACGTCAATGAGCGCGCTCACTTCTTCTGCTCCGCGTAGGGATCGGCCGCGTCGCGCAGCCCGTCGCCGACGAAGACGAAGGCCATCACGAGGACGATGAAGAAGACCACCGGGATGAAGTACCACTGGTAGTTCAGCATCACGTCCGCGCTCGTCGCCTTCTGGAGCATGACGCCGAGGGACGAGACCGGATCCTTCAGGCCAAGGCCGATGAAGGAGAGCGCGGTCTCGGAGAGCACCATGTAGGGAAACGAGATCACCAGATCGACGATGATGTAGGAGGTGAAGGAGGGCAGCAGGTGGCGCCGGATGACATGGCCGGAGGAGGCGCCGCAAAGCTCCGCCGCCAGCACGTATTCCTGGTTCCGCTCGGTGAGGAGATGGGTGCGGACGCGCCGCGCCAGCGTGGGCCAGCCAATGAAGCCGAGGATGAGCGAGATGTAGAAGAACCGTGCCTCGGCGGAGGTTTCGGGCGGCATGAACGCGGCAACCGCCATGAAGAGTGGGATGGCGGGCACGGTTCGGACGGCATCGGTGATCATCTGGATCACCCCGTCTATCCACCCGCCATAGTACCCGCTTATGCCCCCGATGATGAGCGCCAGCACGAAGGCGATGAAGACCCCGATAGTGCCGACCTGGAGCGAGGTCCATATGGCGTGGAGGGTGCGGGAGAAGATGTCCTGCCCGTCCTCATCCGTGCCGAAGATGTGGATCTTGCCCTCCTCGACGCCGAAGAGATGCACGTCGCCGGGGATGAAGCCGAAAAGCTCGTAGCTGTCCCCGCGCGGGAACAGCGTGACGTAGTTCCGCTTGTCCTCGTTTATCTTCGTCACCCAGCGGAAATTCGTGGCGATGGAGCGTTCGCGCTCGACGGCGTGGATGAAGGGTGTCCAGGAACAGCCGTTCTTGTCGCAGAACTGCGGGATCTGGGGGGCGCCGTTGGTGTAGTCCTTGTTCCGCCCGGCGATGGTGGGGTCGTAGGGCGAGAGAAAGGGCGCGAAGATGCCCGAGACGATGAGGGTCAGCAGCACCACTGCAGCCACCATGGCCGAGCGCTGCTTCTTGAACCGTGCCCAGATGAGCTGGCTCTGCGAGGCGGTGAAGTAGGCTTCCTTGGCGCGCTGGTCGTCCGCGCTCGCCTGAGTGAGATCGGTCATCGCATGATGCTCTTACGAACGCGGGGATCGATGACGGCAAGGAGCACGTCGGTCAGGAAGTTCAGCGTCACGATGGACGCGGTGAGCAGGAAAATGATGGCGCCCGCAAGCTGCTGGTCGTTGGAACGGGCCAGCGCCTCGATCAGGAGGGCGCCCGCATCTGTCATCACCAGGATGAGCGCGACGATCGGCAGTTCGTTGAAGATGCGGTTGAGGTCGAAGCCCAGCGAGTTGACGATGGGGCCCAGCGCGTGGCGCGCAGGGTAGCGCCAGAGAAGCTTGCCGCCATGGACCCCGCGGGCGGAGGCGGCGGTGACGTAGAGCTTCCCGATCTCGTCCGACATCAATGCCCGCACGGTCTGGAGCGCGAAGGCGGTGGCGGACCAGCCGAGGATGAAGACGGGCAGCCACGCATGGCTCATGAGGTCGAGCAGCTTCGCGAGAGACCATGGCGCATCGCGGTACTCGCTCGAGAACAGCCCCGTCAACGTGTCGCTGAAATAGACGGTCGAGAACAGCATGATCATCAGCGCCAGCAGGAAATTCGGCATGGCGAGGCCGAAATAGCTGATGAACTTCAGCGAATTGTTCAGGATCGCGTTGTTCGACGCAGCGGCGATGATGCCCACGGGCACGGCGATCAGATAGGCCAGCACCAGCGAAGCGAGGCAGATGCCGAGCGACAGCAGGAACTTGTCGCCAAGAAGCTGCGCGATGTTCACGCGCAGGATGCAGCTGTCGCCGAACTCACCCTGGAAGGCGTTGACGATCCAGGTACCCCAGCGCTGCAGGAAGGGTTTGTCGAGCCCCAGGCGCTGACGTTCCGCCTCAATATCCTCGACGGAGATGCCGGAGCCCTGGGTGTTCTTGAAGGCGAGATAGCGCTCTGCGCAGTCCCCCGGCACCAGCTCCATGAGCGAGAAGACGACGAGCGACACGATGATGAGCGTGATCATCGCCATCACGGCACGCGTCGCAACGAAGCGGGCGAAATTCAACATCTGCGTCTACCAGTCCCTCTCCAGCGCCGGTTTCCGGCTTGTCACTGGGTCGGGCGTCCCGCTCCCCGTCCGGAGGCAGCGCTTGGCCGCCTCCGGCAATTTCAGCAGAACAGACCGGGCCTTATTCGTCCAGCCACCACTGCGTGGCGCGGTACGGATAGGTCCGATAGTACTCGTAGGAGTGGGTCTGGAACGACGTCCAGTTCTTGAGGTTGTTCCGGTGGATCATGGGGGCCGGTGCCTGCACCGTGCCGATGAACATCAGCTGCTCGGTCATCGTCTGCGCCATGCGCGCGCCGGTCTCGTTGTAGAGATCCGACCCCGCGGCGGCCGACTGAAGCGTGTTGATGTCGTCCATCATCTCCTTCGCCCAGGCCGGCGGCTCGACGCCTGCGGAACCACCGGTATCGACCCACTCGGCCCAGAGCATGGCGTTGCGGTTGCCGAAGTAGTTCTCGTAGGGCGGCACCCAGAGCTCGTTGTTGCCGAGGACGATGGCGAGCGGCTGGCTCTTGCGCCACATCGAGACGTCGAGCTTGTTGGCCGACTGGGCCGAGCGGTACTCGTCCGGCGTCACTTCCTTGACCACCGAGGCGATACCCACATCCGCCCAGTGCTGGGCGACGAGCTCGACGGTCTGGCCCGCGATGCCCTGGGTCGAGAAGTTGAGGTTCAGCACCAGCTTCTCGCCGTTCGGCAGCTCGCGCAGGCCGTCACCGTCCACGTCCTTCAGGCCGAGGGCGTCGAGCTTGGCGTTCGCGGCCGCCTGGTCGAACTCGGTCATGTAGCCCTTGAGCGACGCATCCGCGAAGGCCGGGAGCGGCGAGAAGCCGTTATAGGCCTGCGGGACACCCTGGCCGAAGAACGCGATTTCGTTGAGTTCGTCGCGGTTGATCGCCTGGCTCATCGCTTCGCGGAACGAAAGGTCGGCGAAAATCGCACGCTTGGCCTCGTCCTCGTGGGTGACGTTAAAGCCGAAGGCGCCGATGGTGATCTCGGGCTTGAGTTCGACCGTGTATTCACCCTTCTCCTGACCCTCGAGGAGGATCGGCGCGGAGGCGAGCTGGAGCGACTGGGACTTATAGTCGACCTCACCGTTCACGATCTTGAGGAGCCGGACCTCGTTGTCGTTGATGTACACCTCGTCCTGCTCGGAGATGTAGGGCAGCTGCTGCCCGGTCGGGTCGACCTGGAAGAAGTAGGGGTTGGCGACGAGATGCCGGCCCTCGGTGGTGTCCGAGATGTAGATGTGGCTCTCGAGCGTCGGGTAGGTGTGCTTCGGCAGGCCATCGACGATCTCCGGGCGGGAGAGCATCGGCGTCGGCGTGTCGGTCCAGTCCGAGTTGCCGTAATAGGCCTTGATCGCGTCGTAGCCGTTCTCGAAACCGAGGCTCTGCGCGAAAGCGTCCGCGTCCGGGTTCACGTCCGGATGGAACTGGCCGAGGAAGTGCTTCGGCTGGAAGGGCTGGCTGTAATGCGTGGCGAAGAAGGCCAGCAGGCCCGGCTTCGGCGCCGGCAGCTTGAAGATCACCGTGGTCTCGTCCGGCGTCTCGACGGTCAGCGTCTCGCCGGCAACGGTGATGTAGTCCTTCGGCGTCTCGAAGATGTTCGTATCGAGCATCAGGTTGTCGTGCCAGAAGGCGACGTCCGCGCTGGTGAAGGGCGCGCCGTCCGACCATTTGTGGCCCTCGCGAAGCTCGATGGTGAGCTGGGTGAAATCGTCGTTCCACTCCCAGGACTTCGCGACGTTCGGCACGATGGTCTGCAGGTCGTCCGAATAGCGCACGAAGTTGACGTGGCGGACCGACAGGAAGTCCGACGTGCCGGCCTCCGTGGCGTTCGAGAGGACGTCGAGCTGGCCGCCATACGTGCCGACGCTCTCATAGGGGACGACGACCAGCGGCTCCGACGGAAGGCGCTCGGCCAGTGCCGGCAGCTCGGGGTTGCCCACGATCTGCGCGTTGAGACCGGCGATGTCCGGGTTTGCGCTGAACTCCATGGTGCAGCTGGCCGCAGCTTCAAACTCGGCGAGCTCGAACTGCTGGGGGTAGGCACCGGGGGCCACGCCGCCCATGTCGCTTACCGAGATGGCTGGGCAGGCCGCGAGGGCGACGCCCGGGAGCAGCACGAGCGCTGTTCCTGAAAGAATACTCCGAGTCATGGTAACTCCCTGTTCCGTCCCCGACTTGCTGCGGCGGCTTTCATTGCAAAGGCGCAAGACGCATCGGCAAGGCGGTGACCCGAGCCGTCCTCACGAAGAGAAAGTGTCCGCGCCCTCGTTGCGTACTCAGCCTATGCGACAGTTCCGTGAACCTTGGGCGCCGTGCCGGCCGACGATGCCGGGATTTTGAGACCCTCCGCCCCGTTTGCTTACTATCGGTTCGCATTAGCAACGCCGCATTTGACTTGGTGCCAGCGAAGGGAGGCTCGGCAGCCTGTGCGAGCAGCGCCACCACCGGATCGATCGCCGGTCGGTCGCCGCAAACGAATCTGCAGCAGCACAAGAGAGTTGACGCAAGGTTAGGCTCATCTCATCGTGCGTGTCATCGAGGGTCGTGGAGGAGCGTGTCGCGATGATGGGTGGTTCACGTCGCATGGCGCATCGAACGACTGGTCGCAGCACTGGTGCGAAGGCGTTCGGCCCATGAAATCGCGCGCGGTCACCCCCCTCCGCACGGTCGTCGGCCGCCCCATTCCTCTGGTCGCCGGCGCGGTCAGCCTGCACGGGCCCCTTGCGGCAGACCTGCAGGTCGAGAACCCCAACAGCGTCGATGCCATCGCCCTGCCCTATGGCGACTTCATACCCGGTGCTCTGAACCTCAGCACCTCGTCGACGACATACGTACCGGGCAACGGCGTCGGCAGCATGCCCGCGCCGCGGGGCCTGCCCTTCGCTCCCGGCACGACCCCGTTCCTCTCCCTCAGCTGGGCGGGCGACATTCTGGGGCCCAACATCTCGCGGGAACTCTGGTTCGAGCTTGAGATCGACGTGCCCCAGTCCATCGCCCTCCACAACGCGGCCACGGTTGGCAAGGAGCGGCCGATACCCGAGGACATCGCCATCGGCGGCGTCTGCTACGGCGGCTGGCCGTACATGCCCTACTATGTCAGCGCGCAAGGGGAGAACTCAGCCAATTTCGGCCTGCCCCGCGAGGCGCGGCTGACCTGGAGCGCAGGCGGCGATGAGGGCTTCGTGGATGCGGAGAACGCAATCACGCGGCAGGCACCCTGCGCCCATTCCGCCCCGCACATCTTTCCCTGCGGCCCCCTGCGCCCGGGCCTGCTGAAGCTCCGTTTCTCCGACATGCCGCGGGCCATGCTGCGGCTACCACCGGGGGGTGGAGCGCTCGAGCGGTGGATCTGCATCATCCCCTATCTCTTCCTCTTCGAGCACCGCGAGAGCGTGCGCTACGAGCCGAGGACGCATGCCGGCCTGCTCGGCGCCTGGCGCGCGCCCCTCCGCCGGGAGCGGACCTATGCCTCCAGGCTCGACCCGGGCTCCGGAGACGCGGCGGCGAACATCGCGCCGGACATGCTCCTCACCACCGGCAGCCCGCTCGCCTATCACCCAATGACAGTCGCTAGCCTGTTCGCGGAGCCGAGGACCTTCACCAGCGTCGACGGAGACAGGGAGTTCTTCCTCTCGGACACGATGGAGAAGGACGAGGCGCTCTGGATCGTGATGGAGCAGACCGCGGAGACCGCCCGCTGCCTGGCCGGGCTTTCCATCGGCCATATCAAGAGCGCCATCGAGCCAGTCAAATCGGTGGAGGCGCGGGTCTACGAGCTTGACCCCATCGACGGTGTCTCGCCGCTCGACCCCGCGCAGCGGCCGGATACCGAGAAATACTCTACGCTCATCGGGCGGGCGACGCTGCCGACCTGGGCGCCCGAGGCCACGCTGCTCCGCTTCCAGCGTCCGACACGGGGGCGCTTCATCGCCCTGCAATTCATCTGGCGCGACGGTGACCCCGGGCGCCTCGCCTTCGACCGCCTCGATCTCCTGCAGTCCGCGCATGTCACGCTATCGCCCCGCCGCTCGCGCTCGCAGATCGTGACCGCCCTCAACTTCAGGCTCATCGGCCCCGATCTGGCGGAGGACTACGCAACGATCGGTGGCGCGCGCTTCTCGATGATGGTGGACCACCTGGTAGCGGGGGAGACGAAAGAGACGCTGCTCGAAGCCAGCAGCCTCCACGATCTCGCGCGGCTGCCCGGTGTCCAGGTGCTCGCCAACCACCGCTTCCTCGAGACGCTCCGCGAGGTGACGGACGAAGATGCCGTCACCTCCGGCGAAAGCTGGGAGCAGCGCCGCAGCGAGACGGCGTCGACCGGATGGCGGCGCAGCCGGACCGGGGATGGGACGGCGTGGGCGCAGCCAGCAGGCGGCAGCCTCGCGCTTCGTGCGGCGACCGGGGCGGAGGATTTCCATGTCGAGGAGAGCGGCGAGACCCGCAGCAAGACGGAGCATCTCGGCTTTCAGTCCATCGTCGATCAGATGCGCGACAGCATCCTCGCCTTCGGCCGCATCGTCATGGGTCCGGCCTGGACGCTGCCGGACGACGTGAACGCCTTCTTCGACGAGCATACCACCGCCGCCTCGCTCCGCGACGGATGGGACGATCTGTGGCGCTGCCTCGCAGGGAGCGACGCGCGCATCGGGGCGCTGCTGAAGGTCGATGGTCTGCGCACGCTCTCGCTCCCGCCCTACGCCTTTCCGGAGGAGTCCATCGAGGCGCTGTCCGGCATGCTTTCGGACCCCTTGTCGCTGACCCCCGATGAACTGGGCACGCTCGCGGCGTCAAACCCGGTCATCGGCCCTGCGCTCGCGATTCAGGGCGTATCCTTCGGCGCCAACCTCGGGCTCAGCTTCAATGCCTCGGGCGGTACGTCTCTCGGGCCGGTGAGCTTCAACAATGGCGGCGGGGCCAGTGCGGGCATCTCGGTCTCCACCTCCCCGCAAATCCCCAACATGGTGCGCACCAGTACATCGGGCGCGACAGGGGCCATCACCTACCAGGCAAGCAAGCAGGGCTGCGCCTATGCCCAGCATCGGAACGACGGCTTCGATGACGCGACCGTTCACGTGAGCCACATCGCCAACGACGATGGCGTTGCCGGCCGCCTGAAGCGCACGGTGGTGCGGGACCTGCAGCGCCCGGGCACACGCCGCCGGCGCCAGGCCGGTGTCAACGTCCACTGGCTGGGGCGGCCGGTCGATATCGTGAGCGGCACGGTCCCGCTCGCCGTCGCCCTGCCCGCCACTGCGGACAAGATCTACCGGACCTCGGACGAAGCCGTCCGGGTGCGCTTCCCGAACGGGGTCGGTGACCTGCTCGTCGATGTCTGGTTCGACGTGATCGAGGAGGTGATCCGCGATGATTATTGACCGGATCCCGCTTTCCGGCAGCAGGGCGTATCTCCTCGGCGGCGGCGGTGTCGACATCGCGCAGGCACCCGGCGGCGAGGGGACCTTCGAGAAGATCGCCGAGGGCGAGGCCATCGAGGTCTCCGCGCTCGCCCTGCTCATCGAGGGGGAGAAGCTCTATGCCAGGCTCGGGCGGTTCGGGGA
>JBCBEP010000094.1:0-13284 GCA_038528605.1 Pseudomonadota bacterium
CCGACTGGCTGCAGAAGCGGCTGCGCGCCATCGGCCTGCGGCCGATCTCGACGCTGGTGGACATCACGAACCTGCTGACCTTCGACCGGGCGCGGCCGCTTCATGTGTTCGACGCGGACAAGGTGCATGGCGGCGCGCTGCGGGTGCATTTCGCGGCGGGCGGGGAGACGCTGACGGCGCTCGACGACAAGGACTACACGCTCGAGCCGGGCATGATGGCGATCTCGGATGCCGAGGGTGTGGAGAGCATCGCGGGCATCATGGGCGGGTCGGCGTCGGGCTGTACCGAGGAGACGGTGAACGTCTTCGTCGAGAGCGCTTACTGGGACCCGGTGACGATTGCGGCCACGGGGCGGCGGCTGAAGATCAACTCGGATGCGCGCTACCGCTTCGAGCGCGGGATCGACCCGGCCTTCACGCTGGACGGGCTCGAGCAGGCGACGGCGCTGATCCTGGAGCTTTGCGGGGGTGAGCCCTCGGAGGTCGTGGTCGCGGGTGCTGTGCCCGATACGAGCCGCAGCTACGGGCTCGACCCCGCACGGGTCTCGAGCCTGGTGGGCCTGGAGATCCCCGTGGCGGAGCAGCGGCGCATCCTCGAGGCGCTGGGCTTCGGCGTGACCGAGGCAGGCGCGGGCTTCGATGTGTCGGTGCCGCCCTGGCGGCCGGATGTGCATGGCGAGGCGGACCTGGTGGAGGAGATCGCGCGCGTCGCGTCCCTCACCAAGCTGCCCTCCGTGCCGCTGCCCCGGGTCGAGACGGGTGTGGCGCGGGCGGTGCTGACGCCGATGCAGCGGCGCGAGGGCGCTGCGCGGCGGGCGATGGCGGGGCGCGGGCTCAACGAATGCGTCCACTACGCCTTCTGCTCCGAGAGGGAGGCAGCACTCTTCGGCGGGGGCAACCCGCTCATGCAGCTCGAGAACCCGATCTCCGTGGAGATGGCGGAGATGCGGCCGAGCCTGCTGCCGGCCCTGCTGGCCGCGGCGGCGCGCAACCAGGCGCGGGGCGCGGCGGAGCTTGGCCTTTTCGAGGTGGGCCCGGCCTTCCATGGGCCTGAGCCCGGCGAGCAGGCGGTGGAGGCCGTGTCGCTGCGGGCGGGCCAGGCCGGGCCGCGGCACTGGGGGGCGGAGCGCCGGGGCGTGGATCTCTACGACGCGAAGGCGGATGCGCTGGCCTGCCTTGCGGCCATCGGCCTCGACACCGGGAAGGTCTCGGTGGCAGCGGGCGAGGCGCCGGACTGGTTCCACCCCGGCCGCTCGGCGGCGCTGAAGCTCGGCCCGAAGAACACGCTGGCGGTGTTCGGTGAGCTGCATCCGAAGGTGCTCGAGGCGCTGGACGTGAAGGGGCCGGCGGTGGCGGTGACGGTGATGCTGGCCAACGCGCCCTTCCCGAAGCGCAAGGGCACGGGGCGCGCGGCGCTCAGCGTCTCGGACCTGCAGGCGGTGGAGCGGGACTTCGCTTTCGTGGTGCCGGAGCGGACGGAGGCAGAGGCGATCCTGCGCGCGGCCCGGGCGGCGGAGAAGAAGCTGATCGAGAGCGCGCGGGTCTTCGATGTGTTCGAGGGCAAGCGGGCGGCGGAGCAGCTGGGCGCGGGCCTGAAATCCGTCGCCATCACGGTGCGCCTCCAGCCGAGCCAGCAGACGCTGACGGAGAAGGAGATCGACGCCGTGGCCGAGAAGGTGGTGGCCGGCGTGGCCGCCGCCACGGGGGCGACGCTCCGCAGCTAGCGGCGGGCCGGCGGATGCCCGGCCTCCTCGTCCCGCCAGCCCTGCGGCTGGCGGGCCTCCGCGGCCGCCCACCCGCCGGCCCGCATGCAGGGGCCTGGCCGCGGTGTCACTGAATTTACGCTTGCGTTCATTGGCGCGTTCCTCATGGTGGCATTCAGCAACCATAGCGGGAGATCGCGATGCTTCAGGAATTCAAGGACTTCGCCGTCAAGGGCAATGTGGTGGATATGGGCGTGGGCATCGTGATCGGCGCCGCCTTCACCACCATCGTGACGAGCTTCGTCGAGGACATCATCAACCCGATCATCGGGCTCTTTACCGGCGGGATCGATTTCTCGGGGCTCTATCTCAACCTCTCCGGCCAGGATGTGGGTTCTGCCGCGGCGGCGAAGGAGCAGGGGCTGGCCGTGATCACCTACGGGGTGTTCATCAACGCGGTGATCTCTTTCATGATCGTCGCCTGGATCCTGTTCTTCGTGATCAAGGGCGTGAACGCGCTGAAGCGCGCGGCCGAGGAGGCGCCGGAAGCCGAGGAGACGCCGGAGCCGCCGGCGGATGTGAAGCTGCTCTCCGAGATCCGGGACCTGCTGGCGAAGGAACGGTCCGCCGGCTGAAGCCTGCGCCGTTTAGAAGCCGAAGGCCCTGAGAGCAAGGAAGACGCCCATGGCCGTGGCCAGCGCCGCGATCATGTGCCGGGTGGCGATGCCGACCAAGAGGCCTGCGAGGGCGGCAGTGAGGCGGGCGGGGTCTGCCGTCAGCACGCCGTCCTCGTAGAGCACCATGGGCAGCGTGAGGGCGGGCAGCACCGTGACCGGCACGAAGCCGAGGGCGCGGCGCAGGCCCGCCGGCACGTCCCGCCCCGCCAGGAGGCCGAGGAACGAGAAGCGGATCAGGTAGGTCACCGCGCCGAGGCCGATGATCAGCGTCCAGATCTCCACCGTCGTCATGGCGATCGCGCCTCGATCCGGCCGGCCACGGCCATGCCGACCGCGATGCCGGCGGCGGCGGCGGCGATGAGGCCGAAGCCATGCGGCAGCCCCGCCAGCAGCACCGCGAGCAGGGCCGAGGTTGCTGCGGCGGCCACGTTCGCGGTGCCGCGGATGAGGGGGGCGGTGATGGCGAG
The DNA here is from genome assembly GCA_038528605.1 of Pseudomonadota bacterium. Classification (GTDB taxonomy): domain Bacteria; phylum Pseudomonadota; class Alphaproteobacteria; order Rhodobacterales; family Rhodobacteraceae; genus Thermohalobaculum. The sequence continues at coordinate 2,848 of JBCBEP010000094.1, forward strand.
GAAGCAGGCGGGCACGGCGAATTCGAGGCCCCAGCTGTCCGGCAACCCGCTGCCGATGAGGGCGCCGGCGAGGGTGGCGAGGATCCACACGCTGGTGGTGCTGACGCCGACGCCGAAATAGAAGCCCAGCCGGTCCGCCAGCGGCTCGTCCTTCCGCGCGTACCGCGCCATCGACACGGCGAAGGCCTGGTCGTGCAGGAAGAAGGCGGCGGGCACGCGCCAGAGCATGGCGGCCCCCTGCCAGTGCACGGCGAGGGCGGCGGAGTACATTGCCATGCGCAGGTTCACGACGGCGCCGGTGAGGATGGCCACGAGCACCGGCCCGCCCTCCTCCAGCACCGAGAGGGCGGCGAGCTGCGAGGCGCCGGCGGTGACGATGATGGTGTAGGCCATGGTCTCGGCGAGGCTGAAGCCCGCTTCCACCGCGATGGTGCCGAAGATGACGCCGAAGGGGATCACGGCCATGTAGACTGGGATGGACGCCCAGAGGCCCGCGACGAACCCGCGGCGCGACGGCGACTGCGCGGTGGCAGCGACGGGCGCGGCGGCGCTGGGATGGACGTCCTCGAAGCTCATGAGCAAGCACATAGGGAGCCCGCGCCGCGCCGCCATCCGACTTTTGGTGATGGGGCGGGCGACGGCTGGTGATCACGAATGGCGCCGCGCATCCGCGGGCGCTTGAGCCGCCGGCGCGCTTGGGGCATTGTCGTGGCGCTGCAGGCTGTTGGGGAACGGCCTTGCGGCGATGTGTGGGGGGCGCCTTTCGGGGCGCCGGAGAGAGGGAACCGGCATGCACCAGCTGGGGCTTATGCAGATTGTTCGCGTGGCGCTCGTCTTCGTGGCGGCGGCGCTTATCGCAACGCAGTTCTTTTCGCTTGTCGCGTCGGGCGGCACGGGGCGGGCGGAAGCGGCGCCGCCTGCGTCGTCGACCTCGACCGGGGCTTGGCCGACGCTGGCGCTGACGCTGGCGGCCGATCTGCCGCTGGGGGTCGTCTATTTCGACGGCGCGGCGACACGGGGAGATGCGACGACCGGGGCGCTCGAGACCCCGGCCGAGGTTCGTCATGCGGGGCTGATCTACCGCTGAACGGTTGCAGTCCGGGATTGTCGTAGCCCGGCGCGGGCCTTAAGCCTGTGCAGGCGGGCGGCAGGGCCCGTGGCAGGGCCCGGCCGAGATGGCAGACTTTCTGATCGCACCCGACCCGGAGGACACGCGGCTTACCCGTGCCGTGCGCGGGATCGACCATTATGGCGCGGTGGCCGAGATCCGGGTGGTGGAGGAGCGTGCGCTCACCATCTTCCTGAATGCCCAGGAGATCGTCACGGCGATGACGATCGGGGACTACCCTGAGTACCTGGCGCTCGGCTACTTGCTCAACCAGGGCATGCTGCGGGCGGACGATACGGTGACCGCCGTGGACTTCGACGAGGAGCTGGAGACCGTGGTTGTGCGCACCGAGCGGGCCACGGACTACGAAGAGAAGCTCAAGAAGAAGACCCGCACCTCGGGCTGCGCCGTGGGCACCGTGTTCGGCGATGTGATGGAGGGGCTCGAGGGGCTGGAGCTGCCCGGGGCGGAGCTCAGCGTCTCCGAGCTCTACGCGCTGGCCCGCACCATCAACACGGCGCCGAGCCTCTATCTCGAGGCAGGCGCGATCCACGGCACGGTGCTGTGCGAGGGCGGGCGGCCGCTGGTGTTCATGGAGGATGTCGGCCGCCATAACGCGGTGGACAAGATTGCGGGCTGGATGCTGCGCGAGGGCGTCTCGGGGGTGGACAAGCTGCTCTACACCACCGGGCGGCTGACCTCGGAGATGGTGATCAAATGCGCGCTCATGGGCATTCCCATGCTCGCCTCCCGCTCCGGCTTCACCGCCTGGGGCGTGGATCTCGCGCGCCAGGTGGGCCTCACGCTCATCGGCCGCCTTCGCGGGGAGCGCTTCGTCTGCCTCTCGGGCCAGGAGCGCTTGGTCTACGACGCGGAGTTCCGCGGCGGGGAGGAGGACCCCAAGCACCGGCGCAAGGGGGCTGCGGAGTGAACCGGGTGGTGATCGACCAGCAGAGCGATGCCCGGCGGATCACCGCAGCGAGCCTCGCCTGGGCCAGATCGGCCTCGGGGCGGCTTCCTTTCCGCGAAAAGGCGCTGACCTTCCTTGCGACCTGCCTGGCGCCGGCGGCCTGCTACCTCGTCGCGACGGTCCTCGCCCCGCCCGGACAGAGCCTCGGTGTCCTCATCGGTGCGCTTGCGGGGTGGGCGGCGTTTTGGATCATTGCCTGCGGGCTGCGGTACAGAAACGCCCGGCAGCTCATCAAGGCCGCGATGCCGGAGGCGCCGGAGCGGCTGCAGTCCTGCGTCACGCTCGACAAGCACGGCCTCTGGACGGAGGACGCGGTGTCGCGGAGCTTCATCGCCTGGGCGGCGATCGACGATGTGATCGATATCGATGGCGGCCTTGCGCTGGTCTACGGCACGCAATCCCTGCCGCTGGTGGAGGAGGCCTTGCCGAAGGGGGTGACACGACCGCAGCTGCGGGACCTGATCAACGACTGGCGGGCGGCGGCATGAAGGTTGCCGGGGTGATCCTTGCCGGCGGGCTCGCGCGGCGCATGGGGGGCGGGGACAAGGCGCTTCTCGAGGTGGCGGGACAGCCGCTGCTGGCGCATGTTCTGGCGCGGCTCGCGCCGCAGGTCGAGGCGCTGGCGCTCAATGCCAACGGGGACCCGGCGCGGTTCGCGGGCTTCGGGCTGCCGGTGCTGGCGGATACGGTGGAGGGCTTTGCCGGGCCGCTGGCCGGCGTGCTGGCGGGCATGCGCTGGGCGGCCCGTGCGGGCTACAGCCACGTGGCCAGCGCGGCGGGGGATACGCCGTTCTTCCCGCCCGATCTGGTGGCCCGACTGTCCGCGGCGCTCGGACCGGGGCTCCGGATCGCCATCGCGGCGACGGAGGATCCGCGGCGGGGCGGGCTGGCGGAGCACCCCACCTTCGGGCTCTGGCCCGTGGATCTGGCGGATGACCTGGAGGCGGCGCTGAAGGGAGACATGCGCAAGGTGATCGTCTGGGCCTCGCGCCATGGCTGCGCACGCGCGGTGTTTCCGGAGGGGGCCGCCATGCCCTTCTTCAACGTCAACACGCCCGAGGACCTCGCGGAGGCCGGACGCCTCGCGGCGCTGCATGAGGATGCGACCGGGGGAGCGGCATGATCGTCTACGGTGTCGTCGGCTGGAAGAACGCGGGCAAGACCACGCTGGTGGAGCGCCTCGTGGCCGAGATCGTGAGCCGCGGCTTCAGCGTGAGCACCCTCAAGCACACCCATCACGGCGTGGATGTGGACCGGCCGGGGAAGGACAGCCACCGCCACCGGCAGGCGGGGGCGAACCAGGTGATCCTCGCCTCCTCCGCTCGCTGGGCGCTGATGACCGAGCTTCGGGGGGCGCCCGAGCCGCCGCTGGAGGCGCTGGTCGCGAAGCTCGACCCGGTCGATCTGGTGATCGTGGAGGGCTACAAGCGCGACCGTCACCCCAAGATCGAGGCCTGGCGGGCGGAGACCGGGCAACCCCTGATCGCGCGGGAGGACGAAACCGTGCGCGCCATCGCCACAAACGCGCCGCTCGACGCGCTGGGCCCGGACAGGCCGGACCTGCCGGTGATCGGCCTCGACGATGTTGCGGCAATTGCGGACTTCCTTCTGGCCGATGCGGGGCTTGCGGCGCGCGGCGCTGCTGAGTGAGAATGGCTTCCATGCAGCGGCAGGAAGGTGAGCGCGATGGATGACTGTTACGCGCTTCCCCCGGGAACGGAATGGACGCCGGTCGACACGGCGCTCGAACGTCTGCGCCTCTCCCTCGGGCCCGTGACGCCTTATGAGGAAGTGCCGCTGGCGTCGGCGGCCGGGCGCATCCTGGCCCTGCCGGCCGTGGCGCTGCGCGCGAACCCGCCGGCCACGAATTCCGCAGTGGATGGCTATGCCTTCCTCTGGGCGTCGCTGCCCGAGGCGGACGATACGGGGATGGTGCGCCTGCCGCTGGCGGAGGGCCGGGCCGCGGCGGGGCACCCCGCGCCGGAGCCTCTCGCGCCCGGCCATGCCCTGCGCATCCTCACCGGGGCGGAGCTGCCCGCGGGGGCGGATACCGTGGTGCTGCAGGAGGACTGCGCGCTGGAGGGCACGGCGCTGCGCTTCCGCGTTCCCGGCAAGGCAGGGGCGAACCGCCGCCGGGCGGGGGAGGATGCGGCGGAGGGCGATGTGCTCCTCCATGCCGGTCGCCGCCTTGCGGCGCAGGACCTCGCCCGGCTCGCCGTCGCCGGTGTCTCGACGGTGGGCGTGCGCCGCCGCCTGCGCGTGGCCGTGCTTTCGACGGGCGACGAGCTGATCCAGCCCGGGGATGAGAGCGGCGGCGGCGGCATCTTCGATGCGAACCGGCCGATGCTGCTGGCGCTGGTGCAGGCGCTCGGCCATCAGCCCGTCGATCTCGGTGCCGTGGCCGACAATGCGGACGCGCTCCGCGATGCGCTCGATGCCGGTGCTGCGGCGGATGCGATCCTGACCACGGGCGGCGCCTCGGCGGGCGACGAGGACCATGTGAGCCGGATCCTGACGAATGAGGGCGCCGTCTCCACCTGGCGGATCGCGGTGAAGCCCGGCCGGCCGCTGGCCATCGGCACCTGGCACGGCAAGCCGATCTTCGGGCTGCCGGGCAACCCCGTGGCGGCCTGGGTCTGTGCGCTGGTCTTCGCGCGGCCGGCGCTGGCGCAGCTGGCCGGCGGGCGCTGGGAGGCGCCGCAGGGCTTCGAGGTGCCGGCGGCCTTCGAGAAGCGCAAGAAGGCGGGGCGGCGCGAGTATCTCCGCGCCCGGCTCGATGCCGACGGCCGCGTGGAGGTCTTCCGTTCCGAGGGCTCCGGGCTGGTCGGCGGGCTCTCCTGGGCCGATGGGCTGGTGGAGCTTCCGGACGAGGCCATGACGGTCCGGCCCGACGACCCTGTGCGCTATATCCCCTGGTCCGGCTTCGGCATCGGCGGCACCTGAGCATGACAGAGGCGCCTGCCGCTTCGCCCGCCCAGGCCCTCATGAGCCGCGCGGGGCTCCTGACCTGCGCGTTCTACGCGGCGTGCTTCGTGGCCATCGGCGCGCACCTGCCCTTCTGGCCCGTCTGGCTCGCCGAATGGGGGCTGACGGAGGCGGAGATCGGCAGCTATCTCGGCGCGGGCCTGGTGGTGCGCATCGTGGTGAATGCCGTCTTCGGCGCGTTGGCGGACCGGTATGCGATGCGGCGGCTGATGCTGGGGACGATGGGCCTCGCCTCAGCGCTGGTGTTCCTGCTGCACCTGGCGGCGGAGACCAAGGCGATGCTGTTCCTCCTCACCCTGCTCGTCACCACCACGCTCTCGCCCATGATCCCGCTGGGGGAGGCGCTGGGACTGCGGGCGGCCGGGCGGCATGGCTTCGCCTATGCCCATGCGCGGGCGGCGGGGTCCGTCGCCTTCCTGCTCTCGAATATCGGCGTGGGCTGGGCGATCGCCGCGACCTCGGCGGATGCGGCGCTCTGGACGCTGGCGATCTCCTGCACGGTTGCCGGGTTTCTGGGCTTCATCCACCCGGGCGGTGGCGCACCGGCGGGGGCGCAGGCTGCGGGGCTTGATACCGCACGGCTGCGGGAGGGGCTGGCGCTCTTCGCGCAGCCTGGCCTCGGCTGGTTCGCGCTGGCGGCGTCGCTCGCCATGGCGGCGCACGCCACCTACTACCTCTACGGCTCGATCGACTGGGCGCGGCAGGGCATCTCTCACGGCACCATCGGCCAGCTCTGGGCGGCCGGTGTGGTGGCGGAGACGGTGCTGATGCTGGGGCCGGGAGCGGTCTGGGTCGCGCGGCTCGGCGCCATGAATGCGCTGGCCCTGGGCGCAGGGGCCGGCGCGCTCCGCTGGGTGGCGATGGCCTTCGAGCCGGGGCTGATGGCGCTCTGGCCGCTGCAGGCGCTCCATGCGCTGAGCTTCGGCCTTGCGCATCTCGCCATCATGGCCTTTGCGGCGAGCCACATTCCGCCGCGGCTGGCCGCGAGCGGGCAGGGGGTGCTGATCGGCCTCAGCTCTGGCGTGGCGATGGCGGTGGCGACGCTGGCTGCCGGGTGGCTCACCGGCCTCGCCGGGCTGGCGGCCGCCTGGTGGATGTGTGCGGCGATGGGGATCGGTGCCGCCCTCGCCGCCCGCGCTGCCGGCAGGGCCGCGCGGGCGGCGGCGTGATCAGGCCCGACGAGACCCCGTCAGGCCCCGTCAGGCCCCGTACTTCACCGCGAGGATCTCGTAGGCCTTGCCGCCGCGCGGGGTGGCAACCTCCACGCTGTCGCCCTCGTCCTTGCCGATGAGGGCGCGGGCCAGCGGGCTCTTCATGTTGAGCTTGCCACTCTCGATGTTCGCCTCGCTCTCGCCGACGATCTGGTAGGTCTTCTCTTCGTCCGTATCCTCGTCCACCAGCGTCACGCGCGCGCCGAAGCGCACGGTCGGGCCGGTCATCTTCGAGGTGTCGATCACGTCGGCGCGGCTGATCAGCCCTTCGAGCTCCTTGATCCGGCCCTCGATGAAGCTCTGGCGTTCGCGCGCGGCATGGTACTCGGCGTTCTCCGAGAGATCGCCATGTTCGCGCGCCTCAGCGATCGCGCTGATGACGGCGGGGCGTTCGTCGTTTTTCAGGACCTTGAGCTCGTCGTTGAGCGCGCTGTAGCCCTGCTTTGTCATCGGAACCTTTTCCATGGCTCCCTTTCCTTCTTCGCCCGGGTAGGGGTAGGTCTGGCCGCGGGGACGGGCAATGCGTCCCGCCGGGCCGGAAAACTTATGCCGCGCTCTTCGGGCGCGGCAGACCGTCAGAGTAGACAGGCCTGCTCTCCTCCGCAAGAGGGGGCTGAGCGGGTAGGAGAGGCGCCTATGGCCTTCGCAAAAACCGCGCTGGATCAGCGCTTTCCCTCGATCTCCTACATGGAGGCGCGAGCCCGCCGCCGCATTCCCCGTTATGCGTGGGACTACCTGATGGGCGGGATTGGCGAAGAGGCGGGCGTGGCGCGGAACCGCGAGGCCCTGACCGCTGTGAGCATGACACCGCGCTACCTCGAGCCCATGAGCGGGGAGCCGGTGCTGGAGACGGAATTGCTGGGCCGCAGCTGGTCGGCGCCCTTTGGCGTCGCTCCTGTGGGCTTCGGCGGGGTGATCTGGCCGAAGGCACCGCAGTACCTGGCCGCGGCGGCGCGGGAGGCGGGCCTGCCCTTCGCGCTCAGCACGGTCTCGACCGCGACGCTGGAGGAGATTGCCGAAATTGCGGGGCCGAACGGCTGGTATCAGCTCTATGCGCTGGCGGAGCCGGAGATGAACCGCGCGATCCTGAAGCGCGCGCGGGATGCGGGCTATGACGTGCTGATCCTGACGGTGGACGTGCCGAAGAAGATGCGGCGGGACCACGATATCCGGAACGGCTTCGGCATTCCGCCGCGGATCGATGCTGAGATGATCCTCCGCACGGCGCTACGCCCGTCCTGGGCGCTGGCGACGCTGCGGGCGGGCACGCCGCGTTTCGAGAACATCGTGCCGCACATGCCGAAGGGGCTGTCGAACGCCGAGATGTCCGTCCGCTTTCAGGCGATGCGGGACGGGCGGATCACGGCGGAGAAGCTGGCCTGGTACCGGGACGAATGGCCGGGCAAGCTTGTGGTGAAGGGGCTGCTCGCGCCGGAGGAGGCGGAGCGGGCAAAGGCCGTGGGCGCGGATGCCATCGTGGTCTCGAACCACGGCGCCCGGCAGATCGATGCGGCGCCTTCGGCGGTGGAGGTTCTGCCCGCCATGCGCGCCGCCGTGGGCGCCGGTTTTCCGCTGCTGGCGGATGGCGGGGTGCGCACGGGGCTCGACATCATGCGCCTCCTCGCTTCGGGCGCGGACTTCGTGCTGGCGGGCCGCGCCTTCTACCTTGCTGTAGCTGCTTTGGGGCAGGCGGGCGCCGCGCAGGCGATGCACGTGTTGCGCGAAGAGCTGGCCATCACCATGGGCCAGCTCGGTTGCGAACACATCAGGGGACTCGGAAACTTCGTCGACCGCGGGCGCTGAGCCGCGTCAGGCCTCAGACGCCCCTGCTGCATAGCCAACGCGGCGTAAGGCGGGCGCGAGCGCTGGCGGTTCGCTGGTTTTAGTGTTTATTCCCAGCATCTTGTCGAGGCGCGTCGGCTCCTCGTAGACGGGGATGGAACCGCATTTCAGCGGCTCGGCATAGAACGCATAGCCGGGCGACGAGAGATCGAACATCGGAACTTACTCACTCTGGAACCAACACAACTTCAGGACGAGACAACTCACCTGCCGGTCATCCTAATGGAAAGTGACCGTGGCGGAAAGATGGCGTGAAAGAGATCCAATTTGGATCGGCCGCGTTCCGTTTTTCACCGACACTTCGCGGCGGCCAGCCGTCCCGCAAATGCCCGCTTTCCCGGAATGGAACGGCTGCGGCGGGGCTAGCGGAGGAGCGAGCCGAGGATGCCGCGAACGAAGCGGCGGCCGATCTGGCTGCCGGCCGCGCGGGCGACGGATTTGGCGAAGGCCTCGCCCACGCTTTGGCGGTTGGAGCGGCGGGCGCGGGGCTTGGCGCGGCTGCCGCCCGTTGCGCCCCCCGTTGCGCTCCCCGTTGCGCCCCAGGTTGCACCCCCGCGGGAGGCAGGGCCGCCATAGCGGCGGGCATGGCCGTAGCGGCGTTCCTCGGCCTCTTCCGCCGCAGCGGCCTCCTCCTCGGCTTTCGCCAGCGCCTCGGCCTTGCGGGCGAGGATCTCGTGCGCGCTTTCGCGGTCCACTGGCTGGTCGTAGAGGCCGGCGACGGGGCTGCGCGCCATCACCTCCGCCCGTTCCGCCGCCGTGGCGGGGCCGAGGCGGGAGGCGGGGGGGCGGATGAGGGTGCGTTCCACGATGCTGGGCACACCCTTCTCGTCGAGCGTGGAGACCAGCGCCTCGCCGACGCCGAGCTCGGTGATCACCGTCTCGGTGTCGAGATCCGGGTTCTGGCGGAAGGTGGCTGCGGCGGTGCGCACGGCCTTGGCGTCGCGGGGCGTGTAGGCGCGGAGCGCGTGCTGGACGCGATTGCCGAGCTGGCCCAGCACCTCGTCCGGCACATCGAGCGGGTTCTGGGTGACGAAATAGACGCCGACACCCTTGGAGCGGATGAGGCGGACGACCTGGGCGATGCGGTCGAGCAGCGCGTCCGGCGCGTCGTCGAAGAGGAGATGCGCCTCGTCGAAGAAGAAGACGAGGCGCGGCTTCTCGGGGTCGCCCACCTCGGCCAGGTCCTCGAAGAGCTCGGAGAGGAGCCAGAGGAGGACCGTGGCGTAGACCTTCGGCGCCTGCATCAGCTTGTCCGCCGCGAGGACGTTGACGAAGCCGCGCCCGTCGAAGGTGGTGCGCATGAAGTCGGCGAGCTTGAGCGCGGGCTCGCCGAAGAAGTGCTCGGCCCCCTGCTGGCGGAGGGTGAGGAGGCGGCGCTGGATGGCGCCGACGGAGGCGGGGGACACATTGCCGTATTCGCGGCCGATCTCGGCCCGGTTCTCGGCGACGTAGACGAGGATGGCGCGCAGATCGTCGAGATCGAGGAGCGCGAGCCCCTCGTCATCGGCCACCGCGAAGGCGATGGCGAGCACGCCTTCCTGGGTTTCGTTGAGCTCGAGGAGGCGCGAGAGGAGGAGGGGGCCCATCTCGGAGATCGTGGCGCGGACAGGGTGGCCCTGCTGGCCGAAGACGTCCCAGAACACGGTGGGTGCCGGGGCGAAGGCGTAGCCGTCGAGCCCGATGGTCTCGGCGCGCTTGAAGAGGAAGTCCTTCGCCTCGCCGGCCTGGGAGATGCCCGAGAGGTCGCCCTTCACATCCGCCATGAAGACCGGGACGCCGGCGCGGCTGAAGCCCTCGGCGAGGATCTGGAGCGTGACGGTCTTGCCGGTGCCGGTGGCGCCGGCCACGAGGCCGTGGCGGTTGGCGCGGGAGAGCGCGAGGGTTTGCGGGGCACGCTCGGCATTGGCGCCGAGGAAGAGCTGGGCGGGCGTGTCGTTCATGGGCGGACGATGCAACGGGGGGCGCCCCGGGTAAAGTGGTCATGTCGGGCGCGGCTGATGCGCGCCCCCGCTTCGGGTGCGTCGCACCCTCAGGGGCCCGCCCACCAGCCACGCGCCCGCTTTCGCCGATGCAGCTTGCGGTGGGCTGCTGCGGCGGTTCACGTGAGAGAGCGGTGGAAGGGACTGGCGGTTGCCGAGGGCGCATGCCGGCTGGTTTGCGCCCTATCTTGCCCGGCGGGTTGCGGCGGGGGGCTGATCAGGCGGTGCGATCGCTGAGATAGCGGGGGCGGAAGGCCGGGGCTTCGGGCGCCTGGCGGAAGATGCGGTCGAGCGCCGTTTCGCGGCGGTAATACGCGACGCCGTTCTGGCGACGGGCGAGGC
>JBCBEP010000095.1:0-13208 GCA_038528605.1 Pseudomonadota bacterium
CGTCCGCGAGGGAGGGCACATGGTCCCAGCGCAGCTCCATGGCGAAGTTGTTGCCTTGGCGGATGATGTGGGTGTGGCTGTCGATGAGCCCGGGGATGACGCGGGCACCGGCCAGATCGATCCGCTCCGCCCCGTTCGCCTCGGCAATCATCTCGGCCGTGGTGCCCGTGGCGCTGATGCGGCCATCGGTGATGGCCACGGCTTCGACCTCGGGCTTCTCGGGGTCGAACGTGGTGATGCGGCCGCTGTGGAGGATGAGATCGGTCATGGCGTCCTGCCCCGTTTTGCACGTGTTCTTGAGGCGCCGGCCCTTGGGGCGGGCCGGCGCGGGGGTGGGTGGAGGGATCAGCCCTCGGCTTGCAGGATGACCGGCGACCAGTCCGGGCTCACCGGCGGCAGATGCTCGAGGTCCTGGATCGCGAAGGCGCCGGTACCGTGGACGACCTTGCCGCCAAGCACCGTGAGCTCCGCCCCGAGACGCGCGATCTCGGCGTCGGTGACCGTGAAGTAGTCCCGGTCGAGCACCGCGAAGTCCGCCATCTGGCCGGGCGTGATGGCGCCCTTGCGGCCCGCATCGCCGGTGAACCAGGCGGAGCCGGTGGTCCAGATGCGCAGCGCCTCCTCGCGGGTGAGCAGGTTCGCGTCGTCATACATCCGGAGACCGCCGCGGGAGAGGCCGGTGGTCATCCACTGGATCGAGTACCAGGGGTTGAAGGAGGTGACGCGGGTGGCGTCGGTCCCACCACCCACGGGGACGCCGAGATCCAAGATCGCCCGGAAGTTCGGTGTCTTCTTCAGCGCGTCGACGCCGTAGTTGGCGATGAAGTCCTCCGCCTGGAACTGGATGCGGTTCTGAAGCGCGATGCCGCCACCAAGCTCTGCGATACGCTCGAGGTTGCGCTGGCTGAAGGTCTCCACGTGGTCGACGAACCAGCCCGGCGTGAGGCCGGCGCCCCGGGCCACGTCCTCATAGACAGGCAGGAGGCGGTCACCGGTCTCGTCGTAGGTGACGTGCTGGCGGAAGGGCCAACCGTTCTCGCCGAGCACGGTCATGACCTCGCGCTGATAGTCCTCGGCCCCGTCGTCGATATCCGGGCGGGCATCGGCGAAGATCTCGAAATCGTAGGACGCCCAGGCAAGGTTCTCGCCCGCGCCGACGAATTTCAGCATGTCGTCGCCCTGCCCCGCGCGGGTTTGGGCGGTCCAGGTCTTGTAGTCGTCGAGCTCGCGGCCCTTCACCTGCGGGAACGAGTGGTAGCCGATGCGGGTGCTGAGAAGGTTCTCCTCGTGCAGCCAGCGGATGACGCGGTAGGGGTCGGCATCCGGGAAATCCATCCCGCCGCCGCCGGCATCGGAGACGGAGGTGATGCCGAGGCCGTTCAGCACGTCGAAATAGTGCACCGAGCTGTTGATCTGGTCGCGGATCGAGAGCTTGGGTGCCGCCGCGAGGGTCTTGTACATCACAAGGCCCGAGGGGGCGGCGAGGAGCCGACCGGTGGCGTTGCCGCCCGCGTCCTTCTCGATAATCCCGCCCGGATAGGTCGGGTGGCCGGGCTGGTCGTAGCCGTACCACTCCACCGCCTTCGTGTTCAGGAGGGTGAGCTTGTAGAGGTGGTGGATGAGCACCGGGTGGTTCGGCGCCACGGCATCGAGCTCCGCCACCGTGGGCAGGCGCTTCTCCTTGAACTGGAACTCCGAGAAGCCGCCGGCGACGCGGATGAACTGGCCTTCCGGCGTCCGCTCCGCCTGCTGGCGGAGGAGGTGCAGGGCTTCCTCGAGGCTGTCGACGCCGTCCCAGCGCACCTCGAGATTGTAGTTCACAGCACCACGGATGGCGTGGGTGTGGCTGTCGATCAGCCCCGGGATCACGCGCTGGCCGCGCGCATCGATGACCTGGGTGAAGGGGCCGATCAGGCCGCGCATTTCATCGTCGCTCCCCACGGCCACGAAGACACCGTCGCGCGCGGCGAGGGCGCTCGCCTCGGGCTGCGCGGGGTCCATCGTCGTGATCTTGCCGTTGAGGAGCACGAGATCGGCATCGCCACCCTGCGCTTTGGCGGCGGAAGCCGCGAGGAGGGCAGCCGAGCCGGCCATTACCTGCCGGCGGTCGAGCAGCATCGTCATGGTGAGACACCTTTGCTGAGCGTGGAGCATGGAAGCACGGCCCGGAAAGGGCCGCGCGACGTGCCGTGTGCGGGCGTGATCGCCCGGGGCCGAACTGGGCCTTACTCTGCGGCGACCGGGTCGATCCGCGGGCCGTGGGCCACGCGCTCCGGCGCCTTGTGGACCATGGTGTAGCAGTAATCCACGCCCATGCCGTAGGCGCCGGAATGCTCCTTCACGATGTCCATGCAGGTGTCGTAGGTGTCGCGGCGGGCCCAGTCGCGCTGCCACTCGAGCAGCACCTGCTGCCAGGTCACCGGCACCACGCCGGCCTGGACCATCCGGTCCATGGCGTATTTGTGCGCGTCCATCGAGGTGCCGCCCGAGGCGTCGGCCACCATGTAGATCTCGTAGCCGCCCTCGAGCATGGCGCTGAGCGCGAAGGTGACGTTGCAGACCTCGGTCCACAGGCCGGAGACGATGACCTTCTTGCGGCCGTTCTTGGCCAGCGCATCACGCACCTTCTGGTCGTCCCAGGAGTTCATCGAGGTGCGCTCGAGGATCGGATGCTCGGGGAACACGCCCAGAAGCTCGGGGTAGGTGTGGCCCGAGAACGGGAGGGTTTCGACCGTGGTGATCGTGGTCGGGATCTCGTAGAGCTTCGCGGCCTTCGCGAGGCCCACCACGTTGTTCTTCAGCGTCTGCCGGTCGATGCTGGCGACACCGAAGGCCATCTGCGGCTGGTGGTCGATGAAGATGAGCTGGCTGTTCTCGGGCGTGAGAACTTCGAGTTTCTCGGTGGCCATGGGCGTTCTCCTTAACTGTCGAAGCGGCGGGGCCGCAGTGGCGGGCGGTCGTGTACGGCCCGGTCTCATCTGTCTACGACGTTCGCGACCGGGGCCTACGTCTCGAACAGTGCGGAAATTGCACTGAGCAGGCCGCACGACAATTCAGCCCGTGATTGACAGACTGTCCCGGTTTTCGCACAGGTGACGTATGGACCGGTTTGCGGAGCTGCGTGCCTTCACGGCGGTGATCGAGGCGGGCGGGTTTTCTTCCGCCGCGCGCGTGCTCGGTCAGTCCCGTTCCTCGGTAAATCGGCTGGTGATCGGGCTCGAGGAGCGGCTGGGCGCGCAGCTCCTGCACCGGACGACGCGCAGCGTCTCAGCCAACAGCACGGGCCGGGCGCTCTACGAGAAGGCGCGCCAGTTGCTGGACGATCTCGACGAGATCGAGCACTCGGTCCAGGCGGCGCGGAGCGAGCCCGAGGGGCGGCTCCGGATCAGCGCACCGCTCTCGTTCGGAGAGCTCGACTTCTCGGCCATCGTGGCGGCCTTTCTGGCGCGGCACCCGAAGGTGGAGGTCGATATCAGCTTCGAGAACCGGATGGTGGACCCGATTGCCGAGGGGTTCGATATCGTCATCCGGGTGGCGGAGCCGGACGAGGAGACGATCCTCGTCGACCATCGGATCGTGACGCTCGACTACCTGCCCTGCGCCTCCCCCCGCTATCTCGAGACGCGCGGGACGCCGACGGAGGCGGCGGCGTTGGCGGACCATGCGATCCTGCATCTGCGGCATGGGAGCACGGCGGCGGCAGGCGCGGTGTGGACGCTGGAGGGGCCGGCGGGCCCCGTCTCCGTCGCCGTGCGCCCGGTACTCACCTCGAACAACCTCGAGACGCTGCTGACGGCCGCGATGGAGGGGCTGGGGATTGCCGTGATGCCAGAATACGCAGTGCGCACCGCGCTGGAGGACGGGCAGCTGGCGGCGGTGCTGCCGGGCCACCGGTTCCCGGCGCGCATGCTGCAGGTGATCTACCCGCCAGCGCGGCATCTTTCCGCGAAAGTGCGGCTCTTTGCCGAGTACGTGGAGGAGTGGTGCGCCAAGCGCTAGCGGTGGAACGGGGTCAGCTGGGTGCGGGCACTGTCCGACCGGTGACTGCGAGAAATTGCTACAGCGTGGTCTTCTGGATCCTCCGGTCGGGCCGGAGGATGACAGGAGCGGGTGCGGACGGTCGAAGGCCGCTCGCAAGGCCTCAGGACAGGCGGCGGCGGAGGATGCCACTGAGGCCGTCGACGATGGTGACGGCGATGAGGACGACGATGAGGAGCGCGCCGACCTGCTGGTAGTCGAGGAGGCGGAGCGCGCCGACCAGCTCCGTGCCGATACCGCCGGCGCCCACCATGCCCATGACGGTGGAGGCGCGGAAGTTGTACTCCCAGCGGTACATCGTGACGTCGGCGAATTGCGGGAAAACCTGCGGCAGCACCGCGTGGCTGATGACCTGCATGCGGGTGGCACCGGTGGCCTCAGCCGCCTCGATGGGCGCGTGGTGGGCATGCTCGATCGCCTCGGCGAAGAACTTGCCCACCATACCGGCGGAGTGAAGGCCGAGGGCAAGGACACCCGGCAGCATGCCGAAGCCCACCGCGGCAACAAACACGATGCCCATGATGAGCTCGGGTACCGCGCGGAGGGCGTTCAGCACCGTCTTGGCGATCTGGCGGGACCAGCCATTCACCGCGGTGTTGGGTGCTGCGAGGAAGGCGAGCGGCAGGGAGAGGGCGACGGCGAGCGCCGTGCCGGCCACGGACATGGCCACCGTGTCGATCAGCGGGGAGATCCACGCCTCCCACCGGCTGAAATCGGGCGGCACCATCTCGCCGAGGAGGATGCCGATGGAGGGCAACCCTTCGGCCATGCGCGGGCCGTTCAGGAACTCGGTAAACCAGAGGCAGAAGATCACCGCGAGGCCGACGAGCACGAGCTGCAGGTTGCGCATGCGGCGGCGGCGGGTTTCGTCGGCGAGCAGACGGCGAGTGGTCTCGCGCACCGTGGCGGCGCGGTCCTCGCCCATCGACATGTCGGTCATCGGGATCTCCTCGCCTGAAAGGCAAAGGGCGGCCCGGCTGAGCGGACCGCCCGTAAGGCGTCATCAGTTGGCGACGTTCGCGCGGATGTCGCGGATGATGTCGTAGTCGCTATCCGTGATCGCGGCGAAGCCGTCGGCCTTGAACGGCTTCAGCACGCCGTCGCCATCCTCGGTGCCCGGCTTCAGCGAGTAGAAGGCGCTCTTGATGCCTTCCTGGATCTCCTCGGTAAGGTCGGTGCGCATGACCCAGGGGTACTGCGGGATATCCGCCGAGTAGCCGAGGATGCGAACCTTCTCCGGGTCGATCATGCCGCGCTCGATCAGGCTCTCGAAGATCGGGCGGGAAAGGCCGCCGGCCTGCGCGTTGCCCTGCTGGACGTTGACCGCAACCGCGTCGTGCGCGCCGAGGAAATTGTCCTTGTAGTCGTCGCCCGGCATCACGCCCGCCTTCATGAGGGTGTATTTCGGCGCGAAGTGGCTGGAGGTCGACGCCTGGTCGCCATAGGCCATGTCGATGCCCGAGCCCTTGATGTCCTCGATCGAGGTGAGGTCGGTCTCGGCATTGGCGATCAGCACCGCCTGGTAGGTGGTCGAGCCGTCCTTCAGGCGCGCGGCGAAGGGCATGATGTCGAGATCGCCGCCCTGCATCTTGTCCTTGGCGATGGTGTAGGAGGCCGGGCCGAAATAGGCGACGTCGATGCGGCCGAAGCGCATGGCCTCGATCATCGAGGAGTAGTCGGTGGTGACGATCAGCTCGATCTCCTTGCCGAGCTCCTTCTCAAGATAGGCGGCGAGCGGCTTGTTGTCCTGGATCACGGTGGCGGCGTTCTCGTCCGGGAGAAGCGCGACCTTGAGCGTGTCGGGGTTGTAGTCGGCCGCCGTGGCGACACCCGAGAATGTGACGAGGGCTGCTGCGGCAAGGGTCTTGAGCGTGAAGCGACGATCCATGGGAAGCTCCTTGGTTGGCGACTTGGTGGGTAGCGGGGGAAGAACTCAGGTGCCGTAGATCGCCGAGAGGGCGGCGGCGTCGAGCCGGTCTGGCACGTCGTCGAAGACCACGCGGCCCTGGGCGAGGCCGATGATCCGGTCGGCGAAGCGGCGGGCGTATTCGAGCTGGTGAAGGCTCAGGATCACCGGCGTGCCGTCCTCCTTGCAGATGTCGCGGAGCTTCGTGAGCACGCGTTCCGAGGAGGCGGGATCGAGCGAGGCGACCGGTTCGTCGGCAAGGATGAGCGAGGGTTGCTGCGCGAGCGCCCGGGCGATGCCGACGCGCTGCTGCTGACCGCCCGAGAGCTGGTCGCAACGGCTGAGCGCCTTGTCGATGAGGCCCACACGGTCGAGGCAGGTCATCGCCAGCTCCCGCTCCTCGAGGCTGAGGGGGAAGAGGGTGCGCCAGAAATTGTGCTGCCCGAGCCGGCCGGTGAGCACGTTGGAAAGCGCGGTAAGGCGGCCGATCAGCTGGTGCTGCTGGAACACCATGGCGGTGCGCCGGCGATGCTCGCGGATTTTCTCGATACCCGCGAGCGCGCCGAGATCGCGCGAGACCACCTGGCCGGTGGTGGGCTTCACGAGAAGGTTGAGGGTGCGCAGCAGCGTGGACTTGCCGGCGCCGGATGGCCCGAGCAGGACGGTGACGGCATGGTCCTCGAAGGCGAGGCGCGTGGGTGCCAGGGCCTGTCCGCCCCGCCCATACGTCACGCTGACGTCATCGAGACGGAGCATGGTGCCGGCGGCCGAGGGGCCTGGCTCAACCGGGGCGGGTGCGTCGTGCTGTGGGGCGCTCATGTGCATGGGCGCTGTCTCACATTAGAAATGTATGAAGTTCGCGACAGCGCCGTGAAGCTATCTCAACAGCTGGGTCGGCCTGCTCAGCGTTTCGGCAAAGGCCCGGGGGAGGATGACGTGGGGTACCGTATCGTGGTGGCACAGCCCATCGAGCAGGAGATTATCGACGATCTTGCCCGGCTGGGGCCGGTGCATATGAACCCGGGCCCGGAGCCCATGGGCCCTGAGTCGCTGGCGGCCGAGGCGGCCGAGGCGGAAGCGCTGATGGCGTTCATGACCGAGCGGGTGGATCGGGCGCTGCTCGAGGCCTGCCCGAACCTCAAGGTGGTGGCCGGCGCCTTCAAGGGCTTCGACAATATCGACCTCGAGGCCTGCGAGGCGCGAGGCGTGGCCTTCACCTATGTGCCGGATCTGCTGACGGCGCCCACGGCGGAGCTCGCCTTGGGGTTGATGATCGCGCTCGCGCGGCACATGCGGGCGGGCGATGCGCATATCCGCTCCGGCGCCTTTACCGGCTGGCGGCCCAAGCTCTACGGCGGCTCCATCATCGGCTCGACCGTGGGCGTGGTCGGCACGGGCCGGGTCGGGCAGGCACTGCTGGGGCTGCTGAGCGGCTTCGACTGTGTGCGCCTCGCCTGCGACAGCACCCCCCTGCCCCCGGAACGCGCGGCAGCGCTCGGCGTGCGCGAGGTGGATCTCGCCACGCTGCGGGCGGAGGCGGATTTCGTGGTGCTGGCAACCCCGCTCACGCCCGAGACGCTGGGGGTGGTGGACGCAGCCTTCATCGCGGCGATGAAGCCGGGGGCGTATCTCGTGAACCCCGCTCGCGGCTCGGTGGTCGTGGAGGCCGCGGTGGCCGAGGCGCTGAATGCCGGCCATCTCGGCGGCTATGCCGCGGATGTCTTCGAGCTGGAGGACCGTTCGCGCCCGGACGCGCCGGAGACCGTCCACCCTGCCCTGCTTGCGCATGAGCGCACGGTCTTCACCCCGCATCTCGGCTCGGCGGTCATCCCCGTCCGCCGCGCCATCGCTCGCGCGGCGGCGGACGAGATCATCCGCCATCTGGCGCGCTGAGCTGCGCAATGCGGCGGCGGCGGCGTTGACGGCCCGGATGGATTTGCCCCCGCGAGGCGCCTAAGGTTTCGCGCCGCCGCACGGGAACCGCCGCCTTGACCACCGCCCATCCGACAGCCGCGCCCGACCTGAGCGACGAGCACGCGCTCGCGCGGGAGGCGGCGATGCGCAACATCCTGCAGGCGATCAGCCGGGCGGGCGACGACGAACAGCCGGTCTTCGACGTGATCCTCGAAAGCGCGGCCCGGCTCTGCAAATCGACCATGGCGCGGCTCCATCTGCTGGAGGAGGGCGGGGCGCGCCGCCGTCTCGCCGCGCATTGGGGCGAGAGCCTGCGCGCGCTGCAGATCGGCGAGACGATGCCCATGGATGGCGCGCACCCGATCACGCTCTCGATCCTCGAGGCACGCGTCATCCATTACGAGGATATCTCGCTGTCGGACCTCTACCGGCATGGCGACCCGCTCTTCCGCCGCCTCGTGGACGAGGAGGGGCTGCGCGCGCTCCTGACCGTGCCGCTCCTGCACGAGGGCAAGGGCTTCGGCTGCATCGCGCTCAGCCGCCGGGAGCGCGGGCCTTTCAGCCCGCAGGACGTGGCGCTGGTGGAAACCTTCGCGGCCCAGGCCGTTATCGCCATCGAGAACGTGCGCCAGTTCCGGGCGCTGCAGGCGCGGACGGAGGAGGTGCAGACGCTCAACGCCTCGCTCGAGGCGCGTGTGAAGGCGCAGGTGGACGAGATCGAGCGGATGGGGCGGCTGAAGCGCTTCCTCTCGCCGGCGGTGGCAGAGGCGGTGGTGACCGAAGGCGAGGCGATGCTCTCGAGCCACCGCGCGCTCATCGCCACCCTTTTCTGCGACATCCGCGGCTTCACGGCATTCTGCGAGACGGCGGAGCCCGAAGAGACCATCGAGGTTCTGCAGACGTACCATGAAGAGATGGGCAACCTGATCGCCCGGCATGGCGGCGGCGTGGACAAGCGGATGGGCGACGGGATCATGGTGATCCTGAACGACCCCCTGCCCTGCGACGATCCTGGAGGCCAGGCGGTTCGGCTGGCCATGGCGATGCGGGCGCGCATGGCCTCGCTCTGCCGGTCGTGGAAAAGGCTCGGCCACCGCCTCGGCTTCGGCGTCGGCATCTCGCTCGGCTATGCCACCGTGGGGATGGTCGGCTCCGAAGGGCGGTACGACTACACGGCCTCCGGCACCTCGGTGAACCTCGCCGCGCGCCTGTGCGACAAGGCCCGGGACGGGGAGATCCTGCTCTCGCCCCGGGCGCAAACGGCCGTGGAGGACCGCTTCGCCACCGAGCTTGTGGGAGAGATCGACCTCAAGGGCATTCGCGAGCCCGTCGAGGTCTTCCGCCTGAGCGAAGCGCCGCCCGGGGGCGACGCTTCATAAGTGGTGCGTTCGGGGACCGAAAGCGCTTCAGGCCCGCTCCTCAGCGATCCCCATCACCATCGCCGCCCTCATCCGCGCCATGCCCTTCGTCGTGGCGGGCGAAGCCTGCGGGCGCGGCGCTGCTGACCGCGGGTTCCGGCTTGGGCTGCGGGGCCGGTTCTGGCTCCTTCGCCGGCTCAGGCGACCGGGCGGGCACCTGGTGCATGTGAACGTCCTGCTGCGGGTAGGGGATCGAGATCCCTTCCGCGTCGAACCGCTCCTTCATCTGCTGCATCAGGTCCCAGTAGAGCGTCCAGTAATCGACCGTGCGCACCCAGGGCCGGCAGATGAAGTTCACCGAGCTGTCCGCCAGCTCGTGCACCCGGATCATCGGCGCGGGGTCCGGCAGCACGAGCGGGTGCGCCGTAACCGTCTCCTCCATCACCCGCATCGCCTTGCGGATGTCGTCGTCGTAGCTGATGCCGAAGATCAGGTCGACGCGGCGGGTGGTGCTCGCGGTCACGTTGGTGATCACGTTGCCCCAGACGTTCTTGTTGGGGATCACGATCACCTGGTTGTCCGGCGTCACCACCGTGGTGGAGACGATGTTCACCGCCCGCACCGTGCCGGCCACGCCGCCAACATCCACATAGTCCCCCTCATCGAACGGCCGGTTGAGCATGATCATGAGGCCGCTGGCGAGGTTCCCCAGCGTGTCCTGGAACGCGAAGGCCAGGATGAAGGAGGCACCGCCTATGAGGGCGAAGACCGGGGAGATGTCGATACCGAGCCCGGAGAGGACGACCATGAGGCCGAAGGCCAGCACCAGCCAGTAGATCACGCCCACGAGGAAGGCCTGCAGCAGCTTCGAGAGATGCGGCACATGGCCGATCCAGCGCCGCACCAGCCGCCGGACGATACGGGCGACGAAGAGGAGACCGATGAGGGAGGCGAGGATCACACCCACATCGATCGCCACCTGCACGCCGCCGTCCCGATCGGTCACCCAGGCGAGGGCCTGGGCGACGAGGGTCTGGAAGTCGGCGGTGCGCGTCTCCTCCACGATGATCGAGGCGCGGTAGGCGCGCAGCTCGCCGATCACCGCCTCGTCCCCGCCCTTCTTCTCCCAGGCGGTGACGATCTTGGAGAAACGGTCGAAGAGATCCTTGCGGACCGCGACAAGCTCGGTCAGCCGCTCGCGCGCCGCTTCCTCGACCGTACCTTCGGTGCGGAAGATCGCGACCTGCGCGGCCATCACCTCCTCGGTCTTGGCGCGGACGATTTCGAGCCAGGCGAGCGAGAGATTGCCGAGTTCTTCCTGGGTCAGCGGGACAAGGCGAAGCTCAAGCTCCTCGGTCGCCGTGGCGGGATCGAGCACCTCGATGGGCAGCCCGGTCTCCTCGTCGCGCGCCGCTTCGTTGACCACGGCATCGACAACCGCGTCGGCGGCCTGCTCGGCCGCGGCCTCCGCTTCGCCGGATTCGCCGACCGCGCCTTCGGCAATCGCCTCGGCCTCGGCCGCCTGTTCCACCGCTTCCTCGAGCTGTTCCGCAGCATCCTCGGCCTGCTCGGCGGTCTCCTCCGAGGCTGCGGCGCGGGCTTCCTCGGTCTCGGCGGCTTCCTCGGCTTCGGCGCTGGCGTCCTCGGCAGCGCCAGCCTCCGGCGTGCTTTCCGTGGCCTCGGGCGCGGTGGGTGATGTGGTTTGGGCGGTCGCAACGGGCGCCGGCAGGAATGCCACCAGGAAAAGCAACACAGTCGTCATGAAGAGCGCCGGGAAAGCCCGCCGCGGAAGGTAGAGGTCCCAGGTCATATCGATGTCTCGCGAGGGTTGGAGCTCTCGGGAGTAAAGCAGACCGGGCACAAAACCGGTAGTTGCATTTCACACAGTCACGAAGACGTCTCGGGGAACCCGAAACCGCTTCAAATCCCATGGCCGGCAGGTCACGCTGGCCTCGCGGCGCCGATCCCTTGGCGTGCCGACAACCGATGATGTGCGACGAAGGTTGAACGCATGAACGCTCTCCGACGCCTGTGGCGCGAGCCCCTTGTCCATTTCCTCCTGATCGGGGCGCTGATCTTCGTCGCCCTCGACCTTACGGGCGGCGGGGAGGAGGAGGCACCGCCGAACGAGATCCGGATCACCGAGGCGCTGCGCGACCGGCTGGCGGCGAACTTCCAGGCCGTCTGGCAGCGGCCGGCCACGGATGAGGAGATGGAGGCGCTGGTCGAGGCCCATATCCGCGAGGAGATCCTGGTGCGCGAGGCCCTGGCGCTCGGCCTCGACAGCGGGGACCCGGTCATCCGCCAGCGCCTCACCCAGAAGCTGGCGTTCCTCACAAGTTCGATGGCGGCGTCGACGACACCCGATGACGAGACGCTGACGGCCTTTTTCGAGGAGAACAGCGAGCTCTACACGCTGCCCGCCCGTCTCAGCGTCGATCACGTGTATCTCGGTGAGACCCCGTCCGCCGAGGCAGTCGGGGCGGCGCTGGAGGCCCTCGAGGCGGGTGCCCTTCCCGCAGAAGTCGGCCAGCCGACGCGGCTGCCCGCGCGCGTGGCCGATGCAACCGTCTACTATGTGGACCGGGTGTTCGGTGAGGGCATGTTCGCAACCCTCGAAGAGGTCCCGGAAGGCGTGTGGCACGGCCCCGTGCAATCGGGCTTCGGCCTCCACATCGTCCGTGTCACGGACCGGCGCGGCGCGACCCTGCCCCCCCTCGATGCGGCGCGGGACAGCGTGATCGCCGACTGGCGGCAGGAGCAGGCGGAGGGCTTGCGGAACGCGGCCTACGAAAAGCTCCGAGCGCAATACGCGGTGGTCGAGGACGGGGAATGACGCGTCTCCTCCTCCTCATCTGCCTCGCCCTCGCCTCCCTCCCGGGTGTGGCCTCGGGCCATGCGCTCCAGCCCGGCTTCCTCTCGGTCGAGCCGCTGGCGGGGGAGAGCATGCGCGTCTTCTGGCGGAAGCCGGATGTGCGTGGCCGGCCCATGCAGATCCACGCGGTGCTGCCCGAAAGCTGCCAGCCACGCCGGGGGCCCGAGGCCACACCGGACGGGGACGCATGGGCGACGGGCTGGGTTGCCACCTGCCCCGGCGGCCTTGCCGGCGGCCGGATCGTGATCGAGGGGCTGGAGAACACCCGCACGGATGTCCTCGTCCGTTTCGCGCTCGCCGACGGCTCCGCCGGCACGCGGCGGCTAACCCCGGGCGAGACGGGCTTTTTGGTGCCCGCGCGGCCGGGCGCGTTCGAGGTGGCAGTCTCATACGGCCTGCTCGGCTTCGACCACATTCTTGAGGGCGTCGACCACCTGCTCTTCGTACTCGCCCTCATCTTGCTCGTCGGCGTCCGCTGGCAGCTCTTCTGGGCGATCACGGCGTTCACCGCGGCGCATAGCCTGACACTCGGCATGGTGACGCTCGGCTGGGTGACGCTGCCCTCGCGCCCGGTGGAGGCGGTGATTGCGCTCTCCATCCTCTTCCTCGCCCTCGAGATCATGGCGCGGCGGAAGGGCGAGGTGCGCCTCTCGGAGCGGGCCCCCTGGTTGGTGACCTTCGCTTTCGGCCTGCTGCACGGTTTCGGTTTCGCCGGGGCCCTCGCGGAGATCGGCCTGCCGGAGAACGACACGCCGCTGGCGCTTCTGGCCTTCAATCTCGGCGTCGAAGCGGGGCAGCTCGCCTTCGTGGCAGTGGTGCTGGCGCTGCGATGGGCGGCTGGGGCCTTGCTCACCCTCCCTCCCCGTGTCGAGCAGACAGCCCGCACGGTACCCGCCTACCTCATCGGCAGCGCCGCCGCCTACTGGCTCATCGAACGAACAATCGCCTGACCCGCCCGCCGGGCGCGCCCGGAAACGCATCGGACGACGAAGCCAAGCAGACACCTTGCGGCGATCCACGACCCTTGGACGATCGGCACGGAGCGGCGTTTTTGATGTTGAGTTTTGGTTGCGGGGGCAGGATTTGAACCTGCGACCTTCAGGTTATGAGCCTGACG
>JBCBEP010000096.1:0-13193 GCA_038528605.1 Pseudomonadota bacterium
TGCGCGCTTCTCGGGCACGATGTGGTGAGGCGATGAAGATGTCGGCTTTGCAACGGGCGCTGCTTCATGTTTTCTGTCCTCGAACGTTTAAGCCCGAGAGCCAGCCGGAGACCGTTGACATGCATCGCCGCCATATCCTCGCCCTTGCCCTGCTGCCCGCCCTAGGCCTCGGTATGGCCGGCACGGCCCCTGCCGCCGACCCCCTCAAGGTTGGCTTCGTGTATGTGGGACCCGTGGGCGACCATGGCTGGACCTATCAGCACGATCAGGGGCGCCAGGCTGTGGAGGCGGCCTTCGGCGACAAGGTGGAGACGACCTTCGTGGAGAGCGTGAGCGAGGGGCCGGACGCCGAGCGCGTCATCCGCCAGCTTGCGGCCTCGGGCCACGGGCTGATCTTCACGACGTCCTTCGGGTTCATGGATCCGACCATCAAGATCGCCAAGCAGTTTCCGGATGTGAAGTTCGAGCATGCGACGGGCTACAAGCGGGCGGAGAACGTCAGCACCTATTCCGCGCGGTTCTACGAGGGGCGGCATGTCATCGGCCTCATCGCCGGCGAGATGACGAAGACCAACAAGATCGGCTACATTGCGAGCTTCCCGATCCCCGAGGTGGTCCGTGGCATCAACGCGGCAACCCTCGCGGCGCGCTCTGTGAACCCGGATATCGAGGTGCAGGTGGTATGGGTGAACACCTGGTACGATCCCGGCAAGGAGGCGGATGCGGCGAAGGCGCTGATTGCGCAGGGCGCCGACATCATCATGCAGCACACGGACAGCCCGGCGGCGCTGCAGGCGGCGGAGGCCGCGGGCGTGATGGCGTTCGGGCAGGCCTCGGACATGGCGCGCTTCGCGCCGACCGCGCAGCTCACCGCCATCATCGACGACTGGTCGCCCTACTACATCGAGCGCACGCAGGCGGTGCTCGACGGCACCTGGGAGAGCGGAGACAGCTGGAAGGGCATCGCGGCCAAGGAGGTGGTGATGGCGCCGTACAAGAACATGCCGGACGAGGTCGCGGCGATGGCGGCGGAGGCGGAGGCCGCGATTGCGGCCGGTACGCTGCACCCCTTCACCGGGCCGATCAGCACGCGGGAAGGCGAGTTGAAGGTGCCCGAAGGCGAGACGGCATCGGACGAGATGATGCTGGGCATGAACTGGTTCGTGGAAGGCGTGAACGGCGACTTGCCGAACTGAGATCGCCAGGGCCAGGACCTGTGATGTTCGCACTACGTTCTGCGCCCCCTGAACTCGCAAGTGGCGGTGACGCGCCTAAGGACGGGTTAACCATCGCTGTCGGTGGCGCATTGCCATGATCACCATGGCTTCTTTCGGCGCGACGTGACCACACGCCTTCCGGCCTGTGGCAGCGCGCCGGAAGGTTGCGTCCGCGGGCTTGACCGGTGTGGTCCGGCGGTGCGGCATGGGGTGAGACGCCGCGTGAGGAGACTGGAGTGAGCGCCTACAACCAGCCGCTCGGCGGCAACGAGATGCCGCGTTTCGCCGGGCCTATGACCTTCATGCGCCTGCCCGCGGCCGAGACGGCGCAGGGCCTCGGCGCCGCGTTCCTCGGCATCCCGATGGATATCGGCACCTCGCATCGGAGCGGCACGCGCTTCGGCCCCCGCCAGATCCGCGCCGAGAGCGCGATGATCCGGCCCTACAACATGGGCACGGGCGCGGCGCCCTTCGATAGCCTGCAGGTCGCGGATATCGGGGATGTCGCGATCAATACCTTCAACCTGCCCGCCAATGTCGCGATTATCGAGGAGGCGATCGCGGGCGTGCTGGCAGAGGGGGCGGTGCCCTTAACCATGGGTGGCGATCATACGATCACCTACCCCATCTTGCGGGCGATTGCGGCGAAGCACGGGCCGGTGGCGCTCGTGCACGTGGATGCGCATGCGGATATCAACGAGCATATGTTCGGCGAGCCGGTGGCCCATGGAACGCCCTTCCGGCGGGCCGTGGAGGAGGGGCTGCTTGACTGTGAGCGTTCCGTCCAGATTGGTCTGCGCGGCACGGGCTATGGGCCGGACGACTTCCAGTGGGCGCGCGACCAGGGCTTCATGGTCATCCCGGCCGAGGAGTGCTGGCACCGCTCGCTGAACCCGATGATGGCCAAGCTGCGCAAGGCGGTCGGCGAGGCGCCGGTTTACCTCACCTTCGATATCGACAGCCTCGACCCCGGTTTCGCGCCCGGCACGGGCACGGTGGAGATGGGTGGGCTGACCACCATCCAGGCGCTGGAGATCGTGCGGGGCATGCGCGGGCTCAACATCGTCGGCTGCGATCTCGTGGAGGTCTCCCCGCCCTACGACCCATCCGGCAACACGGCGCTCATCGCCTCGAACCTGCTCTACGAGATGCTCTGCGTGCTCCCCGGCGTGCGCTATCCCGAACAGAAAAACAAATGAATGACAGGAGCCTACGATGAGGACATCACTGCTCGCGATGGTTGCGGTTCTGGCTGCGGCTGCTGCTGAAGCCGACGAGCTCAACGCGCTGGTCTGGTGTGACCACACGGACGATGCGCTGATCGAGCCCTTCGAGGAGGCGAACGGCGTCACGGTGAACCTCAAGGAGTATGAGGGGACCGGTGCGGCGCTCTCCATCATCGAGCAGAGCCAGCCGGGCGACTGGGACGTGCTGGTGATCGACGGCATCGATGTGCCTCGGGCGGTGGCAGCCGGTATTCTGGCGCCCCTGCCGGAGGAGGCGCTGCCAACAGGCGACCTCTTCCCCGAACTCGTGATGGCCGAGAACCATGTGGTCGACGGCAAGACCTACGCGATCAGCGAGAAGTTCGGCTACAACACGATCAGCTACAACAAGGCGAAGGTCGATCCGGCGGACATGACGGACATGTCCATCATCTGGTCCGACAAATATGCCGGGCGGATCGCGATCTACGACTACTACCTGCCGGTCATGGGCATGGTTGCTGTGGGTCTCGGCAAGGAGACGGCGTCGCTGAGCGAAGACGACCTGCCGGCGATCAAGGACAAGCTTTTTGCCATGAAGAAGTCGGCCAAATCCGTCGGCGAGGTGGTCGCGTCGCAGACGGCGATCGCGACGGGTGAGGTGGACATTCTGGTCGGCGGCGGCGAATGGGTGACGGCGGCGTTGACCTCGGAACTCCCGGATCTCGACTGGGTGCTGCCCGAGCAGGGAGCAGTGCGCTGGTCCCAGTCCATCGGCGTGTTCGCGGACAGCGAGAAGCAGGACCTGGCCCTCAAATTCGTCCAGCATGTGCTCAGCCCGGAAGGCCAGGCGGCGCTGGCCACCTCGTCCTGCTACTGGGCGATGCCGGCGAACACCAAGGCCGGTGCGGTGCTGACCGACGCGCAGAAGGCGGCGCTGCGCTGGGACGAGCAGGCGGAGTATCTCAAGCGCGCCCAGCTCTACCCCGCGCCTTCGGCAGAGCTCGACCGGGCAATGCAGGATGCATGGACCGAGATGCTGCAGCAGTGAGGCGACTGCCTGACGGGCGGCCCGTTCGCGCGCTGCGGGGCTTTGCCCCGCATCTTGCTCCGCCCACCCGCCAGCCAGCCGCCCGTCGAACGGTGCCTGGGGTTCGGCCATGAGTGTCGCGGCGCGGGAACGTGGCGCGGCGCTTGGCGCGGTGCTGCCGGCGCTCCTCTGGACGCTCGTGTTCTTTGCGGCGCCGTTCGGGGTGATGACTGCAATGAGCCTCTGGCGCCGGGGCGATGAGGGGATCGAGCGCGTCTGGGATCTCGGCAACTACCAGGCCTTTCTCGAGCGTCCCGCGATGACCGGGGCGCTGGTGAACTCGCTCGAGATCACGTTGCTCGTGACGGTGATCTCGGTGCTGCTCGCCTATCCGCTCGCCGCCATCATCGCCTTCCGCGTGCCCGGGCGCTGGCAGCGCCTGGCCCTGGCTTTTGCCGTGCTTCCCTTCTGGACATCCTACGTGGTGCGCTCCTATGCGTGGACGCTGGTCCTCTCCTCGAACGGTCCTCTCAACCGGGCGCTTGAAGCGGTTGGCCTGCCGGCGCTCGAGATCGCGGCGAGCCGGGCGGCGACCGTAACGGGGTTCGTCCATTTCTTCGTGATGCTGCTGACGCTGACGATCTACGCCTCTCTCGCCCAGCTGCCCCGTTCCTACGCGCGCGCGGCGGCGGATCTCGGTGCCGGCCCGGTGGCCCGCTTTCGCCACATCATTCTGCCGCTCACCCTGCCGGGTGTGGCCGTGGGCGCGTTCCTTACCTTCGTGCTTTGCATCGGGGATTACGTGACGCCGCAGATCCTCGGCGGCGGCTCCGAGCTGACATTGCCCCAGGTGATCATGCTGCAGCTCGGCCGGCGGGCCGATCTGCCCATGGCGGCGGCTCTCTCCATCGTCCTGATGGTGATCGTGACGCTTGTGTGGCTTGCGGCGGCGCGCTGGCTCAGGCTCGACCGGGTATGACGGCACCCACCCGCTTGCCCAGCCACGTGATCTCCGCCGACTGGCCCCGGCGGCTCGCTACCATTGGCCACGGGTCCCGGCATCCGCTGAGCGCCGCGGGCAAAGGCGCGCCCTTTGCGCGGGGGTCGACGCGGCGCCTTGGAGATCTCCGATGAGAGCGATCACGGGTCTCGCGGCGGCGGGCTACGCCCTGCTCCTCTATGCCTTCATCTACCTGCCCGTCGTGGTGCTGGTGCTCTTCTCGTTCCATGACGGGCGCCTCCCGATCCCGCCCTTCCGGCCGGCCACGCTCAAATGGTACGCGGAGGTGCTCGGAGACGATGACGTTACGGAAGCGCTCGTGAACTCGTTCGCCGTGGCCGCGCTCTCCTCGGCCGTCGCCTGCCTGCTCGGCTTCCTCGCGGCCTGGGGCCTCGCGCGCGTGGCCTTGCCGGGGGCCGGGGCGATGCGCACGCTGCTGATGGCGCCGCTGACCGTGAGCTATCTCATCATCGGCCTGGGCCTCCTCATCTCCTTCAACCTCACGGGCATCGACCGGTCTTTGCTCACCACCGGTATCGGGCATGCGGTCATCAACACGCCGCTCTGCTTCGCGATCTGCTCGGCTTCGATGGGCGCACAGCATACCGGTCTCGAGCGGGCGGCGCGCGACCTTGGTGCCTCTGAGCTCAAGGTGCTCGCGCTCGTCACCGCCCCCGTGCTCTGGCCGGCAATCCTGGCGGCCTTCGCGCTCAGCCTGACCTTTTCATGGGACGAGTTCGTGATCGCCTTCCTCCTTACCCGCTTCGATGTGACCCTGCCGGTCGAGATCTGGTCGCTTCTCCGCTCGGGCCTGAGCCCCAAGACCAATGCGGCAGGCTCCCTCGTCTTCCTGGTCTCGGTGGTCGTGGTGCTGCTTGCGGAGCTTCTCTTCTTCCGGCGACGCGCGTCATGAGCAGGGGACTGGCCGTCGAGAACGTGACGAAGCGCTACGGCACGGCAGCGGCCCTCGATGCCGTCTCCCTCACCGTGGCCGACGGCGCCTATGCGGTGATCCTGGGGCCTTCCGGCTCGGGAAAGTCGACGCTGCTCGGCATGCTCGGCGGGTTCATAGACCCCGATCAGGGGCGCGTGCTCATCGGCGGAGAGGACGTGACCGCCCTCGGCCCCGTGCAGCGGCCCACGACCACGGTGTTTCAGGACTATGCGCTCTTCCCGCATTTGGACCTCGCCGACAATGTCGCCTTCGGCCTTCGCATGCGCGGCTGGAAGCGCGCGGCGAGAAGGGGGCGGGCGGCGGAGATGCTGTCGCTCGTGGGTCTCGAGGGTGCGGCGGAGCGGCGGCCCCACGCGCTCTCGGGCGGCCAGCGCCAGCGGGTCGCACTGGCCCGGGCGCTCGCGGTGGAGCCGGCGGTGCTCCTTCTCGATGAACCCCTCGGTGCGCTCGACCTCGCCCTCCGCCGGGCAATGCAGCGGGAACTCAAGGCCATCCAGCGCCGTCTCGGCACCACCTTCGTCCACGTCACGCACGACCAGGAAGAAGCGATGGCGATCGCGGATATGGTGGTGGTGATGGAGGCTGGCCGCATCGCCGATGCGGGCCCGCCAGAGCGTGTCTATCTCCGCCCTGCCACGCGCTTCGCCGCGAGCTTCATGGGGGAGATCAACCTGCTGCCTGCCCGCGCGCTGCCCGAGCGTGGCGGCGGGCCGATGTTCGAGACCGCGCTCGGGCCGCTCCCTTCCCCGGCAGCGGGTGGCGCGCTGCCCGTTCGGGCGCTGCTCGGCATCCGGCCCGAGCATCTGGGCCTCGCGTTGGAGGAGATGCCCGGCCCCGCGCGGCGCGTAACGACCGTTCCGGCTACCGTGCGGGAGAGTGCGTTCTTCGGCACTCATCATCGGGTAGTCGTCGACCCGCAGCCGGCCGGGCCGCCGCTGATCGCCCATCTCCCCCAGCGGGCGGATCCGCGGCCGGGTGACCGTCTGATGCTGGCCTTCGATCCGGACGACGCCGTGATCCTGCCAGAGGAGGAGACTTGATGACCGGTCCAGACCGCGCCCGGCCCGAAGACTGGTGGCGCGTCACCCGCATGGCGGACGATGTCAGCCTGATCGACGAGCCCAATATCGAGCCCTTCTATCGCTGCAACTGCTGGCATATTCGCGGGCGGGAGCGTGATCTGCTCGTCGACAGCGGCATGGGCGTGGTCAGCCTCCGCGCCTGGGTACCGCTGGTGAGCGAAAAGCCGCTCCTTGCCGTGGCCAGCCACACGCATTTCGACCATATCGGCTGCCATCACGAATTCGAGCACCGCGCCGTGCACCGGGCGGAGGTGGCCCTGCTTTCGGCGCCCACGCGCAAAGCGACGCTTGCCGACCCGTATGTGACCGACGAGATCTTCACGAAGCTGCCGCCGGAGCCCTATAGCAGCAAGGCATACGCGGTGGCGCCCGCCGCGCCCACCCAGGTGCTCGAGGACGGCGACATTCTCGACACTGGCGACCGTCAGCTCGAGGTGATCCACACGCCCGGACACTCCCCCGGCGGCATCGCGCTCTGGGAAGCAGCGACGGCGACGCTGTTCTCCGGCGATATCGTTTATGACGGGCCGCTGATCGAGGACACCTATCACGCTGACCCCGATGCCTACATCGCCTCAATGGAGCGTCTCTTAGCCCTCCCGGTCCGTACGGTTCATGGCGGCCATTTCCCAAGTTACGATGGCGACCGGCACCGGGCGCTCATCCGGGACTGGCTGGCGGGGAAGGGCGCGGCTTAAGGGTTATCCGCTTGCGAGCGCCCGGCTCTGCGCGTATGCCCCGGCTGGGCTGCTTGAATGGCGCGGGGCGGGGGCGTCTCCCGGGCCTCGAGCGGTCGCTGGGGCGGTTTGCAGGGTGATTGGTAGCATGCAGCGCGGGTCGCTTGGGCAGGAGGACTGGCTGGCGCAGCGCCTGCCGGCCGCGCTCGTTCCGCTCTACCGCTTCTGTGCGGTCATCGCCCTCCCGGTGGCGATCGGGCTCGCCGCAGTGCGGATGGGGCTCATCATCGACGGTATGGCACCGCGTTACGCGATCGTGGATTTCCGGTACTTCTATGTTGCGGGTCTCGCCATACTCGACGGCGTTTCGGCCTATGGCGACGCCTATGTGACCCTAGGTCAGAGCGTCTACGACAGCAGCTTTGCGAATGCCCTCTTTTATTCGCCCTCTGTGCTGCCTCTTCTCGCACCTCTCGGCCTCATGTCTGCAGGCCCGGCTTCCGCAGCGTTCATGGCCCTCACGGCGACGACGATCATCCTTTCCATCGCCGTGTCGGGTTGGAACCTTCGACATCGTCCGATGGTGCTCGACTGGCGACTTGTAACTGCTGCCGCTGTCGTCGTCGGCGCGTGCGTGCTGCGCCCGTCGATCAGTGTGCTCTTCCTCGGCAATGCCAAGTTCCTGATGCTGGCGGGCCTTGTATGCTGGATGGCCGGCGCGCTCCGCCTTCGCGGGAGCCCTCCGGGGTCGTGGCGTGATGACTGGGCGAGCCTGCTTCTGCAATCCGTCGGGCTCGCGGTGGTGCTCATGAAGCCGCAATACGGCGTCGTGCTCTTCCTCGTCTGCGTCGCCCGGGCGGAGTGGCGCGCTGGCGCCATCGGGGCGGTCATCGTGAGCGGCCTGCTCTACACAATCGCCGCTATACCCCATGGCCTCCTCACTTACGGTTTCGACTTTCTGGGCAGCATCGCTGCCTACTCGGGACGGCCGGAGAACTCCGATGAGGTGTTAATCGGCCTCTACGCCCTGGCGGCGCAGACTGGGTTTTCAGGCGGCGTGATCATGACGCTGACCCTCTCCGTGCTGGCGGCCGCGCTCATTCTTTGGCTGTTGCCAGGGCGGGTGGATCCGGTTGCGACCGGCCTTCTCTGCGTCGCCCTCGGCATTTTCGTTGCGCCCACGCACACAACCGACACGTTGCTTCTCGTGCCGGCCCTGCTCCTTGCCGGTGCTGCGGGGCCGCTCTGGCCAAGGCTGCTTCTTGTCGGGGCCGTCCTCGTTCTCGGCCTCATTGACTGGGCGCTGCCTCCGGACCTCACGCTC
Source organism: Pseudomonadota bacterium (assembly GCA_038528605.1). Classification (GTDB taxonomy): domain Bacteria; phylum Pseudomonadota; class Alphaproteobacteria; order Rhodobacterales; family Rhodobacteraceae; genus Thermohalobaculum. Next base: position 8,491 of record JBCBEP010000096.1, read on the forward strand.
CCCGCGGCGACGCTCGATCTCCGTATGGGTCTTGCTACGCTCGCACTCTTCGCTACAGCCGCCGCCCTCATGGCGCTTGCGAAGCAGCCGCTCACGACGGAAGGTGTGGCTGAGCCGGAACGGCCCTCGCTATGTTGACCTCCAGCGCGCTCATCCGACTGCTCGGTTTCCTCGCACCCGTTGCGCTGCCCCTCGTCGTCGTTCTCGTGGCCGTGCGATATGGGTCTGTGATCGTGGGGATGGCGCCGCAATACGCCTTCATCGACACGATCTATTTCTACTCCGCCGCGGTTGCTTTCCTAGAAGGCGTGAACCCCTACACGCCCGGTTACGAGGCGCTGGGGGTGGAGCGTTACGGCTGGCGGCCGCCTTCCTTCGGGGCATTCTACTACCCGCCGACACTCCTGCCGCTCATCGCGCCGCTTGGGTTGATGGAGCCACCCGCAGCCGGCTTTGCGGTGATGGCCACGAACGCCGGCCTGATTATCGGGGCCCTGGCACTGTCTCTCTGGCGCCTGCACGAAGACAGCCCCTATCTCGACTGGCGCATCGCCGGGGCGGCCGCGATCTTCGTCGCCGCACTCATCTGCTATCCGCCGCTGGAGACGATCGTCTACGGCCACATCAAGCCGATCTTCCTCGCCGCCTTCGCGCTCTGGTTTGTAGGCGTGAGCCGTGGTTCGACCTTACTGCAAGCTGTCGGACTAACGATCATGCTCCTGAAGCCGCAGCTCGGAATACCGCTTGCTGGGTTGGCGTTCCTCTGGGCCCCGTGGCGGGGCGCCGCGATCGCTGCCGGCGTTGCGACGGGGGTGCTTTACATCATCGCGGCGTGGCAGTTCGGTCTGTTCAGCTTCGCATTCGAGTTCTTGGCGAACACCGCACGATACACGAGCGATCTCAGCTACAACTCGGCGGGGCGACTGATCGGCGTTTCGATGTTCCTCGAAGCAGTGGGCCTGCCGACAGGCCCCTTCGTCACGCTCACTCTATGCGGCGTCGGTGTGCTTGTCCTTCGCTGGATCGGGCCCAAGGACGCATTCGCCTCCGGGTTGGCGGCCTTGGCCATCGGATTGCTCGCAGCGCCCACGCATCTGACGGATGTCGTTGTCCTGCTGCCGGCTCTTGTGCTTGTGCCGACTGCGGGCCCGGTCCTACCGCGCCTGATGATCGCCGTGGGATTGCTCGGCGCAGGGGGGATCGACTGGGTCACACGGGGTATGCTGAACGACGATGCCGTATCGCTCGGCCGCGCTGTATTCGGCACCGTTTGCGTGACGACGGTTCTTGCGGGCCTTCTGCTCGTGATGAAGGAGCGACGCCCCAACCGCTTTCAGGCAACGCGATCGCGCGGGGCGTCACCGGCGAAGTAGGCGTCGAGATTGTCTAGGGCGCGGAAGCCCATGGCGTCTCGCGTCTCTGAGGTGGCGGATCCGATATGGGGGAGCAGGAAGACGTTCGGCAGCGCCGAGAGCTTGGGATTGCCGCCAGGCTCCTCACGGAAGACGTCGAGACCGGCGGCGAAGAGCTGACCGGACCTGAGCGCGTCAGCCAGAGCCTCTTCATCAACCAGCGCGCCCCGGGCGGTGTTCACGAAAATCGCGCCTTTCGGCAGGCGCGCGAAGGCGGCCGCGTCCATCATGCTCGTGGTGTTCGGCCCGGCTGGGCAGTGGAGCGAGAGGACGTCCGATACGGCGAGCAGGCTCTCCAGCGTCTCGTGGAACACGGCGCCCTTCTCCAGCGCGGGCTCAAGTTGCCGGCGGTTGTGGTAGTGCACCTGCATTCCGAAGCCCCGCGCGCGCTCCGCCGTTACCTGGCCGACGCGGCCCATGCCGACGATGCCGATGCGCTTGCCCGTCACCTGCCGGCCCACCATGAAGGCGGGGGACCAGAAATCCCACTTCCCCTCCCGCACCATGATATGCCCCTCGGCCCCGCGGCGGGCAGCACCCAGCATGCACAGCATGGCGATCTCGGCGGTGGCGTCGGAGAGCACGTCGGGCGTGTTGGTGACGGTGATCCCGTGCGCCTTGGCGGCGGCAAGGTCCACATGATCGACGCCCACGGAATGATTGGCGATGATCCTCAGGCGCTCGGGCAGCGCCGCGATCACCTCGGCTGAGAAATGCTCCGAATGGCAGGGAAGCACGGCGTCGACGTCCTGACACGCCGCCACGAGTTCCTCCCGCGAGAACACGCGATCCTCCATGTTCAGGATGGTCTCGTAGTCCCGCGCCGCACGCTCATGCACGGCGTCCGTGAGCCGCCGCGTGATCAGCAGGCGCTTCATCAGCGCTGGCCGCGGATCTTGAGCGTGATTTCGCGCAGGAAGTCGAACACCGCCATGCCGACGACGATACCGATGATCACGATCAGCTCGATCTGCGGCACGAAGCTGACGATCACGTAGAGAAAACTGCCAAAGCCCACGAGGGCGAAGATGGCGAGGACGATCTCGAGGAGGATCATGCTGTCTCTCCGTTGCTTGAGAGGGTGCGGACGAGCCAGCGGGCTGTGCGCAGGAGCCGGGCATCGTCGCCATGGGGACCGACGAGCTGGACGCCCATCGGCAGGCCCGCCGGGCCGGTCAGGAGCGGGAGCGTCACGGCGGGCAGCCCGGTGAAGGACCACAGGCTACAGAAGGCGGCGTTGCCCGTTGTCTCCGGCCCTGGCGCCTCTCCCGGGGCCGCGGGGGTGATGAGGGCGTTCACCTCGTCGAAGATTTCGGCGAAGGCGGCGCGCAGGCGCCGCTGCAGGGTGCGGGCTTCGAGGTAAGCGAGGGCGGGGACGGTGCGGCCTGCCAGAATCACCTCTCGGTAGAGCGGATGCACCTGCTCGCTGCCACGGTCGACATAGTGGCCGAGGAGCTGAGCCGCCTCCACCTGCATGATGCGGGCGATGAGATCCTTGATGCCCGCGAGGCGGCTGGGCGTGGCGATGTGCAGACAGCCGGGGATGGCGGCGGAAAGCTCGCCGAAGGCCTCCGCCGTGCCGGGGGTCGCCTCGTCCCAGGTCGGGCCCTCGAAGAAGCCGAGGACCGGGGCCATCGGCGGCTCCTGCATCGCGGTTGCGGTGAGCGACAGGCGGTGGGGCAGGGCGTCGTCGTCCACCCCGTCGGGGCCGGTCATGTGCTGGAGGAGAGACACGTCCTCCACGCTCCGCGCCATAAGCCCCACATGGTCGAGCGAGGTGCTTACGGGCAGGACGCCGGTGCGGGGCACCGCCCCGAAGCTCGCCTTGAGGCCAACGATCCCGCAGAAGCTAGAGGGCCTGATCACCGAGCCGTTGGTCTGCGTGCCGAGCGCGAGCGGCACATGCCCCGCGGCCACGGCGGCGGCGGAGCCGGCGGAGGAGCCGCCGGGCGTGCGCGCGGGATCATGCGGGTTGCGGGTGACGGAGGGCGGCGGGCCCGCCATCTCGGTCGTGACCGTTTTGCCGAGGATGATCGCGCCCTCGGCCTTCAGGCGGCGGATACAGGTCGCATCCTCCTTCGCGACACGGCCGGCATCGAGCGGTGCGCCGTTCTCGCAGGGCATGCCGGCCACATCGATGATGTCTTTCACGCCGATGGGCAGCCCGTGGAGCACGCCGAGCGGCAGGCCGCGCTTGCGGTGCGCGTCGCGTGCCTGCGCGATCGCCAGCGCCCCTTCCCGGTCCACGTGCTTCCACGCGCGCAGCTCGCCATCGGACGCCTCGATCCGCGCGAGGCAGGCGGCCACGAGTGCTTCGGCGCTGAGGGCACCGGAGGCGAGGGCGGCACGTGCCTCCGTCGCCGTCAGGTCCGCCGGGTTGGGCTTGCCGCCATCTGCCATGCCCGCCTCAGCCGTAGATGGCGTTGGGCAGCCACTGGTAGATGCCCGGGAAGTTGTAGACGAGGACCATGGCGGTGATGATCAGCACCAGGAACGGCATCACGCCCTTGAAGATCTGCGTCAGCTCCACGCCTGGTGGCGCAACCCCTTTGAGATAGTAGGCCGCCATTGCCATGGGCGGCGTGAGGAAGGAGGTCTGCAGGTTGAGCGCGATCAGGATGCCGAAGAACAGCGGATCGATCTCGAAAAACGGCAGCAGCGGCAGGAAGATCGGCACGAAGATGATGATGATCTCCGACCATTCGAGCGGCCAGCCGAGAATGAAGATGATCACCTGCGCCATGATTAGGAACTGGATCGGGGTGAGGTCGAGACTGAGCACGAATTCCTCGATCAGCCCCTCGCCGCCGAGCCAGGAGAAGACCGAGGCGAAGGTCCAGGCGCCCACGAACATCCAGCAGACCATCGCCGAGGTCTTCATCGTGAGGTACACGCTCTCGCGCAGTCGCTCCCAGGTGAGCGACCGGTAGGCGACGGCGAGCACCAGGCCGCCAAGCGCGCCGAGGGACGCGGCCTCGGACGGCGTTGCAAGGCCGAACAGGATGGCGCCCAGCACCGAGAGGATCAGGATGGCGAGCGGGAAAAACGATGTCGCGAGCCGGACGATCACCTGACCATAAGAGAGCTCTTCCGTGTCGCTCTCAGGCGGCTTCGGCGCGAGGCTCGGCTGCAATGCGGCACGGCCGACCACATAGACCATGTAAAGGCCTGCCAGCAGGAAGCCGGGGATCAGCGCGCCTGCATAGAGCTGCACGATCGAGACGTTCGACGTGGCGGCATAGACGATCAGCATGATCGAGGGCGGGATCAGGATGCCGAGGCAGCCGCCCG
>JBCBEP010000097.1:0-13134 GCA_038528605.1 Pseudomonadota bacterium
CACCATACCATCCTCGCCCACCTGCCAGCCAGCGGCGCGCACGGCGGCGGCCTCCCGGCTTTCGGGATCGGCAATGGGGTTTGAGTTGTTGATGTGGATGAAAACGCGGGTTGGGATGCCGAGGCTCTCGAAGGCCTCGAGCGATCCGCCGGAGCCCGAGACAGGCATGTGGCCCATGCGCCGCCCGGTTTTTTGCCCGAGACCTGCCGCGATCATCTCGTTGTCGTCCCAGAGCGTGCCGTCGAAGAGCACCGCGTCGGCGCCCTCCAGGCGAGCAGCGAGACGTGGGGTCATCGCAGCGCAGCCCGGGATGTAGCAGCTGCGCGTGGTGCCAGTGCGAAACTCGACGCCGACGGTGAATTCGCCTTCAAGATCCGTCACCACTGTCTCTCCCTCCAGGAACAGCGGCACCTTGCCGGGAACGGAGAAGATCTCGACCTCGAGCCCGGGTAGGAGTTCGAACGGGGCATCGACGGCGACGGGCTGTCGGGCGACCAAACTGCGGTCGAGCGCCTCGAAAATCGGGTTTGCATCCAGCACCCGGTGGATCTCGGCAGTGGCCAGAAGGGCGAAAGGCTGCTTCTCGCGGAGGGTGAGAAGCCCCGCGATGTGGTCGATATCGCCATTGGTGATCAGCACCGCCTCGATTGGCGTGTGCCGCAGTGCTTTCGGGTGAAGTGCGGGTGTGGCGAGCAGCTGCCGGCCGATATCCGGCGAGGCGTTCACGAGCGCCCAGCGCTCGCCGTCCATGCTCACAGCAATGGACGATTGTGTGCGGACAGGGATGGACCCTGTCCGCGCGCTGTCACAGAGATTACAGCCGCAGTTCCATTGCGGCAGGCCTCCACCGGCCGCCGAGCCGAGAATGCAGATCTGCACCTCAATCCCCGCGCGGCCGTCGCTCAGCTCTCAGAGGAGATCGCCCTCGCGGCCGTCCTCGGCCGGGAAGTACATGTTGATCTCCATGCCGCAGGCGAGCTCTTCGATCTTCGGGGCAGTCCAAGCCATGGTTTCCTCCAGTTTTGGTTTCTCTTGGTCTTCTTCTACGCGGGTGGCCCGTGAGCCACAACGCCTCTTCATCACACCTCGGCGAGCGCTCAGTCTCTGAGAATGCCGGATGTGTTGTCCCTACTCAGGCACGGTAACCTCGAATTTGATAGAGGCATACCATGCGGAGAGATCGTTGATGTCCTCGTCCGACAGTCCGCCCGCCACGACGGACATGATCTCGTGTTGCCGCTTGCCCGTCCGAAAGGCGCGAAGCTGCGTGACGAGATACTGCTCGTTCTCGCCCGCGATATGCGGGGCGATGGGCATTCGGGCGATGCCGTCGAGGCCGTGGCAGACTTTGCATTGCCCGGCCTTCTCACGGCCCGCCGCCGCGTCGCCCGCCCCAGCCTGTGGGACGGACAGCGCGAAGAGCGCGACCGCAATGGCAGCGGGCCGCATCACTTGGTGTAGGCGATGCGATAGAGGGCGCCGGCCAGATCGTCCGACACGATGATCGAGCCGTCCGGCAGCTGCGCCACATCGACCGGCCGGCCGAGATACTCGCCCGATTCCTCGTCGAGCCAGCCCTCGGCAAAGGGCTCCATCGTCACCGTGCCGTCCTCGCCGATGAAGCTGACCATCACGCGGGCGCCGATGGGCGTGGTGCGGTTCCAGGAGCCGTGCTGGGCTGAGAAGATGGCATTCTTGTACTTATCCGGGAACTGGTTGCCCGTGTAGAACACCATGCCGAGATCGGCCGCATGCGCCACGGTCTCGACCACGGGGTGTACCACGTCCACCGGCACCTCCTGGCCCTTGTACTCGTTCGTGCGCGTGGTGCCGCCGCCATACCAGGGGTGGCCGAAATGCTGGCCCGCCTCGGTCTGGCGGTTGAGCTCACCTGGCGGGATGTCGTCGCCCATGCCGTCGACCTGGTTGTCCGTCCACCAGAGCTCGTCGGTCTCGGGGTGGAAGTCCTGGCCAACGGAGTTGCGCACGCCGTAGGTGTAGACCTCGCGGCCCGATCCGTCGGTGTTGATGCGGATGATCCCGCCGATACCGGTTTCGTCATAGAGGTCTAGCTTCTCGGGCGGGGCCACGTTGAAGGGCTGGCCGAGGGAGATGTAGAGCTTGCCATCCGGGCCCACGTCGCAGACGCGGGCGGTGTGGTTGAAGCTCTCTTCGTCGACCGGGATGAGATCGCCCTCGGCGACCACGTTGAACGCGGCGACATCCGGGCTCTCGTAGAAGAACTCGGCAGCGGGGAAGACCAGCACGCGGTTGCGTTCCACGGTGTAGAGGAACCCGTCCGGCGAGAAGCAGACGGCGTTGGGGATGGCCTTGTCGATCGAGGGCGCGAAGTTCTTCACCTCGTCCGCCACCCGGTCCTTGTCCCGGTCCGTTACGGCCCAGACCTCGGTCTTCCGCGTGCCGACGAAGGTGACTATGCCCTGCGGGCCGACGGCAATATGCCGCGCATCCGGCACCAGCGCGTAGAGCGAGATCTCGAAGCCATCCGGCAGTTCGATGCGCTCGAGGGTTTTCTTGATCGCCTCGGCGCTGGGGCCGCCCTGGTCGATCACCGTGAACTCGTTGACGCCGGTAAGCTTGAACTGGCTCAGCTTGTCGAGATTGTTCGCAGCCGCCGGCAGCGCGAGGGCTGCTGCGGCGACGCTCAGGAGCAGTCGCTTCATAATGTTTCCTCCGGTGTGCATGGGCGCGCTCTGTCGGCTGCCTCTTGTGTCATTTCGCGACAGATTCTTGCCCCGATCAACCCAAACCTTCACGATGAGCCGAGTTGCCGCAGGGGCAGAAACGGATTCGGAAAGAAGCGCCAACGCTGTGATCAGCCTGACGCTTCAAATACGCTTTCATGAATAAACGATAATCATCATGCAAATCTTCAAGTACTGAATCAAGTATACGAGAAATCTTGCTAGCAAATGCTGTATGGAATGTTGAGAATCGTAGTATTTTTGAATATTCTCTTCACGCCTTCTTCCAGTTAATTGGAGGGGCCGGTACGGGAGAAGAAAATGAAGATGATGATTTCCGTGGCTGCCGCGGCAGCCCTGCTCACGATGTCCACGTTGAGTGCCACCGCAGACGAGAGCGCTGTCGACGCCGCTTTCGACCAGTGCCAGACGCTGACGAAGGCGCAGCATCGCAATTCCTGCTTCCGCCAGGCCATGGCGCAAGACCGGGTGAAGCAGGCTCATGAGGCCGGCGAGGACGTGGTGATCCATGTCGACGCGAATGCCGAGGACGATAGCGACACGGTCGCGGCGGCCAAGGCGGCGTTCGATGCAGCGCTTGTAGAATGCGGCACGGGCAAGCCGGTTGGCCGCCTCAACTGCCGCCGTGACGCCTATCGCGCCTATCAGGCCGCCATCGGCTCCTGATCGCGTGGCTTTGTTCCTGCGCTGATCCTCAGCTGATCAGCGCAGGAACTCGATCTCGATGAAGGCGCAGTCGAAGTCGTTGGCGCTGGCGACGTCGTGCTCCACGCCGAGGTGGCGGAAATAGGGGACGCCGTTCTGCATCGGCGCCTCGGTCACCGTCCCCTCCGGCCCGGTGATGGCGAGGGCGCCGTCGAAGAGGGGCACCACCACATAGTCGTAGTCATGACGGTGCCAGCCGGTGTTGTCGCCGCGCTTGGCGAAGCGCCACTCGGTCACGCGCGTACGATCGTTCTCGATGAGGACCGTGCCCTTTGCGGTGCCGGGCTTGGTGTCGCCACACATCCGTTCAGTCCTTGTAGTCCGGCGCCACGCGGTCGAGGAGGCGAAGATAGGCGAGCCACTGATGGTCGACCTCGCTGCCGCCGGACGCGCCTGCGCCCTCGTATTGCTGGGCCGTGCGCTCGCAGATCTCGTGGCTCGGCCAGCGGAGCTGCACGCCGCCCGCAAGCGCCGCGACCTGCGCCCTGCAGGCGCGCTCCATGTTCAGCATCCGCTTCGTGGCCTTGCCCACCGTGACACCGCAGGTGAGCATCCCGTGGTTACGCAGGATCATCGTGTTCTTGTCCCCGAGATCGGCGACCAGCCGCTCCCGTTCGTCGAGGTCGAGCGCGATGCCTTCATAGTCGTGGAACGCCACGCGGTTGTAGAACTCGAGCGCCCACTGATTGAGCGGCAGGAGGCCGTCTTCCTGGCTCGAGACGGCGACGCCGGCCACGGTGTGGGTGTGCGCCACGCAGGCAACGTCGTGCCGCGCCATGTGCACGGCGGAATGGATGGTGAAGCCCGCTACGTTCACGCCGCCACCGTAGGGGTCGTCCACGATGGTGCCCTCATGGTCGATGGTCACGAGGTTGGAGGCGCGGATCTCGTCGAAGCTGAGGCCGAAGGGATTGAGGAGGAACCGGTCCTCTCCCACCCGCATGGAGATGTGGGTGTAGATCCCGTCATCGAGCCCGAAATGCGCGATCAGGCGATAGGAGGCGGCAAGGTCCCGCTTCGCCTGCAGGATGTCGATGTCGTGGCTCATATCCTCGGGCATAGGGGCCTCCTTCGCTGCGCTGGCGCGAGCGTACCCCTTGGCTCGCGCCCCCGCTAGCGTTCTGCGGGCGCCCGTCCCCAGCGGATGCGCGCCCAGAGCCGTTCGTGGAGGAAGAAGGTGACGAAGCCGATGGCCGCGGTGAGCAGCGCGAAGCTGCTCGCCTGGCCGAAGGAGCCGGTCATCGCATAGCCGATGGCGCTCATCACCACGATGCCGGAGAGCTGCCAGCTCACCGCCTTCGCCACCGTCCGCGCCGCGCTGTCCATGGAAATCCTCCTTTCGCTGGGGTTGGAGGCGGTCTAGCGGCTTGTGAGGCTGTTCGGTATTCTGAACATCTTCAGCGTGTGACATGCGATGGTGAGGAAAGTCTGCGGAGTTGAGAGAAATGGACAAGCGCGACCGTGCTGCGTTGTTCCGCGAACGCCTGCTTGCCGCGATGGCCGAGGCGGGGCTCAGCCGGAGTGCGCTGGCGCGGGCGGCGGGGGTGGATCGATCGACGCTCTCGCAACTGCTGGCCGATGGCGAGACCCGGCTGCCGAGCGCGCAGCTGGTGGCGGATGCGGCCGCCGAGCTTGGCGTGAGTACGGACTGGCTGCTGGGCCTTACCGAACGGCCTGAGCGGGCCGGTGACCTGATCGCCGCGAGCGTGCGGATCGCGGAGGCGGAGCGCGCCTCGGTCGACGAGACGATGCTCGACTGGCACCGGGAGGCAGCGGGTTACAAGATCCGACACGTGCCCGCGACCCTGCCGGATATCCTCAAGACCGAGGCGGTGCTCACCTGGGAATATCGCAGCTTCCTCGGCATGACGCCGGACCAGGCCATCCGCGCCACGATGGACCGGCTGGACCTGCTGCGCGATGGCCGGTCGGACTACGAGATCGCGTTCCCGCGCCATGAGCTGGAGGCTTTCGCGGCGGGGGAGGGCTACTATCGGGGGCTGCCGGCGGCGGCGCGGGCCGAGCAGCTGGCGGCGCTGGCCCGGGCGGCGCGGGACCTCTACCCCTCGCTCCGCCTCTTCGCCTTCGATGCGCACCGGCTCTTCAGCGCGCCCGTCACCGTCTTCGGACCGCTCCTTGCCGTGGTCTATGTGGGCCAGTTCTACCTCGCCTTTCGCAGCGAGGAGCGCGTGCGCTCGATGACCCGGCATTTCGACTGGCTGGTGCGGGAGTGCGATGTGGATGCGCGGGACATGGCGGGGTTCATCGACGGTCTCGCTTCCTGACCACCGGCTTGCGCTCGGGCCCCCCATCGTATCCCCTGCGGGCGACGCATTCCGGGGAGGCCGCCATGACACCATCCGCAGACATCGTGCTCACGGGCGGCCGGGTCTGGTGCGGGAAGGCCGAGGGTTTTGCCGAGGCCGTGGCGCTCTGGAACGGTGTGGTGCTGGCGACCGGGGCGGCGGACGAGGTTGCGCCGTTGATTGGGCCAGCCACCCGGGTGATCGACCTCGAAGGGCGCATGGCGACCCCCGGGCTCAACGATGCGCATCTGCATCTCCTGCCCCTCGGCCTCGCCATGGCGGCGGTGGATGTGCGGGCGAACACGGCGCCGACGCTGGCCGAGCTGAAGGCCGCGATCCGCGCGCGGGCCGAGGTCACCCCGAAGGGCGAGTGGATCTTCGCGCGGGGCTATGACCAGACGCGCTTCCAGTCCCGCCTCCACCCGACCGCCGATGATCTCGACGAGGTGGCGCCGGACCACCCGGTCTACATGGTGCGCACCTGCGGGCATCTCTCGGTGGTGAACACACGCGCGATGGAGCTGGCGGGGCTGACGCCCGAGACGCCGGTGCCCCATGGCGGTGTGATCGAGCAGAAGAACGGGCGGCTGACAGGGCTTCTGGCGGAGAACGGGCGCGCGCCGGTTGAGGCCGTGCTGCCCCAGCCTTCGGAGGACGAACTGGTGGCGGCCATCGAGCGGGCGGGGCAGTACTGCCTCTCGCTCGGTATCACCTCGGTGATGGACGCGGCCGTGGGCATGATCTGCGGTGCGCGCGAGCTTGCCGCCTATCGCACGGCACAGCGCACGGGCCGGCTGCCGGTGCGGACCTATCAATGCCTGCTCGGCGACCCGCCACACGGCATCGCGCAGGCGGCCGCGGCGGAGGGGCTGATCACCGGGGTGGGCTGCGACATGCTGCGCATCGGCCCGGTCAAGATCTTCACCGATGGCAGCGCCGGGGGGCGGACGGCGGCGATGACCAAGGCTTACCTGGGCGAGCCGGAGACCTTCGGGGTGCTGACCTATGAGGACGCGGACTGCCATGCCGAGATCGCGCGTTTCCATGGCCTCGGCTACCAGATGGCGATCCACGCCATCGGGGACGCCGCCATCGAGCAGGTGCTGACGGGCTACGAGAAGGCGCTCGACCACACGCCGCTGCCGGAGCGGCGCCACCGGATCGAGCATTGCGGCTTCGTTACGCCGGACCAGCGGGCTCGCATGAAGCGGCTGGGGCTGATCGCGGCGCCGCAGCCGAGCTTCATCTACGAGATGGGCGATGGCTATTTCGAGCTCTTCGACGAGGCGCGGCGGGATGCCTGTTACCCGCTGCGGACCTTCATCGAGGACGGTCTCGTGCCCTCCGCCTCCACCGACACGCCGGTGACGGATGCGAACACCTTCAACAACATCTTCACCATGCTCACGCGGCAGACCCGCACCGGCGCGGTCATCGGCCCCGACCAGACGGTGAGCCTCGACGAGGCGCTGCATGCTTACACCTGGTCGAGCGCTTTCGGGGAGCATGCTGAGCACCGCAAGGGGCGGCTGGTGCCCGGCCAGCTCGCGGATGTCGCGGTCTTCAGCCACGATCTCTCGGCCCTCAGCCCCGAGGAGATCCGCGATGAGGCGGCCTGCGACCTGACCATCCGGGGCGGTGAGATCGTGTATGAGCGCGGGGCCGCGGCGTGACGCGGGACATCCACGAGGCGGTGCTGGAGGGCACCTACTGGTGGGGTATCCCCACCCTCCTCGGTGCGGCGCATTACGCGGATCCATCGGCGGCGGATATCGCGCTCGTCGGTGTGCCGCATTCCACCGGCAACGGGACGACGGAGCGGGACCAGCATCTGGGCCCTCGCGCGGTGCGCAATGTCTCCCCCTGGCTTGCCGGCCGGGTGCATTCGGGCTTCGGCATCGACCCCTGGGCGCGGGCGCGCATCCGCGACCTCGGCGACGTGATGCTGCCCGAGGCGAACAACAACGAGGACTGTATCGCCCGCATCACGGAACACTTCGCGCAGGTGGCCGCTGCGGGTGCGCGGCCGGTGGCGATCGGCGGGGACCATTCGATCACCGGCGGCATCCTGAAGGGGATCGCGGGGGATGGTGCGCCGCTGACGGGGGGCAAGAAGGCTGCGCTCCTCCATATCGACGCACATACGGACACCTTCGAGCAGCTCGACCATTTCCTCGGCGCGCGCCGCTCCGCCGCGCATTGGGGGGCCTATCTCGTGCGCGAGGGGCATGTGGACGCGACCCGCAGCGTGCAGATCGGCCTGCGCGGCCATACCCGCTCGCTCGACTGGCTCGAACCCTCCCGCGCCCTCGGCTACGAGGTGGTGACCATGGAGCGCTACCGCGAGATGGGGGCCGCGGCCGCCGCCGAACTGGTGCGCGAGTCCATCGGGGAGGGGCCGGTCTACATCACCTTCGATCTCGATGCGCTCGACCCCACCATCGCCCCGGCGGTCTCGAACCTTGAGCCCGGTTTCGGGGGTTTCACGATGGACGAGGCGACGGCGCTCCTGCACGCGATCCGCGGGGCGGACATCATCGGGGGCGATGTGGTCTGCCTGATGCCGACGAAGGACCAGCCGAACAACATCACCTCCATGGTCGCCTCCTCGGTCCTCTTCGAGATCGTGTCGCTGATCGCCGACCGGATGGAGGGCTGAGGGGCCATGCGTGAGATCGTCATCGGCGGCGCTCAGATGGGTCCGATCCAGCGGGCCGACAGCCGCGAGGACGTGGTGGCGCGGATGCTGGCGCTCCTGAAGGAGGCGGCGAAGGCGGGCTGCGGGCTCGTCGTCTACCCCGAGCTTTGCCTCACAACCTTCTTCCCCCGCTGGTGGATGGAGGATCAGGCGGAGGTCGATGCGTGGTTCGAGCGGGAGATGCCGAACGACGCGACCTGGCCGCTCTTCGAGCGGGCGGCCGCGCTGGGGATCGCCATCAGCCTCGGCTATGCGGAGCTGACGCCGGAGGGCCGGCACTTCAACACACAGATCCTCACGGACCGGGCCGGCGAGATCATCGGCAAATACCGCAAGGTGCACCTGCCGGGGCATTCGGAATACGACACCGAGCGGGCCTTCCAGCATCTCGAGAAGCGGTATTTCGAGCCGGGCGATCTGGGCTTTCCGGTGTGGCGCAACCTCGATGCGTGGATGGGCATGCTGGTGTGTAACGACCGGCGCTGGCCGGAGGCCTATCGCGAGCTCGGGCTTCAGGGCTGCGAGCTCGTGATCCTCGGCTACAACACACCCTCGGTGAACAGCCAGAAGGGTGGGGAGGGGCTGGAGCGGCGGCTCTACCACTCCGAGCTCTCGATGTGCGCGGGCGCCTACCAGAACGCGGCCTGGGTGGTCGGTATCGCGAAGGCGGGGGTGGAGGATGGGCACCCGCTGATGGCCGGCAGCGTGATCGTGGACCCGGACGGTTTCGTGGTGGCGCGGGCCGCAGGCGAGGGGGACGAGCTGATCGTCCATGCCTGCGATATGGACGCCACCGCCTTCGGGAAGGCCACCATCTTCGATTTCAAGCGCCACCGCCGCCCCGAACACTACGGCCGGATCACGGGGCAGGTTGGCGTGCGCCTGCCGACCGGGGAGGACTGCTGATGCGCTTCGAGTTCGCCGACTACGATGCCAGGGCCTGCTATAAGATGGTGACCGCGAGCGTCATCCCGCGCCCCGTGGGCTGGATCACCACGGTGAGCGAGGCGGGTGTGGTGAACGCGGCGCCCTACAGCTTCTTCAACGTCTTCGGCGACAAGCCGGCGATCATGGTGCTCGGCCTTCAGCACCGGGCAGACGGCACGCCGAAGGACACCACGCGCAATATCCAGCGCACGGGCGAGTTCGTGGTGAACATCCTGACGCCCGACCTCGCGGAGCGCATGGTCGAGACCGCGGCGGTCTACCCCGCCGACCGGAGCGAGCCTGAGGCGGTGGGGCTCACGCTCGCGCCGTCCACGCTGGTGAAGCCCCCGCGGCTGGCGGAGGCGCCGGTGGCGTTCGAGTGCCGGCGGCTCACGCATCTGAGCTTCAGCGCGGATCGTGAGCTTTGCGTGGGCGAGGCGCTGGCTATGGAGGCGCGGGACGGGCTTGTGGACCCGGAGACGCTGCATTTCGACTGGGAGGGGGTCTTCCCACTCGCACGCCTCTTCGGCATCCGCTACGGGCGTATTGAGGAGATCGAGCCTCTGCCCATTCCGGAGCCGAGGCCGAAGCCCGGTAGCGAGGCGGCGGAATGACGCTCGACCTCGCCATCAGGGGCGGCCGGGTGGTGACGGCAGCCGATACCTTCGAGGCAGATGTCGGCGTGCGGGACGGGCGGATCGTGGCGATTGCCGAGGCGCTTGATGCGGCCGAGACCATCGATGCGACCGGCAAGCTGGTGCTGCCCGGCGGGATCGAGGCGCATTGCCATATCGCGCAGGAGAGCGCGACGGGCGGGATGACGGCGGACGACTACGAGAGCGGCAGCCGCTCTGCCGCCATCGGGGGCAATTCCTGCGTCGTGCCCTTCGCGGCCCAGCACCGCGGCATGGGCGTGACCGAGACGCTGGATCTCTATGACAGCCGGGCCGAGGGGCGGAGCTACATCGACTACGGCTACCACCTGATCGTGGCCGACCCCACCGAGAAGGCGCTGAACGAGGAGCTGCCGGCGGCCTTCGCGCGCGGGGTGACCAGCTTCAAGGTGTTCATCACCTACGACCTGATGAAGATCGACGACCGTCAGTTTCTCGACATCCTGACGGTGGCGAAGACCCATGGCGCGGTGACCATGGTGCATGCCGAGAACAACGCGATGATCGACTGGATGTCCGCACGCCTCTTGGCCGCGGGGCATGCGGCGCCGCGCTACCATGCGCCCTCGCATCCCGCGCTGGCGGAGGTGGAGGCGGTGCACCGGGCCATCTGCCTCGCGCGGCTGGTCGATACACCGCTGGTCATCGTGCATGTGAGCACGGCGGAGGGGGCGGAGATCGTCCGCCGTGCGCGGGGCGAGGGCGCGAAGATCTTCGGGGAGACCTGCCCGCAATACTTCTTCCTTGCGCGCGAGGACCTCGACCGGCCCGGTATGGAGGGCGCGAAGTTCATGTGCTCGCCGCCGGTGCGGGATGTGGCGACGCAGGAGGCGCTGTGGCGCCATCTCGCTACCGGCACCTTCACGCTCTGGTCCTCGGACCATGCGCCCTACCGGTTCGATGCGACGGGCAAGCTTGCGAAGGGGCCGGACGCGACCTTCAAGCAGATCGCCAACGGCATGCCGGGGATCGCGCTCCGCCTGCCGCTGCTGTTCTCGGAAGGGGTGCGCCCGGGTCGGATCACGCTGCAGCAGTTCGCGGCCCTCTCCGCCACCAACGCCGCCCGGCTTTATGGGTTGACCGCCAAGGGCAGCATCGCGGTGGGGATGGATGCGGATATCGCGATCTGGGACCCAGACCTCGAGCGGGAGGTGACGGCGGAGGCGCAGGGCGATGCGATGGACTACACGCCCTTCGAGGGACGGCGCTTGACCGGTTGGCCCGTCACCGTGCTCTCCCGCGGGCAGGCGGTTCTGCGCGACGGTGCGGTGGTGGGCCGCCCGGGACATGGCCGCTTCGTTGCCCGTACAGCGGCGGACATGACCGGCTATGCGGGCACGCGGGCGCCGGAACTCGATCCGGCGACGAATTTTGGCGCGGAGATCGCGCCGGGGAGGGCAGGGTGAGCGCGGACGATTTCCGGGAAGAGCCCGCCCGCCAGCCCATGCGCGTCGCCATCGCGGGGCCGATCCACGTGATCAACCCGAACTCGAACCAGGCGGTGACGGACGGGCTGACAGAGGCGCTCGCCTGCTTCCGCGCGCCGGGCTGGCCCGTGGTCGAATGCGTGACGCTGACGGAGGGGCCCTTCGGTATCGAGAGCCAGCGGGATTGCGACGCGGTGGTGATGCCGCTCGTGAAGCTGGTGGAGGCGCGGGCGGATGCCGCCGCCCATGTCATCGCCTGCTACTCGGACCCGGGGCTGGATGCTTGCCGGTCGGTTTCGGAAGCGCCTGTCTTCGGCATCCAGGAAGCCGGGGTGCTGGCGGCCCTGGCGCGGGGGGACCGGTTCGGCGTGGTCGCCATCGCGGAGGGGTCCGTCGCGCGGCATCGGCGGACCATGCGGCGGATGGGTGTGCTCGACCGGCTGGCGGGCGAGCGGGCGCTGAACATGAGTGTGGATGAGAGTGCCCGCGGGCCGGCGACCTTCGAGCGGCTACAGGCGGTCGGCGGGGCGCTGGTGGCGGACGGTGCGGAGGTGCTGGTGCTCGGCTGCGCGGGCATGGCGCGGCATCGCGCACCGCTCGAGATGGCGCTGGGCCTGCCGGTGATCGACCCGGTGCAGGCGGCGGTGGCCATGGCGCTCGGCGCCGTGCTGCCGGCGGCGGCGGGTTGATCGGTCAGGCGAGCGCTTCCTCGGCGGTTGCGGGACGGCCGCTGGCCGTGGCGGCCAGTCGGCGCTCGATCACCATCTGCCGGCCCTCGATGGTGGCGACCTTGTCCTCCTGCGAGAGGCGCAGTTCCGGGGCTGCGGCACCCGCCGCCACGGCATCCGAGAGCGTCGTGCGCCCCAGCCATTCCCGCGCCGCGCTGGTCGCGATGTCGATGTCGGTGAAGCGCTGCAGGGTATCGAGCGCGACGGTGTAGACGCCTTCCTCCGGCTGCAGGATCACCGCTTCGCGGAACACCTCCACCAGGCCCGCGACGGCCCCGACGGCGTTTGCCACATCCGCATGCTCGGGCACCGCGGGCTCGGTGAGGAGGGCCTTTGCCACCGCCGGGTAGTAGATCGGGGCGGCCGCGCCGAGGCCCACGAGCGGGGCAGCGAGGCGGATCGCGGGCGCGAGGATGCCCTGCGGTGCGCCGCCCATCTGCCGGTCGAGCGCGGCGGCGATGGCGGGGGAGGTGGCCAACCCTTCCTCCGGCAGGCCCGCGGCGGTTGCGGTTGCCTCGATCAGGCACTCGGCGGAGCGTCGGATAAGGGTGGCCATCACCTCCTCCGCCAGCGCTGCGCCGTCCGGTGCGAGGGGCGCGCCGAGGCGTGTCTTGCGGCGGGCGAAGAGGGTGGCGGCGGCCTCGGCCGTTGCCCGGTCCCAGGCGGTGTGGCGGCCGAGGACATGGGCAGCGTCGGACGGGGTGAAGGCGGCGAGGCGGACGGCGCCGCGGGCGGCAAGACGGTCGAGCGCCGCGCGGCTGGCCCGGTCCGCCACCAGCCGGTCGAGCGCTGCGGGGCCTGCCGAGAGCCGCTCCGCCAGCGCCCGTTCGGCTGCGCCGGCGCGGGGGTCGAGCATGCTGCCGCGGGCGAGGTGGACGAAGCGGCCGGCGCTCTCCTCCACCCGCGGTGCGCTGGCCTGCCGGTCCAGTGTTTCGGCCACGAG
>JBCBEP010000098.1:0-13065 GCA_038528605.1 Pseudomonadota bacterium
GCGAGAAGAGCGTCGCGCGCCCGGTTGAGAAACGCGTCTTTCTCCTCCCCTTCGCGGAGATGCAACGGGGCCCCGAAGGTCACGGTGCAGAGGAGCGGCACCGGGACGATCTCGCCTTTCGGCAGCACGCGGTTGAGATTGTCGATCCAGACCGGGACGAGGGGCACGCCGGGGCGCTGCGATGCGAGGTGGAACAACCCGGTCTTGAACGGCAGCACGCCTTCCTGGCTGCGCCCGCCTTCGGGGAAGATGAGCAGCGTCGCGCCCCCATCAATGGCCTCGGCCATCTGGCTGACCGGATCATCAGTGCGCGCTTCGGGGCGCCGCTCGATCAGAACGGCGCGGAAGATGTCCTGCGCGGCGAAGCGCCTTAGCCGGCCGCGCCAGTAGTCCGCCGCCGCGACGGGGCGGGTCCGCCGCCGGAGCGCGTGGGGCAGAACGGCCCAGACGATGGCGAAATCCCCGTTCGAGGCGTGGTTCGCGAAGTAGACGCGTTGTTCGCTCGTGGGCTCCGTCCCGTCCCAGATGGCGCGCGGGGCGAAGAGGAAATGGATGAGGATGCTGAGCGCATGCCCCAGCATGCGCGCAAGCGCCCGTCTCGCCGCCCCGCCCACCGCCGCGCCGGCCTAGACGACGAGGCGGCGGTTGCGCTGTGCGCCCACACCGAAAACGCGCCGGTATCGCTCGACCTCCGCCTCGGGGCCCATCGCCTTCGCCGGATTGTCCGAGAGCTTCACCGTCTCTCGACCATTGGCGGCGGAGACCTTGCAGACAAGGCTGAAGGGGTCGAGCCGGCCGGTGGGTGTGAAGCCGCGGAAGTCGTTGGTCAGGAGCGTACCCCAGCCGTAGCCGAGCAGCGTGCGCCCCTCGAAATACTGGTGGAGCTGCTCGATCAGCGGCACGTCGAGCCCGTCGGAGAAGATGATGCGCTTCTGCGCGGGGTCCTGCCCGCGGCGCTTCCACCAGTCGATCACGTAGTCCCCGATCTCGAAGGGGTCGCCCGAGTCGACCCGCACGCCGGACCATTCGTCGATCCATTCGGGCGCGTTCTCGAGGAAGCCGGGTGTGCCGTAGGTGTCGGGCAGGATGACACGCAGGTTGGCGCCGTACTCCGCCTGCCAATCCGCCAGTACCTTGTAGGGGGCGGCGGCGAGCGAGGTGTCGTCGTCCTCGGCGAGGGCGGCGTAGACCATCGGCAGCTCATGCGCGTTCGTGCCAACGGCCTCCACCTCGCGCCGCATGGCGATGAGGCAGTTGGAGGTGCCGAGGAAATGCTCGCCGAGCCCTTCGCCCATCGCCTGCACGCACCAGTCCTGCCACAAGAAGCTGTGGCGCCGCCGTGTCCCGAAGTCCGCGATCCTGATGCCCGGTAGGGCGCGCAGCCGCTCGATCTTCTCCCACACCCGCGTCATCGCCCGCGCGTAGAGCACCTGGAGCTCGAACTTGCCCATCTCGCGCAGCACCGCCCGGGAGCGCAGCTCCATCAGCACCGCCAGCGCCGGCACCTCCCAGAGCGTGGTCTCCATCCAGCGCCCTTCGAAGGTCAGCTCGTACTGGTCGCCCACACGCTCCAGCCGGTAGTCGGGAAACCGGAACTCCTCGAGCCATTCGATGAACTCGGGCGCGAACATCTGGCGGCGGCCGTAGAAGGTGTTGCCGCGCAGAAAGGTGCTCTCGCCGCGCGAGAGGCGGAGGCCCTTGATGTTGTCTAGCTGCTCGCGGATCTCCTGCTCGTCGATCAGCTCGGACAGCGGCACCTCGGCCTTGCGGTTGATCAGGCTGAACGTGACCTGCGTCTCCCGGTGGTGGCGGAAGATGCTCTGGCACATGAGCAGCTTGTAGAAATCGGTGTCGAGCACCGAGCGGACGATCGGATCGATCTTCCAGGTGTGGTCGTAGACCCGCTTGGCGATGTCCGTCATGGCGCTCGCTCCCGCATTTTTCGGGCGAGCATAGGCCGAAGCGGCAGGCCACGGAAACCGGCTTCGCTGAAGATGGGGGAGGCGCCGCCGAGGCAGCGCCTCCCAACGCAGGATCAGGCGAAGTCGAAGACGCCTTCGCTCGGCTGGTAGAGCGTGGCGAGGTAGGATGTCTCCTCCGCCACGAAGTCGCTCATGAGGAAGCTCGCGGTTGCCTCGGCAACGCTGGCGCCGCCCTCGAGCTCGGCCTCGAGATCGTCGTCCACCGTCGTCGTCTCCCGGTCGAGTTCGAGATTGGCGAAGAGGAGATCGACAAAGGCCGCAGGCGAGAGCGCCTCCGTGGTGCCTGCGAGGGCGGCGAACTCGTCGCTCACTAGGAAGGCGTTGGCGAGGACGGCCATGTCGAAGCCATCGCCGCCACGCTCGCCCGCCCAGTAGCTGAGGCCACCGCTCTCGGCCCGGCGGCCGAGCAGTGCTTCGTAGAAGCGGGCGACTTCGAGGGCGAGGGCTAGGTCCTCGTCCACGCTGCCGCCCTGGATGAGCCGCATCGCCTCGGCCACGGCCGCGTTACCCACCTGTTCGCCGAGGCTTCGGCCGTTGAGGTCGCCATCCTCGAA
Source organism: Pseudomonadota bacterium (assembly GCA_038528605.1). Taxonomy (GTDB): domain Bacteria; phylum Pseudomonadota; class Alphaproteobacteria; order Rhodobacterales; family Rhodobacteraceae; genus Thermohalobaculum. The sequence goes on from JBCBEP010000098.1 coordinate 2,537, forward strand.
GTGGATGCCGCCGTAGAGCCGGCTGATGCCACCCTCGTCCGCCGCCTCCTGGAACGTCGCCCAGGCGAGCGTGAGGTCTTCCGCAGGCGTGACGCCATCCTCGAAACGCGACGTGCCCGCCGGGAAGAGAACGCTGGCGCCGAAATCGTCACTCTCCGAGAAGGCTCGGAGCACGGCAGCGCCAGCCGCGGAGAAGGAGCTGTGGCCGGAGGTGTATTCCGCGAAGGGCGGGGAGACGTCGAGGCCCGGTGTCTGGTAGGTCACGAAGTTCTCGGCAACGATGGTCCGCGTGCCCTCGCCCGGGCCGCCCCAGGCCTCGATCACGAAGCCTTCCTCGCCGGTCTGCTCATCGACGCCTTCTTCGCCGATGAGGCCCAGTTGGCCGAGGTCGCGGATCGCGCGGACGGGCCGCACATAATCGTAGAACTCCTTGGCCTCCCAGGTGGCGATGCCCGCATCCATCACGGCATTGGCGAGGGCGAAGAACATCCGCGCGTCCTCGTCGATGCTGTGGTCCTCCCGCGCGCTGACGAACTGGCCGAAGGTCATCCAGGTGCCCGGCGGGAACGACGTGCCGCCGCCGTCCTCCCAGAACTCCGCGATCAGCTTCTGCTCGTCGGTGAGGTTGCCGGAGAAGGCGACCACTTCCTCCGCCTGCGTGATGAAACGCGGGTTGATGATGGTGCCCACCAGGTCGGGCGTGACCGGGATGGTCTCACCGTCGACGGTCACGGTGCCGGCGTCGATGTCGAGCGTGCCGTCCACGCCCGGCAGGAAGAACGGCTCCGGCGCCACGGGGCGGAGGGCCGCGCCGTCCTCGATGCCGAAGGTTTCGACCTCCCCCCAATGGGCCGTGAGGAAGCTCTGCTCGGGGTCCGCGTCCTCCGGGTCCACCGGCACGTTCTCCGGCGTCCAGCGCGTGATGTCGTTCACCTCGAGCGGGCTCGGGTTGAAGGGCTCGTAGCCCGAGGTGTCGGCATACTCGTTCGCCTGGTTCGCGCCGTCCTCCGCACGGTCGGCCACCACGGCGGCGCCAGCCGCGAGGCCCACAGCGGTGGGGGAACCGTCGGCGACGGCGATGGTCTCGATGGCCGAGGGCAGGCCGAGGTCGTCCATCAGCTCTTCGAAGAGGGCGCGCTGATCGGGGAAGAGATCGACGAGCGCGACGAAGGCCGCGTAGCTCATGGCGACCAGCTTGTTCGCGTCGGTGTTCTCATCGAGCGGGCGCTGTGCCGGACCGTCCGACGCCCAGCCGACCGCGAGCGGGTCATAGGCCGCCCAGGCTTCGAACATCGCCGTGTGCACGATCGAGTAGGCCCGGCTGGCGATGGTGGGCCCGGGGGATGCCTCGATCACCGCCTCCTGAACCGCACGATCCCACAGCACCGAAACGCTGGGGCTAGGGTCGTCGACCGTGACGAACTGGGTTTCTTCATCCACGCTGAGGATCGGCGTTTCGTCTTCCATGGCGCATGCTCCCGCTTGTTGACGCTACGTTTCGTGCGCCACCATGCAGAAAGTACGCGTGAGTCAGGCGTGAAAACGCTTCACACATCACGTCAAAGTGACACGAGGATCTGTGATATATCGAAGGGCGAAGCTTTTGGAAGGGATTTTCAGATCTCGCGGCAACGGTTGCGCAGTGAGGCATTCGCATCACTGCGCTCGTCGCCGTCGGAGGTAGCGGCGCCCTCAGCGGATGCCGCGGGCGAGGTCCTGCTCGATCGTCATCGTGCCGGTGACGCCGGTGATGCGGGCGCGGTAGATGTAGAGGCCTTCCATTACGCGCTGCACGTAATTGCGCGTCTCGTTGAAGGGGATCATCTCCATCCAGTCGATCATGTCGACCTCGCCGCGGAGGGGGTGGCCGTAATCCAGCACCCAGTCGTCCACCCGGCCCTTGCCAGCATTGTAGGCCGCTGCCGCCAGCACGTAGGAGCCGCCGAGCTGGGAGATGCGGCGGGAGAGGTAGGTCTGGCCGAGGCGGGCATTGTAGCGCCAATCCGCCGTCAGCCGCGCTGCGGAATAGGGCTCGCCGATCCAACCCGCAACCTTGCGCGCCGTACCCGGCATAAGCTGCATCAGCCCGCGCGCGCCCGCATGGCTGACAGCCCTTGGGTTCAGCTCCGTCTCCTGCCGCGCGATCGACATGGCGAGCGCAGGCTCGACGGCGGTGACGTAGGACGAAAGCTCCGTGACCGGGTAGTAGGACGCGTGGAGAACCACGCCCTTCCGCGCCGCCTTCTTCGAGACGCGCACCGCCAGATGCTCCTGCCCGATGGCCAGCGCGAGGCCCGCGAGGCCCTGAAGCTCCCGCTCGTCCCGCGCCCGTTCGGCGAGATGCGCGAAGCTCTGCCAGGCGAGGCTGTCCTCACCCGCATAGTGCATGATCGTGGCCATGCGCGCTGCGTCCGACGTCTCGACCGGGGTGGAGCGCCAATCGGGCAATGCGCCCTTCGCCAGCTCCGGATCGCCCGGCATCCCGATGCGCGCGGCGGCGAGCTGGCCGTAGAACGAGGTTTGGTGGACAGCGCCGCGCGCGTAAGCTGCACGGGCTGCGGCAAGGTCGCCCTCAGCCTCCGCGGCCCGGCCGATCCAGTAGCCGGCGCGGCCAAGGGAGATCGGCGTTTCCACGGCGGTCTCGAAGCGCTCGAAATGCCCGCGGGCGAGCTTCGCGTCACCCAGCTTGCGGAGCGCGATCCAGCCAGCGACCCATTCGAGGTCCGCGTGGTCGTAGCCGATCTCGGGCGTGGTAAAGTGCCGGCTGGCGAGGCGGTAGGCCAGTTCCTTCCGCCCCTCCCGCGCCGCGCGGCGGGCGAGGCGGACGCGCCGGTTTGCCCAGCGGCCGGGCGCGCCGAGGCTGGCGGCCGTACGGCTCACCCGGTCGAGATACCGCTCCGCCTCGTCGTAGCGCCGCGCCTTCCAGAGCCGTGAGAACTGCGCCCAGTTCTCGGCAGCCTGGCCGTTCAGCGTGCCGAGCCGCGAGGGGCTTGCCGCCCGTGTGCCGAGCACGGCCTTGGCGAGCTGCTCCTGGCCCGGCCAGTCCCCCCGCCGCGCGGTGAAGGACTGATACTCGGCAACGCTGCCCTGCCCCGCCCTAAGCTTCCGCCAGAGCACGATATCGCGGACCACCGGGTCCCCGGACCGGGCCGCGGTGGCTTCCGCGCCCGCCCAATCGCCTCGCTCGCCAAGGTCGAGCGCGGCGCGCACGGCGCCACCCTGCCGCTCCGCAGCGGCGAGGTCGAAGGCATGTGCGGAGGAGACGGTGAAGAGGGCGATGATGAAGAGAGGCGCTGCAAGAATGAACGCGCGCATGGAAATTTTCCTGTCCCGTGGCCCGCGGCGGCGGGGCCGTTGCTGCTCGCCGAGCGCCGCCGGTTCCCGATCTTACGCCCGAGAAGGAATGATAGCACGCGGCGTGGGCATGCTGAATGACAAAGACCTGACACCGCGAAATTGATGTATGGTTAACAATCCCGGGTCCGCGCGCGGTCGCGGCCCTTGCCGCACGGACCGCCACCGCCTATTGCTGCCGCCCGCTCGGGCGTGCCACGCGCCGCCGGGCTTGGCCCATCAGGCGACCCGGGCGAGGGCCGCCGCAGTTCCGAAGGGGACGTCATGACCACCCCCCTCCTGCGCGGTTCCATGCCCGCGCTCGTCACCCCGATGGCGGAGGGCCGGATCGACGAAGCGGCGCTCGGCGCGCTCGTCGAATGGCAGGTCCGCGAAGGCAGCCACGGGATCGTGCCCGTGGGTACGACCGGCGAAAGCCCGACGCTGAGCCATGAGGAACATCGCCTCGTGGTCGAGCACGTGGTGAGGGTGGCGGACAAGCGGGTGCCGGTGGTCGCAGGCGCGGGCTCGAATTCCACGGTGGAAGCCGTGGGCCTCGCCCAGCATGCAGAGAGCGTGGGCGCCGACGCGCTGCTCGTGGTTACGCCCTATTACAACAAGCCGACACAGGCGGGGCTGATCGCGCATTACACCGCGATCCACGACGCCTGCGGCCTGCCCATCATCATCTACAACATCCCCGGCCGCTCGGTGATCGATATGAGCGTGGCCACGATGGCGGCGCTCTCGAAGCTGCCCCGCATTGTTGGCGTGAAGGACGCGACGGGCGACGTGACGCGCGTCTCGAAGCAGCGCGCGGCGAGCGGAGCGGACTTCGTGCAACTCTCCGGCGAGGATGCGTCCGCGCTCGGGTTCAACGCCCATGGCGGCGTGGGCTGCATTTCGGTGACCGCGAATGTGGCGCCCGCGCTCTGCGCGCGCTTTCAGGAGGCGACACTGGCGGGGGACTATGCCGCCGCACTCGCGCTGCAGGACAAGCTGATGCCGCTCCATGAGGCGATCTTCCTGGAGCCCGGCCTCGCTGGCGCGAAGTATGGCCTCAGCCTTCTCGGACACTGCCGCAACGAGGTGCGCCTGCCCCTGCTGCCGGTGAGCGAGGGGGTGGCCAACCGGATCCGCGCCGCGATGGTGCATGCCGGGCTGATCGAGGGCTGAGCTGGTCGGGCCACACTCCGCCGTGGAGGGCTGCGCTACGCTGCTCTAGGCTGTTGCCCGACGCAATCAGCGTTTCGGGGGCAGGCATGGAGCTCAGGCTCGCAGCGGTAAGGGGCGCCGATATGGCAGGGTCCAGCCCGCTCATCTATGGTCCCCGCCCGTTCTTCCGCCTATGTGAACGCCATGGCTAAAGACACCGACAAGCCGCGCATCGCCGCAGAAAACCGGCGCGCGCGTTACGACTATTTCATCGAGGACAGTCTCGAGACCGGCATCATGCTGCAGGGCTCGGAGGTGAAGGCGCTGCGCGAAGGGCGCGGCAACATCGCCGAGAGCTATGCGAATGTGGAGGACGGCGAGCTGTGGCTGATCAACGCCTATATCCCGCCCTTCAGCCAGTCGAAGGACCGGGCCTTTGCGCATGACGAACGGCGCAAGCGCAAGCTGCTGGTCCACACGCGGGAACTCTCGAAACTGCACCAGGGTGTGGGCCGTGAGGGCATGACGCTGGTGCCGCTGAAGCTCTACTTCAACGGCCGCGGGATCGCGAAGCTGGAGCTGGGTCTCGCCAAGGGCAAGAAGAACGCGGACAAGCGGGATACGACCAAGAAGCGGGACTGGCAGCGCGAGAAGGCCCGCCTTCTCAAGCAGAACTGAGCGATGACGGCCGCGGAGGCGCTGCTGACCCCCGCCCGCTTCGCCAAGGCGAGCGATGCTACCTGGCCGGGCGAGCGCGTGGCGTGGATCGGCGGGTGGAAGCTTCGGTTCACGGAAGGTGCCGGGTCCCGCGCCGCCTCCGCCTGGGCGGCGGCGCCCGAGCCGCCGCTTGGCGGCGCCGCGCTCGACGCCCGCATCCGCGAGGTTGCCGACCGCTACAGGGCCGCCGGGCTGCGACCGCGCTTCCAGATCTGGGCCGGCGATGACGCACTTGATGCGGCACTCGATGGCCAAGGATGGGAGCGCTACGACCCCTCGCTGCTGTTGGCGCGCCCGGCAACGCCCCCGCTGGAGATGCCGGCCGTCGATGCCGAGACCATGCGCGAAGGGCGCGAAGCGATGGCCGTCATCGTGCGCACGCCGCTCGCCATCCTCGACGAGGTATGGCGCGAAGGGGGCGTCGGCCCCGCAAGGCGCGGCGTGCTCGACCGTGCGCCGCAACCCAAGGCCTACATCCTCGGCCGTGTCGGCATGCGGCCCTCCGGCGCCGTGGCGATGACGCTTGATGGCGAGGTGGCGTTGACGCAGGCGCTCTGGGTCTCGCCGGAAGCGCGCGGCGCAGGCCTCGGCCGGGTGCTGATGACCGCGGCATCGCGTTTCGCGGCGGAGGCCGGAGCGACGGTGCTTGCCCATGCGGTGATCGAGGAGAACGCGACCGCCATCGCCATCTACGAACGGCTCGGCTATCAAGCCTTCGGGCGCTACCACTACCGGCGCGCGCCCGAGAAAGGGCCCGGCGCATGAAGCTAAGCGGCATCTCGATGGCGGTCGTCGCCGGCACTATTGCCATCGGCTCGGGCGCCGCGAGCGCCGCTCCCCTGCCGCCACCGCCGGACATGGAGCGGGTTGCCGAGCGCAACGAGGAGCGGGACAGCTTCCGCCTGCCCGTCGCCCCCGTACCCTCCGCGGCAACGCCCGAGGGCGGCATGCGCGCCGCCGAAGGCAGGCTCGAGGTCTCGGTCTGGCGCGGCGAGGCGGGCGGCGCGGGCAGCCCCGTGGCGGTCATCTCCCGCTACCGCGAGGCGCTGGAGGAAGCCGGGTGGGAGATCGTCTACGACTGTGCGGACACGGCCTGCGGCGGTGTCCGCCGGCGCTTCGCGCTCGAGGTTCTTCCGGCCCCGGCCATGCTCCTCGACACTGCCGATCTCGCGCTCCTGACGGCGACCTTTGCGGAGGACGTGGCGGCCGACCCTTCAAGCGAACCGCCGGAATGGGATGGCCTCGTCCGCCTCGGCCTCGTGGCGACACGGGTGCTGGGGCAGTTCTACCTGCAGGCCGCCGTGATCTCCCCGGCATCGACCAACTTCGCGCCCTTTCCCGGCCCCGCCACCGCGTCTGACGCCGCCGAGGAACCGGAGGCAGCATCGCCAGAGGCGGGATTTCCGGAGCCGACGGGGCGCGACCCGGCAGAACTCGCCGCCTGGGACGATCCCGCATCACTCGCAGAGGTGCTGCTGGCGCAGGGTCATCTCGCACTCAACGGGATCGACTTCGACATCGGCACCGCGACGCTGGCCCCAAGCTCGGCCGCGGCGATCGCCCGCACGGCCGAGATCATCGCGGCGTTGGAGGACCGCCCCCTAGCCATCGTCGGCCATTCCGACAACAGCGGCGCGCTCGAGCCCAATGTCACGCTCTCGCGCCAGCGCGCGGAAGCGGTGCGCCAGGCGCTGATCGCCGACGGTGTCGCCGCCGACCGGATCGAGGCGCATGGCGTGGGCTGGCTCGCCCCGCTCTCCAGCAACGATAGCGACGAGGGCCGGGCGGAGAATCGCCGCGTCGAGCTCGTCCTGCGCTGACCACCAACCCACATCTTGTGGATAAGCCCGCCCCGCCAGCGAGATGCTGCGGCGACACGTTGACAACCTGCCGCACCGGCGCAAGGATCGGGGCAACGAGGTAGCCTCCGAAGGGGCACGGGCAGTGCATTTCACGAAACTCAGGCTCGAAGGCTTCAAGTCCTTCGTCGATCCCACCGAACTTGTCATCGAGCAGGGGTTAACCGGCGTGGTCGGCCCCAATGGCTGCGGCAAGTCCAACCTGCTCGAAGCGCTGCGCTGGGTGATGGGCGAGAGCCGCGCCAAGCAGATGCGCGGCGACGGGATGGAGGATGTCATCTTCGCGGGCGCGGAGGGTCGGCCGGCGCGGGCGCGGGCGCATGTGGAGCTGGTGATCGACAACGCCTCCGGCACCGCCCCGCTGGCCTGGCGCGAACTGCCGACGATCGAGATCGCCCGGCGCATCCAGCGCGACACCGGGAGCGACTATCGGCTGAACGGGAAGCTCGTGCGGGCGCGCGACGTGCAGATGCTGTTTGCCGACGCGGCGACGGGGGCCGGTTCCCCCGCCCTCGTGCGCCAGGGGCAGATCGCCGAAATCATCAACGCGAAGCCCAAGGCCCGCCGGCGCATTCTGGAAGATGCAGCGGGGATCTCCGGCCTCTACCAGCGGCGCCATGAGAGCCTGTTGAAGCTGCGCGACGCGGAGACCAACCTCGCCCGCCTCGACGATGTGCTCGAGAGCCTCGCGCAGCAGCTCGCGACGCTGGAGAAGCAAGCGGGGGCGGCGAGGCGCTATCGCGAACTGGCGGCGGCCCTCCGCGCGGCAGAGGCGGCGCTCCTGCAAGCCCGCTACGCCCGCGCGGCCAAGGATGCGGCGCGCGCCCGGCAAGCGCGGTCGGACGCATTGCGCGTGTTGGCGGGCTGCGAAGCGGAAGCGTCGAAGGCGGAACGCCTGCGCACCGAGACCACCGATGCGCTCGCGCCGCTGCGCGAGGAGGAGATGGTCGCCGGAGCGCTCCACCAGAGGCTGACGATGGAGCGCGAGCGCCTCTCCGAACGGATGCGCGCCGCCGATGCGGAGATTGAGGCTGCCCGCGCCGCCGCGAAGGAGCTCGCCGAAGACCAGGCCCGCGAGGGACGCCTGCGCGAGGATGCGGAGAGCGCGCTCACCCGGATCGCGAACCAGGAAGCCGAACTCGATCGCGCATCCACCGGCGCCGAGGAACGCCTCACCGCCGCGCGGCAGCGCGCGGAGGCCGCCAGCAACGCGGCCAAGGCGGCGGAAGCGGCCCTCGACCGCTCGGCCGGGGACCGTGCGCGCATCGTCGCCGCCTTCGAGAGCGCCCGCCGCCAGCTGGCCGATGCAGAAGCCGAGGCCGCCCGCTGTGCCGAGGCGCGCGACCGGTTGCAGGCGCAGGGCCCCGCCCTCGAAAGCGCGGTGGGCGCGGCGAAGGACGCGGCCAGCCTGGCGACTGCCACCGCCGATGCGCGCGCATCCGAAGCGGCCGAGGCAGAGGAGATGCTCGAGCGCGCCGTGGCCGCCCGCGCGGCAGCGCGGGATGACGAAGGCGCGGCGGTGAAGGAGCGGGCCGCTGCCGAGGCCTCGCTCGCCGCGATCTCCGCCGAACGCCGGGGCCTCGAGCGCCTCGTGGGGCGGGACCGCGCATCCTCGGCGGTGATCGACATGCTGGAGGTCGAACCGGGCTGGGAAACCGCGCTCGGTGCCGCACTGGGCGACGATCTCGACCTCGCCGCCCTCGCCGATGCGCCGGACGGCCCGGCAACGGGCTGGCACCCGGCGCTCGACCCTGCAGCGCCTTCCGCACCGCTGCGGCTCGATGGCTCGGCCCTGCCAAGCCTCGCCGAACTGGTTGGCGGTGCCGCGCCTCTCCATGCGCGCCTCTCCACCATCTGGTGCGTGACGGCGGATGAGGGCGGGCGCCTCCAGGGCGCGCTGCCGCCAGGGGGCCGCCTTGTCAGTCAGGAGGGCGATCTCTGGCGTTGGGACGGTCTCTGCCGCCGCGCGGCGGATGCGCCGAGCGCCGCCGCCCTGCGCCTGACCCAACTGAACAGGCTCAAGGCCCTCCGCCGCGACGAGACCGCCGCGATCGAGGCCTTCGAGGTCGCCGACGTGCGGGCGATGGTCGCCGGGGAGACCGCGAAGAACGCCGCCACCGCCGAGACGGCCGCACGACAGGTGCGGGACAACACCGCAAGCGCGGCCCGCGATGCCGGGCGCGTCGCAGCACGGTCGACCATCGAGGCGGACGAAGCCGCCGCCAGGCTCACGGCGCATCGGGCGGCCTGCTCGGCGGCAAAGGAAAAGGCCGCCGCCGCCGCCACCACGCTCGGCGACGCGCGCGCCGCGGCCAGCGCGGCGGCCGATCCCGCGACCGCGGAGGCCGACCTTGCAGCCGCGCGCGAGGCGGCGACTGCCGCGCGTCAGGCTGCCGCGGCCGCCGAGAGTGCCGCTGGGGACGAATCGCGGGCGGCGCGCGGGCGCGCACGGCGCCGGAGCGAGCTTGCCCAGGAGCGCCGCGCCTGGAGCACCCGGGCGGCGGAGGCCGAGGGCCGCGGCGGCGCGCTGGTCGCCCGCGCCGAGGCCGCTGCCAAACGTCTCGCTGCGGCCGAGGCCGCACCGGCGAGCCTCGCCGAGGAGACAAACCGGCTCGACGAGGCGCTGACACAGGCGAGCACGCGACGGAAGGCCGCACGGGACAGTCTCGCCGCTGGCGAGCAGCGGGACACGGAGGCGGCGAGAGCCGTCCGCGCCGCCGAGGCAGCCTCGGGCGAGGCGCGCGCCACCCTCGCCGCCCTCGACGCGCGGCTGGAAGCGGCCGAAGGGGCCCTCGCCGAGGCGACGGGAAAGCTCGACGAGGCCGGTCTCACACCTTCTCCCGAAGGAGAACCGGGCAACCAATGCGATCAGCCCCGCGAGGACGACACGGCCCCACAGGGCATCCGGGCTCTCGAGGCGGAGATTTCGAGGCTGACCCGCGCACGCGACGCCCTCGGCGCCGTGAACCTGCGCGCAGACGAGGACGCAGCGGCAATCCGGACGGAACGCGAGACGCTGGCGGCCGAGAAAGCCGATCTCGATGCGGCCGTCGCGAAACTGCGCCAGGCGGTCGCCGGGCTCAACCGGGAGGGCCGCTCGCGCCTCGTTGCCGCCTTCGACGCGGTCAACGAGCAGTTCTCGACGCTCTTCCGCACGCTCTTCGGCGGGGGCGAGGCACGGCTGGTCATGGTCGAGGACGAGGACCCGCTGGAGGCGGGGCTCGAGATCCTCTGCCAGCCGCCGGGCAAGAAGCTGAGCTCGCTGTCGCTGCTCTCGGGCGGGGAGCAGACGCTGACAGCGCTCAGCCTGATCTTCGCGGTGTTCCTGTGCCAGCCCTCGCCGATCTGCGTGCTGGACGAGGTCGACGCACCGCTCGACGATTCGAACGTCGACCGCTTCTGCAACCTCCTCGACACCATGCGGGGGCGCACAGACACCCGGTTCCTGGTGATCACGCACCACCC
>JBCBEP010000099.1:0-12943 GCA_038528605.1 Pseudomonadota bacterium
GACACACCCTGGCGCTGAAACCGCACCCCGCGGCCGTACTCCCATTCGATACAGCTCGCCTCGCCGCGTTGCTCGCCAAGGGCGCGGCGGAGCGTGCTGACCCGGCTGTAGAGCGCCGCGTCCGACACGGCGCGCCCGTCCCAGACCGCGTCGACGAGTTCTTCCTTGTCGACCGTCCGCCCCTCATTGCGCACAAGATGGGCCAGCAGGCGCAGCACGCCCGGCTGCAGCCGTTCCGTGCGCCCCCCGCGCAGGAAGGCGCCCGACTGCAGGTCCAGTACCCAATTGCCTTCACGGATGATCTCCGGAAGCGACATCGGCGTGATCCGGTTCACTTCTTCCCCCTCGGGGCTTCCAACCTCGATATGCAACGCATCGTGCATATCGATCCGGCGTCGCGACTGTGACGCGCCGCACAGCCGCAACCCACACCTTCCCTCAGAAATTCGTTCAATTCTTGTCAATCCTTCGCATCGACACACCGAAGGAAACCGAAATTCGGAACAGGATGTCGGGCGAGGGTTGAGGCATTCTCATGGGGGTAGGGTGCCGTTGCTGGGGTTTGGACAGTCGAGGGGGTAATTGAATGTCCATTCAGTTCGAGGGTTTGGTGGGATCCGCTGCCGGTCTGAAGGTGGTGCCTGTACCGCCTGGGCCGCAGAGTGTTGCTGTGTACGACGATGGTCTCGTGCTCGGAGATGCCGTGCCGGGCCGTACCGAAGGCCCGATTGGCGACATGATCGCGTCGGTCGCCGTCGCGATCGGCTTTCCTGCGGATGGCTGGAAGGCGGCGATGACGTTCGGTCCGGCCACGGTCGAGCCCGTTCGCTTCGTCGTCACGGCGCTGGTTCTGGCGTTCGGTTGCACGGAAGTGTTGCTTCTCTGTTTGTGCTGACGGGCGCGATGGCCGGCGGTTCCTCGGCACCGTCGGCCATCGTGCTTATCGCTTCCTTCAGGCCTCGCCTCGGCCCCGCCCAGCGCTAGCTCGCGGCGATGGGCCGCAGTAGGCGTTGCGGTGCCAGCGGCAGCATGGGCGGGAGGCGAAGGCGATGGACGTTGCGGCAGCGTTTCTGGGGAAGCTCCTCTCCCAGTTCCAGTCTCCCGCGCTCGCCTTTCTGATGGGCGGCATGTTGCTCGCCGCCTCGGGCAGCAAGCTCTCGATCCCCAACTCCATCTACCAGTTCTGCGTCTTCATGCTGCTCATGCGCATCGGGCTCAATGGCGGTATGGAGATCCGGGAGGCGGAGTTCTCGGCCATGCTGCTGCCGGCGCTCTCCTCCGTCCTGCTCGGTGTGCTCATCGTCCTGATCGGCTCGCTCACGCTCAGCCGCCTGCCCGGCGTGAAGCGGGAGGACGGGATCGCGACCGCCGGCCTCTTCGGCGCCGTCTCCGCCTCCACACTGGCAGCCGCCATGGTGCTGCTGGAAGAGGAGGGAATGTTCTACGAGGCCTGGGCCCCCGCGCTCTACCCGTTCATGGATATCCCCGCCCTCGTTCTCGCCATCGTGCTCGCCAATCTCCACACCCGGAAGGCCAGCGAGGAGGGCGACAGCAAGGTCGCCATCTGGCCGATCGTTAAGGAAAGCCTCCAGGGCTCGGCCCTCTCGGCGCTGATCCTCGGCATGCTGCTCGGCCTGTTCACCGAGCCGGACCGGGTTTTCGAAGGGTTCTACGACCCGCTCTTCCGCGGCCTCCTCTCGATCCTGATGCTCGTGATGGGGATCGAGGCCTACCAGCGGTTGGCCGAGCTTCGGCGCGTGGCGCACTGGTACGCGGTCTACGCAGTCCTTGCGCCCATCACCCACGGTCTCCTCGCCTTCGGCCTCGGCGCCATCGCGCATTACACGGTGGGCTTCAGCCCGGGCGGCATCGTGCTGCTGGCGATCCTCGCGGCCTCCAGCTCCGATATCTCGGGCCCGCCCACGCTTCGCGCCGGTATCCCGTCCGCCAACCCGTCGGCCTATATCGGCGCCTCCACGAGCATCGGGACGCCCGTGGCCGTCGCCGTCTGCATCCCGCTCTTCATCGCTCTCGCCCAGGCGATTTTCCCCTGAGGCCGGTGTCTGCCGTCACTGCTCCTCGCTGCCATCCTCGGGCACGGCGATGAACTTGTGGGGGCGGAGGATCTCCACGGGCTCGAGATAGGTGATGCCCGAATAGTTCTGGAAATAGGCTGCCGCCACCGCATCCGCGATGCGATGCGCGGTCTCCACCTCGGCGCAAATCACGTCGATCTTCACGTTGGAAAAGGCGTCGACCACCGCCGCCCGCTCGAATGCGCGCACGCCCCGGCTGCCTTTGCCGCCTGCGGCCACCATGGTGTAGCCCGTGCCGCCGCACTCCTCGATGATCTTCACCACCCCTGCCGCGATCAGCTTCTCGGTGATGATGACGATCTTCGTCGCCTTGTACGTCATGTCCGGCCCTCCCTTCGCCCGACGGGGACACTGCGGCCCCCATCGTGATCGCGAAGCCGGGGCCCCGGCGCAAGAGGGAAGGCGATCACTCCGCCTTGTAGACGTCGTAGCCGATGATCTTCGCGGGCGTGTCCCCGGTGTTCTCCCACCAGTGCACCAGGCCATGCGGCTCGAGGCTCACCCCGCCCGGGCCCAGCACTTCCGGCTCCGGCTGGTCCGAGCGGTGCTCGGTCATCTCGCCCTCCACCACCACGGCAATCGCCGGCCGGCCGTCATGGCTGTGCTTCGGCACCACGCCGCCCGGCGCGATCTCGAAGAAGCGCACCCGCATGCGATGGCCGGGGAGTGAGGCGGGGCCGGAGGCATCGAGCGGAAACTCGCCTGAGGGGATGAGCTTCACGCCGCCGCCCTTCTTCGCGCCCTCGAGCGGGTTGACCCCCGGCTCGCCCAGCGTTGCCGGCGTGGTCGGGACTTCGATCACATGCGCACCGGCACCGCCGATGGAAAGCACGAGGGCAAGCGGCATCGCGAGCGCGAGCGCTGTCGTTGGGGCAGGGCGAGGCATGGTCATGGCGCATCTCCGTCATCAAGGGCGCTGTTCGTGCAGCCTTGCGCTGCAGCGCAACGAAGCTTGGGACGGACCACGCGCACGCGCCATGGCGCCGACTTCAACTCTTGCGGCGCTCAGTCGTAGCTGCGCGTATCGTCGATCACCTTGCCGTCGTTGGGCAGGCTGCCGGGGGCGGCCGGCGTCACCTCCCCGCGCAGCTTGAGCACATCGCGCAGGGTCTCCCCAACGGCACCGGCCACGCTGCCATCGGCGGTCTCGATCGCGAGGTCCATCACATCCTGCTCATGCACGCGGCTCACGGTCAGCCGTGCCTTCAGCACCTCCGGGTGCCTGGCGATGATCGCCGCGACCTGTTCGGGGCGGACGAACATCCCCTTCACCTTCGTCGTCTGGTCCGCCCTGCCCATCCAACCCTTGATGCGCGGCCCCGTCCGCCCGCAGGGGGACTGTCCGTCGAGAAAGGCCGAGAGGTCGCCCGTGGCGAAGCGCAGCAGCGGATAGTCCGGGTTCAGCAGCGTCACCACCACCTCGCCCACCTCCCCGGGGCCCACAGGGTCCCCCGTCCCCGGCCGCACGATCTCGAGGATCACGCCCTCATCCACCACCAGCCCCGCATCCGGCGCCGTCTCATAGGCGATGTTGCCGAGATCGGCGGTGGCATAGCCCTGTAGGCAGGCGATCCCCCGCTCGGCGTAGAAGGCCCGCAGGGTGGGGAACAGCGCCCCGCCCGAAACCCAGGCCTTCGTGATGCGCGAAAGGTCGCGGCCAAGCTCGTCCGCCTTCTCCAGCATCACCTTCAGAAAGTCCGGCGTGCCCACATAGGCGGTCGCGCCCGCATCGGCGGCCATCACCACCTGCGCCTCGGTATTGCCCACACCCCCCGGCAGCACCGCCGCCCCCAGTGCCCGCGCGCCGGAGGAGAGCATCGTGCCCGCCGGTGTGAGGTGGTAGCTGAAGGCGTTCAGCACCCGGTCCCCCGCCCCGATACCGCCGGCGTGGAGCGCGCGCGCAAACCGCCACCAGTCGGAAGCGCCCGAGCGCCCCGGCTCGTAGATGGGCCCCGGGGACTGGAAGATCTCGTCGAACCCCTCCGGTGCCAGGCCGGCCAGCCCGCCGAAGGGCGGGTCCTTCCGCTGCATCTCCGCAAGGTCCGATTTCCGCAGCACCGGGAGCGCCGCCAGCATGTCCCGCCCCGTCAGCGCATCGATCGCGGCGCCCGCCAGCCGCTCTCGCAGCGCAGGTGCCGTCGTATGCGCAAGCTGCGCGCGCAGGGCCTCGAACTGCGCCGTCTCGCGCGCCACCGCGCCGCGTGTCTCGAGGCTGTCATAGGGCTCGCGCATCGCTCTCTCCTCTGGCGGCAAGCGGGCCAGCGCCCGGCTGCTCCACCCTTCTAGGCGGGCAAACAGGCGCTGTCAGCCAGCGCTGCCGAAGAGATGGCGAATGACGCCCGCACACCGCTGGCTACCGGCGCAGCGGACTGGTCGGTGGGCCACCATGATCCGCGCGCGAGCTCGCAAGATCATGTTGCCAGCGGGCACCCCGCCGGCGGGGCCGTCAGTGGCGATGTCGCGGTCGTGGCCGGCTCAGCTGAGCCCGTCGGCCACCCGCTTTCCAAGGCCGGTCAACTGAAGCTCGCCGCTGGCGACCTCCACAAGCCCGAGGCTGATCATGCTCTCGGCCGCTTCCCGGCAAGGCTGGCGTGTCTTGCAGGCGCAGGGGCGCCGAAGCTTCGCCAACACAGTCTTCTGCTCGTCGCTCAACAGGCTGATGACAGAGAATACGCTGCCCATTTTTATCCCGATCCCATCCGTCGGTTTACGCATGCAAAGATACGTTCGAGGTATGAACAACCCCATCTCGCAATTGCGGCAATATCGCGGGGATCCGGGGCGGTGTGACAGTTCCGCCTCGAAAACGTGAAACATGCAACACGCTCTGCAACGATGCGTGAGCGTCCTGCGTCAGGCTGGGACAGTGAGGGGCGGCCTGGGCTTCAGCTCAGCCAGCGCTTGCGGCGGCGGTAGCTGCGCACGTCGCGGAACGACTTTCGGCCCTCCTCGGCCATGCCGAGATAGAATTCCTTCACATCCGGGTTCTCGCGCAGCGCGGCGGCGGGGCCATCCATCACCACACGGCCGGACTCGAGGATGTAGCCGTAATGCGCGTAGCGGAGCGCCACGTTGGTGTTCTGCTCGGCCAGCAGGAAGGTGACGCCTTCGTTCTCGTTCACCGATCGCACGATCTCGAAGATCTGCTCCACCAGCTGCGGGGCGAGGCCCATGGAGGGTTCGTCGAGCAGGATGGTCTTCGGCCGGCTCATCAGCGCGCGGCCGATGGCGGTCATCTGCTGCTCGCCGCCCGAGGTGTAGCCCGCCTGGCTGCGGCGGCGCTCCTTCAGGCGCGGGAAGTAGCTGTAGACCATCTCGAGATCGGTGTTCACCGCACCCCGCCCGTCATTCCGGGTATAGGCGCCGGTGAGGAGGTTTTCCTCGACGGTGAGGTGTTCGAAGCAGTGGCGGCCCTCCATCACCTGGATGACCCCACGCTTCACCAGGCCGGCGGGGTCGAGCTCCGCCACCCCCTCGCCCTCGAACAGGATCTGGCCCTTCGTCACCTCACCGCGTTCGGAGCGGAGGAGATTGGAGATCGCCTTCAGCGTCGTGGTCTTGCCCGCGCCATTGCCGCCCAGCAGCGCCGTGATCCCGCCCTTGCGCACGTTCAGGCTCACGCCCTTCAGCACCAGGATCACGTGGTTGTAGATGACCTCGATGTTCCGGACCTCGATGAGGTTCTCGGTCCCGCTGCGGGCCTCTGTCGTCGCAGTGTCGAGCATCGGGGTCCTTCCAGGGCTGGATCAGGCCGCTTCGCGCATCGGCGCGGCGTCGGCCTTCTCGGCGGTTTCCGGCGCCTCGGCCGTGGCGGCGCGGCGGGCGCGCTCCTCGCGCGCCTCCTCGGCGGAACGGCGGGCGACGAGCCAGGCGCGCACGATCAGCGCGAAAGCGCCCAGCTTGGCGAGGACGAGAAGGGTGCCGGCTTCCATTTCAGTCTCCGTTCAAAACGCTTGTTCGAAGATGCAGGTAACCCGTCGCGCGGCGGGGCCAAGGCTGCATGAGGCGCTTCGCCCTCGCTCACCCCGGCCTGCGACGCTGGATCGCATCGGCCCCCGCCCCTCGCCACCAGGCAGGAGGGCGGTGCCGGCAGCGATCACTCGGTGGCGGCGACCTTCTTGCCGCGGGCGGGCTTCCGTGCCGGCGGGGTCTCGCGCACATACTTGACGCGATCCTCGGTCTCCCCGCGGAGGACCTTCATCATGTCCGAGCCGAACATCCCGTTGAGGGCAATGTAGGCAGGACCGACGAACATGGCGGTAACGAATAGCCAGCCCATCCTTGTCTCCTCGATCAGCTGTGTCGCCGGCAGAAGCGCCCGGCTCTTGGCATTGCCGCGTCCCCCCTCAGGGGCACGCAGCAGCTTCAGTGATAGTCAGGCAACGCCCGGGCCGGAAGCCCTCAGTTGCAGGCGCGGGGCTCGATGCCCGCTTCCGCGGCGTAGGCGGCGCTGTCCTCGGCGATCAGCGGGTCCACCACTTCACGGTCGGCCGAGATGAACTCGGTGATCAGCGACCACGAGCCCGCAGCCGCGTCCCACTGCTGGATGGCGCCCAGGCCCGGAGGGCCGTGGTTCTCGCAGCTCACGGTGAAGGTCGGCATGAAGCCGGGCACGCCCATGGCTTCCAGCGTCGCCTCGGTGATCTCGAGGTTCTCCATCCCGTCGCGCATCATCGCCGGCGTGATGTCCGCCACGCCGTGGATCTCCTGCGCCTTCAGCACCGCCTGATGGGCCAGCATGCCCGCCACGAGGCCGCGGTTGTAGAGCACCGTGCCGTGCTGGTCGCCCGCACCGGCGGCAAGGCCCTTGTCGTACACATGGGTCTTCAGGTCGTCGTAGATCGGGTAGCCATCGCCCACGCCATGCAGCGTGATGGCCTTGTACCCGTTCGCCGCATCACCCGCCGGCAGCACGTCGTTCTCCGAGGCGGACCACCAGACGCCGATGAACTTGTCCATCGGGAAGCGGACCGAGGCGGCTTCCTTGATGGCAACCTGGTTCATCACGCCCCAGCCCCACATCACCACATAGTCCGGCCGGTCGCGGCGGACCTGCAGCCAGGTGGCCTTCTGCTCCTGGCCCGGATGGTCGACCGGCAGCAGCATCAGCTCGAAGCCGTCACGCTCGGCCAGGGTCTCCAGCGTCCGGATCGGCTCCTTGCCGTAGGCGGAGTTGTGATAGACCAGCGCGATCTTCTTGCCGGAGAGGTCACCGCCCTCTTCCGAGGCGATGTACTTCATGATGATCGAGGCGGCGTCCCAATACGTGCCCGGGTAGTTGAACACCCACTCGAACACCCGGCCGTTGGCCGCCGAGGTACGGCCGTAGCCCATGGAGTGGATCGGGATCTGGTCCGCGCTCGCCTTCGGGATGAGCTGGTAGGTGATGCCCGTGGAGTAGGGCTGGTAGACGAGGCCGCCCTCGGCCTTGGTCGACTCGTAGCACTCCACGCCCTTGGTCGTGTTGTACTCGGTCTCGCAGGGCAGGACGCGCGTCGCCACGCCGCCGATGCCGCCGTCACGCTCGTTGAGCATCGTGAAGTAGTCGGCATAGCCATCGGCCAGCGGGATGCCGTTGGGCGCGTAAGGCCCCGTGCGGTAGTCGAGCGACGGGAACACGAGATCGGCCGAGGCCGTCCCCCCCATCATGGCCGCCGCGGCGGCGATCAGTGCCAGCTTTTTCATATCTTCACTCCCTGTGATTCTTGCCCCATGCGGGGTCCTTGATGGCCGCATCCTAGTGCGGAAACGGCCAAAGACGCAGCTTCTCCTTCATCGTGCGCCAGAGCGCGGCCATCCCGTGCGGCTCCTTGATGAGGAAGAAGATGATGAGCGCGCCGATCAGCATGACCTGGAAATGCGCGGCAATATCCGTCGGCCAGCCGAAGGTGTCGACCAGCCCGACCTTCACGAAAACCGGGAAGAGCACCAGGAACGCCGCCCCCATGAAGGACCCGAAGATCGAGCCGAGCCCGCCCAGGATCACCATGAAGAGCACCTCGAAGGAGACCTCGATGGAGAACGCCTCCGTCCCCTCCGCCGCCCCTTTCCAGACTGAGAAGTAAAGCGCCCCCGCCATGCCGATGTAGAAGGACGAGACGGCAAAGGCCGAGAGCTTCGTGAGCAGCGGGTTCACCCCGATGATCTCGGCGGCGATGTCCATGTCCCGGATCGCCATCCAGGAGCGCCCGATCCGCCCGCGCACGATGTTCCGCGCGACCCAGCCGAAGAAGAACACGAAGACGAGGCAGAAAAGGTACGTCGCCCACGGGTCCGTGTTCGGCCCGGTCACCAGCACGCCCAGGAACTCCCGCTCCGGCGCCGTGATCTGCCCGGTGGCCGAGTAGTTGTAGAACCACCCCACCTTGTTGAAGAGCCAGATCAGGAAGAACTGCGCTGCCAGTGTCGCCACCGCCAGATAGAAGCCCTTGATGCGCAGGCTCGGCAGGCCGAAGAGCACCCCCACCAGCGCGGTCACGAAGCCCGAGAGGACGATGACGAGCGGCATCGGGATCTCGGGTATCCCCGTCATGATCTTGTAGCAGCTATAGGCACCACAGGCCATGAACGCGCCCGTGCCCAGCGAGACCAGCCCGCAATAGCCCGTGAGGATGTTCAGCCCCAGCGCCGCGAGGGAGAACACCAGGAACGGCAGGAAGATCGACTGCTCCCAATAGTCGTTGATGAAGAGCGGGACGATCAGAAATCCGATGGCGATGACCACCCAGAACCGCCAGAAGTCGAAGGCGATGGGAAACGTCGCGTGGTCCCCGGCATAGGACGTTTTGAACTCGCCGGCCTCACGATAGAACATCAGCGCGTCCTTCCTGTCGTTGCCTTATGGCTATTGTATCCCCCTTGCCGCGACAACATATCTCTGCAGAACGATAGTTGGCCGGGCAAGAAGCCTGCGCCATAGGGGAGGGTGTTGGTCATGTCCGTTACTGCCGAGCTCGAAAAGCTGGAGGCCATGCGCAAGGCCGGCACCATCACGGAGGAGGAGTTCGTCCAGGGCAAGCGCCGCATCCTCGACGGTGGTCCGAGCGCGCAGCAGCCCGCCCGGTCGTCCATCGACTGGCGGCTCATCTTCGTCTGCGTCATCGCCTTTGCAGCCATCGGCGTCGCCGCCTGGAGCCAACTCGGCATCGAGCCGGAGCCCGCGCCCGAAGTAACCCTCACCGCCCTCGCCGTGGTATTCTTTGCCGTCCTCATCGTCCGCCCGCTCTCCTGGTTCGGGGTCTGGTGGCCGGACTTCGGCGGGGGGGACGAGCCCATCATCTCGCTCGGCGCCGTCATCGGCCTCGGTGCCGTCGCGCTTGCCGGGGGCGCCTTCCTCATTGGCCTCCCGCTCATCGCCCTCGGCCTCGCTGCCGTCGCCGTTGTCGGCGCGGTGATGTGGGCGTGGGACGGTCTCTTCGGCGGGTAAGCGGTCATCGCTTCGGCCTCGCCTGCGGCTTCTTGAGGTACTTCTTCACCTGATCGCGCGTGGCCTTCAGCGCGGCCTCATCGGCAGCCGCGCGCATCCGTTCCGGCGCCACCGCCATGTTGCGCGAGATCGCGAAGCCGATCGCCGCATCATGAACGTTCCCGCCCATGCCCCGCAGCCTGCGGCAGAGCAGGGCGAGCGCCGAGAACTCGTCCGGCTTGGCGGTAATGCCGAGCGCGCGCCGCAGGGTCAGGAAGGTCCGCACGCGGAAGCGAAGATCGGCGAACATGGGCGCTCCCGGGTTCGAGGCGGTGAAGGGCAGTTGCGCGCGGATGCCAAGGGTCATGCCCGGGCCTCCCGCATCACAGCGCGCTGGCGCAGCCAGTGCAGCACGGCGCCGATGCCGAGGAAGATCGCGGCCGGGAGGAGCTGGCCGAGGATCATGAACACGATCCATTCATCCGCCAGGCTAACCCCGCCCTCCGAAAGCGTCGGCAGCACCACGGCGAACATCCGGACGAGATTGAACACACCGTAGAGCAGCGCGAGCCCGCCGAGGGCGAGGCAGAGGCACTGCACCACCCAGTAGATGCTGCCGAGCGTCCTCACTTGTACGCCCCCCACACCGCGGCATCGCCCGGAAAGTCGTCGCCCTGCGGCTTCACGAGGCAGAAGCGGTGGCCCGTGGGCGCCTCCATCACGATCCAGCGCTTTGTATGGCTGACCACCGTGGCACCCAGCGCCTCCAGTCGCGCGCATTCCGCCGCCTGATCGTCGGTCTCGATGTCGAGATGGACACGGCTCTCATGCTCCACCGATTGCAGCAGCACCTTCGGATAACCCTGCCGGTCCGCCAGCACGGCGTATTTCCCCTCCGCGTCGACCTCGCCCGAGACCCCCAGGGCATTCGCCCAGAATGCGGTCGCCGGGCCCAGATCCGCCGTCTGGCAGTCGATCACGATCACACCGAGGCGGGAGCGATGGGTCATGCCGGCTCCTCGCTGCGGCTGGGATGGAGGAGCTGCGTCGACGCCAGCGCCGCGCCCGCCGCGAGGAAGGCCGAGGCCGCCTGCCAGTACGCCGCCGGCCCCGCCGCCCGCTTGCCGAGGGCGCTCAGCCCGCTTTCGGGCGCCACGACCCCCCAGGTGAGCAGGCATCCCGCCAGCAGAACCAGCGCCGCCCGCCCGCGGCGGAGGCCCCGCATCGCGTCGCGCCACGGCCCCGGATGGCCCGCCACCCGCGCCAGCGCGCCCCGCTTCAGCGCGGGCGCCGCGCGTAGCACCAGCGCCGCAGCGAGGCCAAGCGCCGCCAGCCCAACGGCCACGCCGGCCCAGCCGCCTCCAAGCAGCGCCAGCGGCCCCATGGCGCCGAGCGCGGCGAGCCCCGCATAGAGGAGCCCGTGACCCGCCAGAAGCGCCGAGGTCGCGCCCAGGATACGCCCGCCCGTCACCCGCTAGACCCTCTCGATGATCTTCTCGCCGAAGAGGCCCTGCGGCCGGAACAGCAGGAACAGGAGCGCCAGCATGTAAGCGAACCAGTTCTCCGTCGCCCCGCCAATTGTCGGCCCGATATAGATCTCGAAGAGCTTCTCACCCACACCGATGATCAGCCCGCCGATGATCGCCCCGGGGATCGAGGTGAAGCCCCCCAGCATCAGCACCGGCAGGGCCTTCAGCGCGATGAGGCTGAGCGAGAACTGCACGCCCGATTTCGCGCCCCACATGATGCCCGCCACCAGCGCCACCAGGCCGGCCACGGACCAGACGATCCACCAGATCGTCTCGAGGCTGATGCCGACGCTCAGCGCCGCCTGATGGTCGTCCGCCACCGCCCGCAGCGCCCGGCCCATCTTCGTGTACTGGCTGAAAAGCGTGAGGGCGACGACCAGCAGGATGGCGATGATCGCCGCCGCGATCTCGATCTTCTCCACGAACATGCCGGTTAGGTCGATGATCGTGTCCGACGGGCCGGAGGGCAGGCCCACATCCAGCGTCTTGACGTTGGCGCCCCACATGAGGTCGCCAAGCCCCTCCAGCACGAAGGCCAGCCCGATGGTCGCCATGAAGAGCATGATGCCCTCCTGGTTCACCAGCGGCCGCAGCACCACGCGCACCACAACCCACGCCAGCAGGATCATCACCACCAGGCTGAAGAGGATGGCCAGCACCGTGTGCACGCCATTCCCCCAGTGGTGGATTTCCGTGCCGAGCAGCCAGTTGATCATATGCGCAAACGGCACCTGCCCGGTCTGGAAGCCGACGAGCGTGAGACCCGCAAAAAGCGCCAGCACGCCTTGCGCGAAGTTGAAGATGCCGGACGATTTGAAGATCAGCACGAAGCCCAGCGCCACGAGGCTGTACATCACCCCCGCCAGCAGCCCCGAAACCACGACCTCCCAGAAGAACACGTCGAACAGCATCCCGTTCGCCGCAAGGAAGATCAGCACCAGCCCGCCTATCCCGAGCCCCAGCAACCACCCCGGGCTCAGATGCACCGACCCGACGGTCACCCCCGTCTTGGTCAGCTTGTCCACAAGGCTCGTCTGCTCCGGCGTCACATCAGTCATGGGAAACTCCCAGATAGGCGTCGATGACGGCCTGGTTGTTGCGGACCTCGTCGGGGGTGCCGTCGCCGATCTTCTGGCCGTAGTCGAGAACCACCACGCGGTCGGCGAGGTCCATGACCACGCCCATGTCGTGCTCGATGAGGGCGATGGTCGTGCCGAATTCGTCGTTCACGTCGAGGATGAACCGGCACATGTCCTCCTTCTCCTCGACATTCATGCCCGCCATGGGCTCGTCCAGAAGGAGCAGTTTCGGCTCGGCGGCCAGCGCGCGCCCCAGTTCGACGCGCTTCTGAAGCCCGTATGGGAGCCGGCCCACCGGGGTTTTCCGGATGGCCTGGATCTCCAGGAAGTCGATGATCTTCTCGACTGCCTCGCGGTGTTCGATCTCCTCACGTTCTGCCGGGCCGGACCATATCGCCTGCCAGAACATGTTGCGCTTCATCTTGGTCAAGCGCCCGGTCATGATGTTGTCGAGCGTCGACATCCCTTTGAAAAGCGCGATGTTCTGGAAGGTCCGCGCGATGCCCTGCTTGGCGATCTGATGCGGCTTCATCGAACCGCGCTTCTTGCCGCGAAACCAGACCTCGCCGTCCTGCGGGTGGTAGAACCCACTGATAACATTGAGCATCGAGGACTTGCCGGCGCCGTTTGGCCCGATAATCGCCCGCACCTCGCCCTCGCGAATGTCGAAGCTCACATCCTTGATCGCCACAACGCCGCCGAAGCGCAGCGTGATATTCCGGATGTCCATCATCGTCCCGCCGATCTTGCGTGCGGCAAGGCCGTGCGCTTCTTCGGCGGCAGAGTAATCGGCGTCGTTGTCGGCAGCGGGGGCGACCGGGGCATGGCTCATGG
>JBCBEP010000100.1:0-12802 GCA_038528605.1 Pseudomonadota bacterium
ACCGGCTGGGACGGCAAGCCCCGCGACAAGAAGTACTTCCGCAAGGACGACTGACCCTGCACCGCGCAGGAGGTCCCGGGTCGTGGCCCGGGACACACCCCCCCGAGCGGCGCGCATCGCGCGATACACGCCACAGGCGTCCCGGGCTTGACCCGGGACCTCCTGCCAGGCTTCTGATCACCACACCAACGGGAGGGATGCGGTGAGCCGGATCGACAACACCTTCAAAAGCCTGAAGGCCGAGGGGCGTGCCGCCTTCGTCAGCTACATCATGGCGGGCGACCCGGATGCGGAGACGGCGCTCGAGATCATGAAGGGCCTGCCCGAGGCGGGCGTTGACATCATCGAGCTCGGCCTGCCTTTCACCGACCCGATGGCGGACGGCCCCACGATCCAGGCCGCCGGCCAGCGCGCGCTTGCGGGCGGCATGACGCTCGAGGGCACGCTCGAGACCGTCCGCGCCTTCCGCGCCGGGAACCAGACCACGCCCATCGTGCTGATGGGCTACTACAACCCGATCTACAACCGCGGCGTCGCGCGCTTCCTTTCCGATGCGAAGGAAGCGGGCATCGACGGGCTGATCGTCGTCGACCTGCCGCCGGAAGAGGATGACGAGCTTTGCCTGCCCGCCCGCGCGGCCGGCATCGAGTTCATCCGCCTCGCCACGCCAACGACCGACGACCGCCGCCTACCCGCCGTGGTCGCGAACACCGGGGGCTTCGTCTACTACGTCTCGATCACCGGGATCACCGGCGCAGCGGAAGCGAATGCCGATCGCGTGGCGCCTGAGGTTGCCCGCATCCGCGCCGCCTCGGACCTGCCCGTCTGCGTCGGCTTCGGCATCAAGACGCCCGAGGGCGCTGCGGCGATGGCTCGGGTGGCGGACGGCGTCGTCGTCGGTTCGGCCATCGTCGAGCGCATCGGCCGGGGTGAGGCCGCGGCGAACGTCCTCGACTTTGTTAACGCGCTCTCCGCAGGGATTCGCGCGCGTTAAGAGAGTGTTATGCCATCCCGACACGGTAGCGCTGTGCGAGCGTGTCAAAATTGTACGACATCACGCTTTCCGGAAAAAAAAGGCTGCCCGGCCTTGGTTACGCCGCAGTGCACGCGTTAGTACAGCGGTGTAGGTATTGGGGATACCGTCCGGAGGGTGGAAGCGTGCGAGCTGTATCTGTTGGTGTGTCGACGGCGATGCTGGCTGTGCTCCTTGCGAGCAACGGTGCCAATGCCGCTACTATCTTCACGACGGCTGAGTTCGAGATCGACTTCGAGACCGTGGACGCTCTCGCCGACCGCGAGGGCCGTGTAAACGAAGACGGCGAGAGCACTGCTGACAACGGCGGAACGGGTGTTACTGCGTATGTCCCCGGCTCTCCGATCACAGACGAAACCGGCATCCTCGATAACGGCTATTTCGACGACACTTTCGGTGTGCAGTTTCAGAGCTTCGGTATCGAGGGCGCGACGATCAACAATCCGAACGGCCCGAACCCGCCAAACCCGAACGCGGGCAACAGAAATGGCGATCCCGCGGGTTTGACGCTGTTCAACTCGGACTGTTTCCAGGGCGCATGTAGCGGCGGAGACCCTGATCTTGGCACGGGTCCTGGTTATGGCTCCGACAATGCCGGCCTGACGCTGATCGCCATGGAGCAACCGACTAGCCGCGATAGGACTGATGGGATCTACGACACGCCCGATGATCAGACGACCTTCGACATCGTGGCGAACTTCAATGCTCCGGATATCAGCGACCCGAACGCGCCAGTAAACTTCGAACTCTTTGATAATGACGACCCGTACTTCGAGCTCGGCGTACAGATCGATGGCATTCGTCTGCTCGATCAGGATGAAGCGAACATCCCCGAGTTTACAGGCGTGAATATCTTCGGCGAGACGGTCACCCTGATCGCCACGAACACGTTGCAGAACACGACGATCGGTGCGGCTGGCGCCACCAACAACGCTACCAACAATCCCTGCGGCGGTACCGCTCAGGGTGCGGGGAACACGGGCCCATTCCTCTGTGAGGGCGATAACTCGGTCCGGGATTTCGTGTTCGAGAACGCGTTCAACTTGCGAAGCATCGAGATCAAGTTCCTCGGCAGCGGCGCTATCGAAGCGCTTGCCTTCACGGAGAACACGACGATCGTGCCGGTGCCGCCTGCGGCTTTCCTACTCGGCGGTGGGCTTGGTCTGCTGGCGTGGCGCGCGCGAAAGGCGCGCACCTGACCTAGGCAACTTCTTCTTAAGGACGGGCCGCCTGGGCGGCTTCGTGGGCGTAGGCCCAGTAGAGCTCGCGGGCGCGGCGCGCCACCGGGCCGTGCTGCAGGTGTCGATCCTCGAAGCGGGTGACGGGCAGGACCTTGCCGGCGTTGCCGGTGGTGAAGAGTTCATCCGCCTCGCGCAGATCGTCGAGCGTTAGCGTGGTCTCCCGCGTCTCCACACCATCCGCCGCCAGAAGGCTCAGAATACGGTCGCGCGTGATGCCGGCGAGAAAGCAGCCATTCGCCATCGGCGTCATCGCCACGCCGTCCTTCACCATGAAAATGTTCGACGTCGCCGTCTCCGCTACATTGCCGAGGGCGTCGAGCGACACCGCATTGTCGAACCCGGCGGCCCGGGCTTCGCGCAGCATGCGGGCGTTGTTGGGGTAGAGACAGCCGGCCTTCACATCCGTTGGCGCGCACTCGATCGTTGGCCGGCGGAAGCGCGTGGTGGTCAGCGCCGCGCCGGTCACCTCCGGCATGGGCCGCTCCTCGAGGCAGAGACAGAAGACGGTGGTCTCAGGATCCGGCGCCACCATCATCGGCCCGCCCCCCTGCGCCCAGAACATCGGCCGCACATAGAGCGGCGTGCCGGGGGCGGTGCGCGCGATACCCTCGCGTGCGATCGCGGTCATCTCCTCGACGCTGAGCGGTGGCTCCAGACCCATCCGCACGGCGCTTTGATGGGCGCGTGCGCAGTGCAGGTCGAGATCGGGTGCCGTGTCCTCGAACACCCGCGCCCCGTCGAACACCACCGAGCCGAGCCAGGTGCCGTGGTCCGCTGCGCCGAGTACGGCCACATTGCCCTCGTGCCAGTCGCCCTGCCACCAGGTCCAGATCCCGCGCGTCGCCATAGGTCACCTCTCCTGCCCTAATCGTTACCACGATGGGCCAGCCCTTCGCCCTGCGCAAGGGCGCATCTTGGGCATTGCCGCCATCGCACCACGCTTGCGCCTGCCGCCGTGAGGGCCCACGCTCATGCTCCCCGCACCCGGAGCCTGCCTTGCCCGCCGAAACTGCCCAGCCGTCTTCCCTGCTCGTCCCCAGCATCGGCCTCGTCATCGGCGGGGCGCTCTGGGGACTTATCTGGTGGCCGCTGAGGGCGATCGGTGAGTTTGGGCTGGAAGGCGGCTGGCCCTCCGCGGCCATGTTCGCCGGTACCATCGCCCTCCTGCTGCCGGTGATGCTCTGGCGCTGGCGCCGCCTTGCGGAGGACTGGCAGAGCCTCGTCCTCTCCGGCGCCTGCCTCGGCGCTGCCTTCAGCTTCTACGCGATCAGCATCGCCCTCACGGAGGTCGTGCGCGCGGTTCTGCTCTTCTACCTCACGCCCATCTGGGGCACCGCCCTCGGCCTCATCTTCCTCGGTGAGCGGCTGACCACGCTGCGCATCGTGGCGCTCGCCGGCGGGATCGGCGGCCTGCTGGCCATGCTGGGCGGCAACGGCCTGCCCCTGCCGCGCAATGCGGGGGACTGGCTGGCGCTTCTCTCGGGCATCGCCTGGGCCTTCGGCAGCCTCGCCGTCTACCGCATGAAGGCGCTGGAGATCCCGGAGCAGATGACCGCCTTCATCCTCGGCAGCCTCTGCATCTCGACGCTCGCCATCCTCTTCGGCGGCCCGGTCTTCGGTGGGGCTTCTCCACCCGCCGCGTTGCTGGAGGCGCTGCCATGGGCGGCGCTGGCGGGGCTCTACGTGATCCCCGTCCTGTTCCTCACCATCTGGCCCACGCAGCTGCTCACCCCCGGCCGCGTCGGGCTCCTGCTGATGTCTGACGTCGCGGTGGGTGTGGCCTCCGCCGCGCTGCTGACCGACGAACCCTTCGGCTGGCGCGAAGCGGTCGGCACCCTTCTGATCATCAGCGCTGGCGTGATCGCGGTACTGGAGCGTCCGGGCCACTAGCCCACCGCGCAGCCCCATTGCAGCGCAAGATTGCGGCGGCGGCGAAGGCCCTTTATATGCCGCGCCACCCGCAACGGAGCCCGCCCGCCGATGAACTGGATCACCGACTACGTCCCGCCGAAGATCAAGTCGTTCTTCCAGCGGCGCGAGATGCCCGAGAACCTCTGGCACAAATGCGACAATTGCGGGCAGATGATCTTCCATCGGGACTTTCGGGCGAACCTGAATGTGTGCACCGAGTGCGGGCACCACATGGCCATCAGCCCCCGCGCCCGCTTCAACGCCCTCTTCGACCATGGCGCCTATGCGGAGATCGAGGTCCCCGAACCCTTGGCGGACCCGCTGAGCTTTCGCGACGAGAAGCGGTATACGGACCGTCTGCGCGACGCGCGGCGCAAAACCGAGGAGGATGAGGCCGTCCTCGTCGCCCGCGGCGCGATCTTCGGGCTCGACGTGATCGCCGCAGCGCAGGATTTCCGCTTCATGGGCGGCTCCATGGGCATGGCGGTGGGCAATGCCCTGATCGCGGCGGCCGAGGCGGCCGTGGGCCTGCGCGCACCCCTCGTGGTCTTCGCCGCCGCGGGCGGGGCGCGGATGCAGGAGGGTATCCTCAGCCTCATGCAGATGCCGCGCACCACCCTTGCCGTGGCACAGCTACGCGAGGCGGGCCTGCCCTATATCGTCGTGCTCACAAACCCCACCACCGGCGGCGTCACCGCCTCCTACGCCATGCTGGGCGATGTGCAGCTCGCCGAGCCTGACGCGCTCATCTGCTTCGCCGGGCCCCGCGTGATCGAGCAGACCATCCGCGAGACCCTGCCGGAGGGCTTCCAGCGCTCCGAATACCTGCTCGATCACGGCATGATCGACCGCGTGGTGACCCGTAAGGACATGCGCGCCGAACTCGGCAGCATCCTGCGCCTTCTCCTTTCGCTGCCCGCCCCCGTGCGCGGCCTGCTGGAGACGCCTGCGGGCGATCCCGCAGCCCTCGAAAAGGGTGAGGACACTGCCGCCCTGCCCGCGCCGCAGACGCAGGACGAGAGAGGCACCGCGTGAACCGCGCTCCCGCGCCCGCTGAGCTAGCCGCAGCCATGCCCGCGCCCAAGCCTGCGCCTGGGCTGCCTGGGAGCGATGCGATCCTCGACCGGCTGCTCTCGCTCCACCCCAAGATCATCGATCTTACGCTCGACCGTGTCTGGCACCTGCTCGCCCGGCTCGACCATCCGGAGCGCCGCCTTCCGCCCGTCGTCCATATCGCCGGCACCAACGGCAAAGGCTCCACCACGGCAATGCTTCGGGCGGGGCTGGAGGGCAGCGGGGCGAAGGTGCACGCCTATACGTCGCCGCATCTCGTGCGCTTCCATGAGCGGATCCGCCTTGCCGGTGATCTGATCGGAGAGCCGGCACTCGCCGCTCTCCTCGAAGAATGCGAGGCGGCGAACGGTGGCGCCCCGATGACCTTCTTCGAGATCACGACGGTGGCAGCGCTGCTCGCCTTCGCGCGCACCCCTGCGGATTTCACCCTGCTCGAGGTTGGCCTCGGCGGGCGCCTCGACGCAACGAATGTCGTGGACGAGCCGGCGCTGACCATCATCACCCCGGTGAGCTTCGACCATCAGCAGTATCTCGGCGAAACCCTGGCCGAGATCGCGTTCGAGAAGGCCGGTATCCTGAAGCCCGGCGTGCCCTGCATCGTCGCCCCGCAGGCACCGGAGGCGCTGGCGGTCATCGAAGCACGGGCGCGCGCGGTCGGCGCCCCGCTCCGGATCGCGGGGCGGGACTGGCAGCTGCGAGAGGCAGGTGACGAGCTGATCTACGAGGACCACAAGGGCCGGCTCCCGCTGCCGCGCCCCGCCCTGCCCGGCAAGCACCAGATCGAGAACGCGGGCACCGCCGTTGCCGGCCTGCGCGCGCTTCGCCGAGGCACGCCCTCCGCAGCGCTGACCGGCGCCGAGTGGCCAGCCCGGTTGCAGCGCCTCACCCGGGGGCCGCTGGTCGACAAGATGCCGGCAGGCACACTCCTGTGGCTCGATGGTGGGCACAATCCGGCGGCAGGTGCAGCCGTCGCTGGTCATTTCGCACCGCTGGTCGCGGCAGGCGCGGGGCTGCATCTGATCGCCGGCATGCTCGACACAAAGGCGGCGGAGGATTACGCGGCCCCCCTCAGCACAATTGTCACCTGCGCACGAACGGTCCCGATACCCGGCGCCACTGCCAGCCTGCCCGCAGAGACGCTGGCCCAGCGCTTCACTGCAGCGGGCCTGACGGCAACACCGTCAGCAACGGTCCTCGATGCGCTCGAAGCGATCGTCCCCACGCTTCGGAGGGGCGACCATGTGCTCCTCTGCGGGTCGCTCTATCTCGCAGGTCATGTGCTCGCAGAGAACGCCTGACGGTCTGCTCACCGCCGCGCTGATCATCGGTATCGCCGCGACTTGCGGGGGCGCGGCAATGGCGGCGGACGCGTCGCCCGAACCGTATTTCAGCTTCGACGCCTGCACCGTGCGCCCGGCGGATTATCGGTATACCGTTGCGCTCGCACTCGATGGCAGCTGGCGCCAAAGCCCAACGGGCCAGAGTACCGACACCACGGCCCATGTCCGGACCGATGAGCCCGGACCGACGGCGGTCTTCGAAGTCGGTCCGTGGGGATTACGCGTGCGGCTCGCAGGCGAAGTCGATCCGCTGCTCCTGTTCTTCGAGCAAGGCGAAGTCTGGGATTTCGATCCCCCGCCGTGGATGCCACGCCCCGATCCGGCCTCGAGGGTATCGGAGAACCACCGTCTCGAGATCGAGCTTCCGTGCCCCCAGCACCGTCTGCCCCGCCTCTACGGCGCCGGGAGGATCGGCGCAGACGCGACGCTCGAACTGTTTCTGACCGTGCTCTCGCCCGACAAGATCATGGGCCGAGCGATCCTGCGCGACGATGCCGGCACACATCGCCAGCCCGTGACGCTCGAACGCTACTCCTCCTCGCCCTGATCTGCGATCAGCGCGACGCTGACGACCTTCTCGTCCGAGCCGGTGTTGAACACCTTAACGCCGCCGGCGGAGCGGGAGCGGAAGGAGATGCCGCTCACGGGGCAGCGGATCGACTGGCCCTTGTCTGTCACCAGCATGATCTGGTCGTCCTCCGCCACCGGGAAGCTCGCGGCAAGCGGGCCGCCGCGCATCGCCTTGTCGATGGCCGCCACACCCTGCCCGCCGCGCCCACGGACCGGATAGTCGTGGGACGAGGAGAGCTTGCCGAGGCCGCGCTCGGTGATGGTCAGGATCAGGTCCTCGGCGGCGGACATCTCGGCATAGCGGCCCTCGGGCAGCGCGATATCGGCAACCGCGCCCTCTTCCTCGGCCTCCGCCGCATCCGCCTCTGCGTCCTGCGGCGCGCCCGCCACGGCGCGGCGCAGCTTGAGATAGGCCGCCCGCTCGTCCGCCTCCGCCTCGAAATGGCGAATGACGGCCATGGAGACGACCTCCGCCCCCGCCGCGAGCTTCATGCCGCGCACGCCCGTGCTGTCGCGCCCCTTGAAGACCCGTACTTCCGTGACCGGGAAGCGGATCGCCCGGCCGTTGGAGGTGACCAGCATGAAGTCGAAGCTCTCGTCGCAGATCTGCGCCCCGATGAGGCGCACGCCCTCCGGCAGCTTCATGGCGATCTTGCCGTTGGCCTTCACATTGGTGAAGTCGCCAAGCTGGTTGCGCCGCACATCGCCCTCGGAGGTGGCGAACACGATCTGCAGATCGTCCCACTCGTCCTCCGCCCGGTCCACCGGCATGATCGCGGCAATACCCACGCCCTGCTCGATGGGCAGGATGTTTACCAGCGCCTTGCCCCGCGCGTTCCGACCGCCAAGCGGCAAGCGCCAGGTCTTCAGCTTGTAGACGATCCCGCTGGTGGTGAAGATCAGGAGGGGCGTGTGCGTGTTGGCGACGAAGAGGCGGCTGACGAAGTCGTCATCCTTCATCGCCATACCGGCGAGGCCCTTACCGCCGCGCGCCTGACTGCGGAACTCGGAGAGCGGAGTGCGCTTGATGTAGCCACCATGCGTGATGGTGACGACCATGTCCTCGCGCTCGATCAGGTCCTCGTCGTCGAGGTCCCCCTCCCACTCCACGATCTCCGTGCGGCGCGGCGTGGCGAAGCCTTCCTTCACCGCCGTCAGCTCGTCCCGGATGATCTGCATGATCCGCTCGCGCGAGCGCAGGATGTCGAGATAGTCGGTGATCTTCTCGGCCAGCTCCGCCAGCTCGTCCCCGATCTCCTTCACGCCCATGGCCGTGAGGCGCTGGAGCCGGAGGTCGAGGATCGCACGCGCCTGCGCGTCCGAAAGGTTGTAGGTGCCGTCCTCGTTCAGCGTGTGGTTCGGGTCGTCCACCAGCCGGATGTATTCGGCAATGTCCTCCGCCGGCCAGCGCCGCTCCTTCAGCCGCTCACGCGCCGTCGCCGGGTCGGGTGAGGAGCGGATGGTCGCTACCACCTCGTCCACGTTCGAAACGGCAACCACGAGGCCGGACAACAGATGCGCCCGCTCCCGCGCTTTCATCAGCAGGTGGGCGGTCCGCCGGGCGATCACCTCCTCGCGGAAGGCGATGAAGGCCTTCAGGAAGGTGATGAGGTCGAACTGCTCGGGCTTGCCGCCATTCAGCGCCAGCATGTTGCAGCCAAAGGTCGTCTGCAGCGACGTGAAGCGATAGAGCTGGTTCAGCACCACGTCCCGCGTCGCGTCGCGCTTCAGGTCGATCACGATGCGCACGCCGAACCGGTCGCTCTCGTCCTGGATATGCGCGAGCCCTTCGACGCGCTTCTCCTTCGCCAGCTCCGCGATCCGCTCCACCAGCGTGGACTTGTTCACCTGATAGGGGATCTCGGTGACGACGATCCGGGGGCGGCCCGCAGCCTCCACCTCCTTCTCGTCGATCCGCGCGCGCAGGATCACGCTGCCGCGCCCAGTCATGTAGGCCTTCAGGGTGCCGGAGCGGCCAAGGATGATCCCACCCGTCGGAAAGTCCGGCGCCGGGATCAGCTCCATCAGCGTCTCGAGATCCACCTCCGGATCGTCGATCACCGCCAGCGTCGCGTCGATCACCTCGCCGAGATTGTGGGGCGGGATGTTGGTCGCCATGCCGACGGCGATGCCGCCCGCGCCATTGACCAGCAGGTTCGGGAAGCGGGCGGGCAGCACGACAGGCTCGAGATCCTGCCCGTCATAGTTCGGCACGAAGTCGACCGTGTCGCGGTCGATATCCTCCAGCAGCGCCGTCGCCACCTTCTCCATGCGCACTTCGGTGTACCGCATGGCCGCCGGCGCATCGCCGTCCATCGAGCCGAAATTGCCCTGACCGTCGAGCAGCGGCAAGCGCATCGAGAAGTCCTGCGCCATGCGCACAAGGGCGTCGTACACCGCACTGTCGCCATGCGGGTGGTACTTACCGATAACGTCACCGACCGTACGCGCAGCCTTCCGGTACGCCTTGTCATGCGTGTTTCCAGCCTCGTGCATGGCGTAGAGGATGCGGCGATGCACGGGCTTCAGACCGTCGCGGAGGTCCGGCAGCGCGCGGCTCACGATCACGCTCATGGCGTATTCGATGTAGCTGCGCTTCATCTCGTCCTCGACCGTAATGGTCGGGCCGTCATGCGGCATCATCGGGCCGCCGGTCGTCGTCCCGTCGCCGCCATCGTCGCCCCCACCGCCCGCGGCATCGGCAATCGCATCCTCGGGCTGCGGCGTGTCGTCCTGATCACTCAAAAGGGGGCTCCTCGCGCGGCCTGCGCGTCAGCATTCACAGCCCCGTCACTATATTCCGCGGGGGAGCCGTGATGCAATGCGCAGCCCCGAGATCAGGCGCCTATCCGCCTTTCTCCGCAGCACGTTGCGCGCGGTCCCTCAGCCCTTCGAAACGAGCTTCTGGGCGAGATTTTCGCGGAGCATCTTCTCGTATTCGCGGGTGAAGTACTCCACCGTCTGCTCGTCCACCTCGCCGGCCGGCAGGCCTTGGGTCTGGGCCGCGAAGGCGTTGAAGCGGGCGCAGGCGAACATGAAGGAGGCGGAGACGCGGGAGGGCTTCTCCTCCTCCACGGCATTGTTGGCCACGGCCAGGAACTTGTCGGCCATCGCGAAGAAGACGGCGCTTTCCTCGGCCGTCATCTCGACACCCTTCTTGAGCGGATCCTCCGACATCAGAACGGGATCTCGTCGTCGAGGTCGCTGCCGAAGCCGCCCCTGCCCCCGCCCTGGCCGCCACCGCCGCCACCCTGGCCGCCGCCCATACCGCCACCGGAGCCACCACGTCCGCCGCCAAAGTCGCCGCCGCCACCGCCGCCGCGGCTGCCGCCGAAGTCACCGCCACCGCCGCCGCCGGGACCGTCGCGGCCGTCGAGGAACGTCAGCTCACCGCGATAGGGGCGCAGCACCACCTCGGTCGAGTACCGGTCCTGGCCCGACTGGTCCTGCCATTTCCGGGTCTCGAGCTGGCCCTCGATATAGACCTTCGAGCCCTTCTTCAGGAACTGTTGCGCGTTGCGAACCAGCGCCTCGTTGAAGATCGCCACCCGATGCCACTCGGTCCGCTCGCGCATCTCGCCGGACTGCTTGTCCCGCCAACGCTCGGAGGTCGCGACCGAAAGGTTGCAGACCTGCCCGCCGTTCTGGAAGCTCCGCACTTCCGGATCGGCGCCGAGATTGCCGATGATGATCACCTTGTTGACGCTGCCGGCCATGCCGCTTTTCTCCCCGAACAGTCTGGAGGCGCCACTCTAGCGATGCGCGCGGCCCGCGCAATTGCGGATCATCAGCCATCCGGCCGACCGCTCAGCGCGCGTCGTCGCCGTCCTCGTCCCGTGTCGCCTGCCGGTCCTCTCCAGGGGCCTCGTGCGGGTTCTCCCGGGGATCCTCCGGCGGCCGAGGGCGGGATGTGTACCAGCCGTAGCCGTAACCCACAGCGCCCGAAAGCAGCGGCGTCAACCAGGCATCAGGTCCGTCGTCGAGCCCGAGGAGCGGCCCGATCAGCACGGCGACCACGCCCCCCACGAGACCGGCGGCCCCGAAGAGCAGCGCGGGAATGTATCGTTCCCAGCCATCCTGCATGCTGCTCCTCCCTGCCCGCCGCCCCCTGCATCGCACCGCAGTTTCCACCTTTTGCTAACCGCAATCCACGAAAACCGGGGCGTTGGGGTAGAGGAGGCGCGGATGGTCGAGGGCGCTGAAGGCGCTGGGGCGCTTTGCACCATACATATCGGCGCGGAGAAGACCGGGACGACGTCTATCCAGGAATCGCTCCACGCCAACCGCGCCCGGCTGGCGGCGGCCGGGATCGCCTGGCCGGAATTCCTCGGCCACCGGAACCACAAGCTCCTGGCCGCAGCCGCCCTGCCCGCGGATAGCGAGGACGCGGCCATGGCCGGGAACGCCTTCGCCGGCGTGCCGGCCGCCCATGCGGCACATCGGTCTGAGGTCGCCGAACGCCTTGCCACCCTCGCCGCGCACCATCGTGAGGTCATCCTCTCCAGCGAGGATCTCCAGCGGCTGCCCCGCGCGGCGGTCGAGACGCTGGGCGCCCTTCTCCGCCCCGCCTTCGCGCGGTTCCGGGTGGTGGTGTTCCTCTTGCGGCAGGACATTCTGGCGCTCCGCCGGCGCGCGCAGCTGATCCGCACCGGCCATATGGCCGACGCCGCCTTTCCCGCGCTCAACGACCCTTCGGAACGGCGCTTCTACGACTATGCGGCGCTTTTATCGGACTGGGCGGCCGTGTTCGGGGAGGATGCGATCATGCCCGTCCCCATGGGCGACGGAAGCGCGGCCGCTGGAGCGGACAGCGTGACGCTGTTCTACGACACCCTCGGGATCGACAGCACCGGCTTCAGCCGCGTGCCGCGCCTCAACGCCAGCCCCGACACGCCGAGCCTGCAGATCCTCAACCGGGCCAACGGCGCCGGCCTGCTGCCCGGCAGCCCTCGGCGCACGATGCTTGAGGAACGGCTCGGAGCGTTTGAGGCGGACCGGCGGCCGCCAGTCCCGCGCGCCGCCGCCGCGGCGTTTCTCGACCGGTTTGCCGCCTCCAATGCCGCCGTCGCGGCGCGATGGCTCAGCGGCGAGCCCCCTTTCGGCCCCGCCCTCGCCACCTACCCGGTGGACGACCCCGGCACCGAGATCGTGCGAGAGGCGGAGCGACGCCTTCTCCTCCTCGCGGCTGGCGAAGGGGCGGCAAGCGCACCGGCTGCGACCGGGCGCGAGACGGCCTAGCGCCTCGCCCACGGCCTCGTGCATCGCCATCGGTCACCTTGCGCCTTGTTCATGATTTGTTTACGGTCATTCAGACTCGCAACCGCGCATCCCCGGCTTATCTGCAGGTGCTGGTTTCAAGGGCAGGCGGTATGGCAGAACTCAAGCACATCTCGGTGCGCGGCGCGCGTGAGCACAACCTCAAGGGCGTCGATGTCGACATCCCGCGCAACAGCCTGACGGTCATCACAGGCCTCTCCGGCTCCGGCAAATCCTCTCTCGCCTTCGACACGATCTATGCCGAGGGCCAGCGCCGCTACGTCGAAAGCCTCAGCGCCTATGCCCGCCAGTTCCTCCAGATGATGGAGAAGCCGGATGTGGACCATATCGAAGGGCTCTCGCCCGCCATCTCGATC
>JBCBEP010000101.1:0-12751 GCA_038528605.1 Pseudomonadota bacterium
TTCAAAGGTGGAAAATTCCAGCTCGCAACGGCCCGGATCTCGGGGGGAAGGTCACGGTCAAGCCGGAGGATGACGGAGGCGGGACCCGGATGACGGAGGCGGGACGAGGATAGCGGGGGCTGGGCGGTGCGGAAGGGCCCGAGCGCTAGTGCGTCTCGTCCTTCTCGCGCGGGGCGGAGAGTTCGGCGTAGTGCTCGCGGCGGGCCTGGACCTCGGCCGAGCGGGCGCGGATCTCCTCCTGCGTGGGCGGGACGACGAGGCCGGCGGAGATGACGAGCTTGGCGGCTTCCTCGATGCTCATCTCGAGCGGGATCACGTCCTCCTCCGGCACGAAGAGCAGGAAGCCCGAGGTGGGGTTCGGCGTGGTCGGCAGGAAGACGCTGACGAGCGTGCCAACATTCGCGGCCTGCGGGATCTCGCCCTTCGCTTCCGTCGAGATGAAGGCCACGGCCCAGATGCCGCGGCGCGGATACTCGACGAGGCAGGCCTGCTGGAAGGAGGTCTTCGAGTTCGAGAGAACCGTCTCCACGAGCTGCTTCAGGGCGTTGTAGATGGAGCGGACCACCGGCGTGCGGTCCACGATCGCTTCGCCGAAGAGGATGAGTTGGCGGCCGAAGACCTTCTTCGCAAACCACCCCACCATGACCGTGAAGAGCAGGAAGACGAGGACGCCGTAGCCCGGCACGTCGATCCCCACCCAGGTGCGCGGGTGGTAGGGCGTGGGCACCAGCGGCATCACCTCGCTGTCCACGAAGGAGATGGTGTTCCAGGTGAGCCAGAGGGTGACGACGACGGGGGCGACGACGACGATGCCGGTCAGGAAGTTGTTCCGCGCCCGCTGGAGGAGCGAGACGCGGCGGCGCTTGCGGCGGTTGCGCTCCGGCTCTTTCGTCATCCCGTCAAACCCGCTCGTCTCGCCTCATCACCCTTACACGCAGCGCGTCGCGCGCCCGGGCGCCCCATGACATATCGGTGACCCTAGTAGCCGAGGGTGCGCTGCACAACGTGAAGAAATGGCTCTCCGGCCTCTCCGCGAGCGATCTGACGCAGGATCGCCTCCGCCGCGGTCGCGGGGCGGGTGGCCGACGCGATATGGGGCGTGACCGTCACCTTCGGATGCGCCCAGAAGGGATGGTCCGCCGGCAGGGGCTCGACATCGAAGACATCGAGTGTCGCGTGGCCGAGATGACCCGCATCGAGGGCGGCGAGGAGCGCGTCGTCATCGATCAGCGGGCCGCGCCCCGGGTTCACGATGGCCGCACCGGGGGCGAGGCGGGCGATGGCGGCGGCGTCGATAACGTGGCGCGTGCCCGGCGTGTCCGGCAGAAGAAGCACCAGGATCTCCGCGCCGTCGAGCGCGGCGGCAAGCCCCTCGGGCCCGGCATGGCATTCGACGCCCTGCACCTGCTTCTGGCTGCGCGCCCAGCCGCGTACCCTGAAGCCGTTGAGGGCGAGGCGCTCTGCACAGGCGGCACCCAGCTCGCCGATGCCAAGCACCGTGACCTGACGCTCCCGCGCAAGCGGGGGAAAGACGGCGGACCAGGGCATGTCCGCCCCGTGGCCCAGATGCTGGTCGATACCGAGATGGTGGCGGAGGACATGGCCCGTCACATAGTCGAGCATGCCCAGCGTCAGCCCGTCCTCCACCATGCGGAGCAGCGGCACGTCCTCAGGCAGCGGCAGCTTGAGGATCTCGTCCACGCCGGCCCAGAGACTGTGCATGGCCTTGAGGCGGGTGAAGCCCTCGAACTCCCTGAGCGGGCCCTTGGCGTTGAAGACGAGGTAGTCGACCTCCCCGCGGGGCACCTCATCAGGGTCGGTCACCACGCGGATGGGCAGGGCGGCTTCCCGGGAGGCGCGCGCCAGCTCCCGCGCATATGTCTCACGGTCGGCGAGCTTGCCGGCAAACAGTACGGTGGGCGTGGTCATGGTCTAGCGCCTGTGGACGTGGGCGGATTGGATGAGGCCGAACGCGATGCAGAGCACAAGCATCGCCGATCCGCCATAGCTGACCAGCGGCAAGGGGACACCCACAACCGGGATGAGCCCCATCACCATCGCCATGTTTACCGCCCAGTAGAAGAAGAAGGCCGCCCCGAGCCCGCCGGTGAGGAGCGCACCGAAGCGGTGGCGGTTTCGTATGCAGCTGACGATGCAGAGGAGCGCCACCAGGGCATAGAGCGAGAGGAGGGAGAAGGAGCCGATGAAGCCGAACTCCTCGGAAAGCGTGGTGAAGATGAAGTCCGTATGCTTTTCGGGCAGGAAGTTGAGGCGGCTCTGGGTGCCCTGCATGAAGCCGCGCCCTTCGAGCCCGCCGCTGCCCATGGCGATCTTTGACTGGGTGATGTGGTAGCCGGCGCCCAGCGGGTCGTTCTCCGGGTTCAGGAAGGTCTCGATCCGGCGGTACTGGTAGTCCTTCAGGATCTGATGCTCGGTGCCGCGGGAGGCCATGACGGCGTAGATCGTGCCGGCCCCGGCGGCGCCGACGGCGATGAAGTACCAGAAGCTGACGCCGGCGAGGAACAGCACCACCGCGCCGCCAAGGCCGAGCAGAAGCGCTGTGCCGAGGTCCGGCTGCTTCAGCACCAGCGCCATGGGGATGACGATGAGGAGGCAGGGCGGAATGAGCCAGAGCGGGTGGCTCACGCGCTCCGGCCCCAGCCAGTCGTAGTACCGGGCCAGCGCCATCACGAGCCCGATCTTCATGAGCTCCGAAGGCTGGAGCTGGAGCGGGCCGATCTGCAGCCAGCGCGTCGCCCCCATGCCGGTGACGCCCACGAACTCCACCGCCACGAGGAGCATGAGCGCGCCCCCATAGGCGAAGGGCGAGGCGAAGCGCCAGACACGAATGTCGATAAGCGCGATGGTCAGCATGAGGATGACGCCCACCGCGAAGCGCGTCATCTGCCGCGAGGCCCAGGGGTCGAGCGCGCCGCCGGCCACCGAGTAGAGCATGAGGAAGCCCGCGGCGGCGATGGCGCCGACGACGAGCATCAGCCCCCAGTCGAGACGGAGGAGCTTCGTGCCGAGGCCCGGGGTGGCCATGGGCGCGCCCGGGGTGGGCATGCCGGCCGGGCGTCGGAAGGTATCGGCCATCAGGTGCGGATCCGGGAGGAGGCGGGCTGCGCGCCGTCGCCCAGGGGGCGCCAGTCCTCGGGCGGGCCCTCGGGACGCGGGGCGGGCGGGACCACGGGGATCTCAGGTGCCTGCCCGGGCGCATAGGCGGAGCGGGGCACGTCCTCGCCGTAATGGGCGTGCATGAGAATGTCCCGCGCCACGGGGGCCGCCGCTTTCGAGCCGCCGCCGCCATGTTCGACGACGACCGCCACGGCATAGCGCGGGTTCTCGACGGGGGCGTAGCCGACGAAGAGCGCATGGTCCCGGCGGTGCCAGGGCAGGTCCTCGTTCCGGAAGACGCCGCGCGCACGCTCGGCCGCCGTGATGTTGCGCACCTGGCTGGTGCCGGTCTTGCCCGCCATCGTGAACGCGTCGTCCCGGATCCGGGAGCGGCGCGCGGTGCCCCGCTTGCCGTTGACGACCTCGAACATCCCGGTGCGCACGGCGGAGAGGTGGCGGTCATCGAGCCCGATGGGCGCCGCTTCGGGCACGGGGATCGGCAGGCCCGCGCGGGCGCGCACGAGCCGGGGCATCACTTCCTGGCCCGTCGCGAGGCGCGCGGTCATCACGGCCAACTGCAGGGGGGTGGCGAGTACGAAGCCCTGGCCGATACCGGAATTGAGCGTGTCGCCCACCTGCCAGCCCTGGTCGTAGGTCGCGCGCTTCCAGTCCTTCGTCGGGATCAGGCCGTCCTTCAGCGCAGGGTTCGGCAGGTCGAAATTCACGCCGAGGCCGAGACGCCTGGCCATCGCTGCGATCCGGTCGATGCCCACACGCTTGGCGATTTCGTAGTAATAGACGTCGCAGGACTGGCTGAGGCTCTCGACCAGGGCCATGTGGCCATGCCCGCCCCGTTTCCAGCAATGGAAGCGTCGGTTCCCCAGCTTGAGGCTGCCGTTGCAGAAGAAGCTGTCGCCCCGGCTGACGACGCCGGCCTCCAGCGCCGCGAGGGCCACGATCATCTTGAAGGTGGAGCCGGGCGGGTACATCCCACTCGCCCATTTGTTGTGAAGCGGGCGGTGATCGTCTCCGAGGTAGCGGTTGTAGTCCGCATGGCTGATGCCGGTGACGAAGAGGTTGGGCTCGAAGGTGGGGTTGGAGCCGAGGGCCAGAAGGTCCCCGTTCTGGGCATCCATCACCACCACGGCCGCGCTTTCCTCGCCGAGGCGGGCATGGACGTAGCGCTGCAGGCCGAGATCGAGCGTGAGGTGCAGATCGGCGCCCGCCACGCCCTCCTCGCGCCCGATCTCGCGGATCACCCGGCCATAGGCGTTCACCTCGATGTGCCGCGTGCCGGCGGAGCCGCGGAGCTCGCGCTCCACCGCGCGCTCGAGCCCGTCCTTGCCGATCTGGAACTCGGGCACCTGGAGGATCGGGTCGCGGTCGGTCGGGTCGTCGAGGTCCCGCTCGGTGACGCGACCCACATAGCCGACCACATGCGCGATCTCAGGGCCCACCGGGTAGTGACGCGAGAGGCCAACCTCGGGCACCACGCCGGGCAGGGCGGGGGCGTTGGCGTTCACGGCGGCGAAGGCCTGCCAGCTCAGATGCTCCGCCACAGGCACGGGGACGAAGCCTGGTTTCTGGCGCATCTCCTTGAGCGCGCGCGTGC
The DNA here is from genome assembly GCA_038528605.1 of Pseudomonadota bacterium. GTDB lineage: Bacteria > Pseudomonadota > Alphaproteobacteria > Rhodobacterales > Rhodobacteraceae > Thermohalobaculum. The sequence goes on from JBCBEP010000101.1 coordinate 4,730, forward strand.
GCTGGTGCTCCGGCAGGTCGACGATCACGCCGAGACGGTCGAGCACTTCTTCGGCATCGCCCGCCTGCTCACGCACCATCACCACGCGGTAGTTCTGGCGGTTCACGGCGAGGGGGATGCCGTTGCGGTCAAAGATCTCGGCGCGGGCGGGGGCGATGAGGCGGAGGTTGATCCGGTTCTCCTCGGCGAGCGTGCGGTAATGCTCCGCCTCCTCGATCTGGAGCTGGCGCATGCGCCAGGCGAGCCCGCCGGCCACTGCGAGCTGCGCGGCGAAGAGCAGGATCGCGCGGCGGCTGAGGCGGCGCGCGGGCAGCCCTTCGTCGATCTCGGCGGGTCTGCGGTCGCGTCTACGTGCCATGGCGGGGCTCCCGTCCGTCGGCGGGCGCGGGGCGGATGCCGCAGCCCCAGCGGAGAAGGAAGAAGACGATCGGCCAGGCTGCCGCGGTAAGCGCCCATTGCCGGCCGAGTGTGAGGAAATAGGGCGGCTGGCTGAAGGTGAGGAGCACCAGCACGTATTGCATCGTCATCATCGCGAAAAGCGCCGCCGCCACGGCGAGCCACTCGCGCAGGAGCGAGCCGCGGGCGAGGAGCGGGGCAGCGCTGCGGAGGGCCTCGGTGTAGAGGACGAGGCTGAGGGTGCCGATGCCGACGGGCAGGTCCGTCATCAGGTCGCGCATCAAGCCGAGGGCGAAGATCAGCATGATCGGCACGCTGTCGGGCCGGCGCACAGCGAAGACGGCGACCGCGAGGGCCAGAAGGTCGGGCGAGGGCAGGGCGTAGGGGTGCAGCCCGGTGGGCGCCGCCTCGAGTGCCACGGCAATGATCGCGACGAGGGCGAGCAGCACCATCCGCAGCAGCGCGCCCCGGCTCGGCACGAGAACATCCACAACCGCGCTCACCCTTGCGTCTCCGCCAGCGGCAGGGTTACGGGCTCACGCTCCTCCGGCGCCGGGTCGACCGGGCGGGGGCCACGGGGGGAGACGAGGCCGCCCGGCCCGTCGATCCGCTTGTCCGGCCGGTAGCGGAGGAGGCGCATGAACTCGAGGCGCTGGAAGTCCCCCGAAAGGTGCGCGCGCCAGGACTGGCCGGCCCGCACCACCACGCCCACGGGCAGGTTGGGCGGGAAGACGCCGCCATCGCCCGAGGTCACGACCGTCTGACCGGGCTGCACCCGGTCATCCTCGCCGATGAATTCGAGACGGGGGGCGCGCGTGGCATCGCCGGCCAGAATGGCCTGCTGCTTCGCGCCGGTGATGGTCACAGGCACGCGGCTGGAGAAATCGGTCACCAGCATTACCCGGCTTGCCCGCTCACCCACGCCGACGACGCGCCCGATGAGGCCCGAGCCGTCCACCGCGGCCGATCCGTCTTCCACCCCGTCGCGCCGGCCCACATTCACGAGGGCGCTTTCGGAGAAGGGGCCGCCGGAATCCGCGATGACGTCGCCGGTCACGTAGGCGAGGCGGGGGGCCAGGCGGACGTTCATGAGGGCGCGAAGCTGGGCATTCTCCTCTTCCAGCGCCCGCGCCGTCTCCCGCCACGCCTGCAGCCGCTCGATCTCCCGGCGGAGGGCGCGGTTCTGGTCGTAGACGTCCACGAAGGTCTCGTAGTCCCGCGCCATCCCCGCCGCATAGTCGAGCGGCCCGGCGACCACGCCGAGGTTCGGGGAGACAGCATCGGCGATGGCCATGCGCAGCTGGGTAAGCCGCGGGTTGTCGGACCGCCAGAGCCCGATGAGCACGAGGCAGAGGACGACCACGACGCCGAGCAGGACGGACCGTATCCGCCGCTCCAGATCTGCTGCCTTGTCGTCTCCGCGACGTCCCGGTCGCGCCATGGGGGCTGCCCCCTCGACTGCCCGTGCCAAGCGGCCTTGCCGGCCGTCTTACATCTTACATCGAAATCTTCATCACGTGGCCGAGTCTGTCGAGATGTTCGAGCGCCCGGCCGGTGCCGAGGGCGACGCAGTGCAGCGGCTCCTCGGCGATGGAGATGGCGAGGCCCGTCTGCTCGCGCAGCGCGATGTCGAGGCTGCCGAGCAGAGCGCCGCCGCCCGCGAGCATGACGCCGTTGTCGACAATATCGGCCGCAAGGTCCGGCGGCGTCGCCTCCAGCGCGACCATCACCGCCTCGACGATCTGCTGCACGGGCTCCGCAAGGCTCTCGGCGATCTGGGCCTGAGTGATCTCCTGCTCCTTCGGCACGCCGTTCAGCAGGTCCCGCCCGCGGATGACCATGGTTTTGCCCACGCCATCGGCGGGCATGCGGGCCGAGCCGATCTCCTTCTTGATCCGCTCAGCGGTGGACTCGCCGATGAGCATGTTATGCTGGCGGCGGAGATGGCTGATGATCGCGTCGTCCATCTTGTCGCCGCCCGTGCGCACGCTGCGGGCGTAGACGATGTCCGAGAGGCTGAGCACCGCCACCTCGGTGGTGCCACCGCCGATATCGACGATCATGCTGCCCGTAGGCTCGGTGATCGGGAGGCCAGCGCCGATGGCCGCCGCGATGGGCTCGGCGATCAGGAACGCCTTGCGCGCGCCAGCCGCCATGACGCTGTTCTCGATGGCCTTCTCCTCGACCGCCGTGGCGCCGTAGGGCACGCACACCACGATCTGCGGTTTCGAGAGGAAGTTCGAGGGCTGCACCTTCCGGATGAAGTGCTTGATCATCTCCTCGGCGACTTCGAAATCGGCGATCACCCCGTCCCGCATCGGCCGGATCGCCTGGATCGAGCCCGGGGTGCGGCCGAGCATGAGCTTGGCGTCCTCGCCGACGGCCTTGACCTCTTTCTTGCCCTGGATGGTCTGGTAGGCGACGACGGAAGGCTCGTTCAGCACGATGCCCTTGTTCTTCACGTACACGAGCGTGTTCGCCGTGCCGAGGTCGATGGCCATGTCGTTCGAGAACATGCCGAACAGTCCGCCAAACATCGATGCCTCGTTCAGTCGAAGTTGAATGCCGCTGTAACCGGGCGCGCGCGGACTCAGCCCGACAACGCGGTGGCCGGTCTTATAGGGAGGCGGCATCAAACGTGCAAAGGGAAACCCACGCACACACTCTGCACACCGCTTCGCGGCATGCGATCCGCCTGCCGGCGGCTCAAGATCCTGACTTCAAGCGGCTTTTCGACCGTACGATGTCGGCTCAATCCCTCGTCTGAGGCGACGCACCATGCGTCTGGGGACTAAAGTTGCATCCCCGGATCGCCGGAGGCAACTGGAAACCGCAGGCACACGCCAGGAGCCGAACGCAGTCCTTTTCGGCGGGCGCGAAGTCTTGGCGTTGTTCTCAAAGCAGCGGTCGTTTGATTGGTTAAGATCCCGGCGATCCATGAGGGGGTATTGAAAACCCTTACGCCGTCTCAGAGAGCGGCATCTACCAATTCAATGATCGATAGGGTCTTGCCTGTGGACGCGCATAACCCGCCGGCCTTTACGGACTGGTCAGTCTGGTGAGGGTGTACATGCCCTGTCGGATAGCTGCTCGCGCAGAAAAATAGGATGCACCGCTTGAAAACGCAAAATTTTCATGCGATTTTCTCTTAAACAGCAAGAGGGGTTGTGTCTTGGTGGAAGTTCCTATCGAGCGTCTGGTTGACTCGTGGCCGGAGGGGTTTCTGCGTGCCGTTGCTGAAGAAACAGACGCCGCTTTCGCGCAAGCCTTCCGTGTTGCAACCGATACGGTCGACTTTCCAGAGCGAAAGCACCAGCTCGGTCACCTGCGGCATGCGTTGACGGAGCGTGCGCTTCGCTCGGCGGCGACGGCAGCAGGTTTGTCTACCCATGTTCCCGACACGGTGCCCAAGGGTAGTTGCTATTCGGTGGTTGAGAAGAACGGCATTTTCCTGATCCGCTCGAATGTACTGTCGCATTGCGGAATGCCTAGGCCGACGAGATTTCGCGAGCGGTGGGCGCGGTTGAACGAATGGATGAGCCCGACGCAGATTGACCTATTCGAGCCCACTTTCGACCCGCCGCGGGATATGGTTTGCGCGATGCTCGTCATCACCGCCGCGAAGCATGGCGATCCGACGGTTCCGGCCTTTGTAGGGATCGGCGTTCCGAGCGCCTGCCTCTCTACGTGGTTGGCTCTTGAGCCACTCGAAAAGCTGATTGCGCGCTATCACACGACGGCGACGCCGAAGGCGGCCGAGCCTCCGCTAAAGGATCGGGCGACTCCGAAGCTCAAGCGGCGCGGCGGTTAACGACGGAGGTTCAACTCTGCCAAGTTCCTAGGGAGACAAGTATGCGCAGCGGTACGCCAGGCTTCCAAGCGAAGCGGCTGGTGGAAGCGAGAGATTCGAGAGGGCTCACGCAGATTTCCCTATCGGATCTAATCGGTAAGACCAGCTCCACCATATCGAGATGGGAGTCAGGGGATCAGTCCCCCGAACTGGAGGCTCTTAAAGCCTTGGCTGAAGCGACGCGGCTGCCAGTCGCGTTCTTTCTCAAGCCCTTCAACGCGCATGGCGACGCGCCGATGTTCTTTCGCTCGCTGACGTCCGCAACCACTGTCGGTGAGCGCAAGCGCGCCAGCGTCCGGCTACGTTGGGCGCAAGACATCTCACTCTCGCTCCAGGAGTGGGTGGACCTGCCAGATGTCGATCTGCCTTCGATCGATGTGCGAGACCACCGCGACATCCGAGACGAGGATATCGAACGGCTCGCAAACGAGTGTCGGGCGCGCTGGAACCTCGGCAACGGTCCGCTGTCCGACGTCCTGCTCGTGATCGAAAACGCCGGGATCGTTGTCGTTCGAGAGGAAGTCGGCACCTCAAAGATGGATGGCGTCTCGAACTGGTCCGCTGCCGACGCGCGACCGTATATGTTGATCGCGCGAGATAAGGCAACAGCCGTACGTTCGCGGATGGATGCAGCGCACGAGCTTGCTCACCTCGTACTGCACCGAGGCATCTCGTCTAAGAGTCTAAACAGCGCCGCTGATTTCAAGGAGATCGAGCGCCAAGCGTTCTATTTTGCAGGGGCGTTCCTGATGCCGGCCGAGACCTTCGCCGCCGAGATCTGGTCGCCATCGCTGAACACTCTCGTCGCGCTCAAGGAGCGGTGGAAGATATCTGTGGCCGCGATGATCATGCGGTGCAGCTCGCTCGGGATAGTAGAGGGCGAGTACGGACAAAGGTTGTGGAAGCACTATAGCGCGAGGGGTTGGCGGAAAGAGGAGCCCTTCGATGATGTGTTTGAGCCTGAGCAGCCGCGTCTTCTTTCTCGGTCGGTCAAGCTCTTGATCGACGAGCGGGTTCGGACCCGGAACGACCTGCTGGCTGATTTCAGGCTAAGCACACAAGACGTAGAGGCGCTTTGCGGTTTGCCTCGTGGATTTATGTCCGGCGAGAACGCCGAGATCGTCGCTTTCCCGTCCTTGAAATCAGATCAAATTAGTCCTCCTACTAGTGACAATGTTGTCCCACTTAAGCCGACCTGATCGTGCATCGGCAACGCCTCCCAAGGCCAACCAGTTTCGGGCTGTTTGACGTTGCTTGAACCAATGGGAGCACAGCGTCGGGTTGATCAATGATAGGGAAGCGCAAGCTGCACATTTCTTTGAAACGCGGCTGCATCGAATGGATCACTCGAGCCTACCGAAAGATGTGAACGAAGCGCTCGTCTTAGATGCTCGATCGAGATGCTTCTCAGATACTGAGAGTTAAATGAACGCTGCTCAGCTTCTAGAAGTGCTTGCCACCCCTCGCACTCAAGCACTTCATCCACAAACTCGGACAGCTGAGGACCCCACCGAAACCCCTTTATTAGGGCGTACCTGAAAGCTCGGACAGTATTTCCCTTCGGATTGGGATTAGGCCGGAGATTGATCTCAAGCACTCTTTTCTGTATGTCTTCAAAATATTCTGGAGCCGTAATCAGATTTCGATAACCAAGATCATAGACAATGGCGTCGCACCTAAAGAACGTGGCGCTTCGAAGATCTGCGACCGTGCGCACCTTCGCATGGCCAGCTACATGCGCCCACGTTCGCTCCAACGGCCATACATCGATTTGCCACTTTCTCGACGGCAAGGCGTAGCCGCCAAACCGATTTACGCGCGCACCAGTGCATTCCATATGCTTTTCAAAGTTGATGAGATCATAGGGTGCGATCACGAAGTCCAAGTCGGATCGGAAGCCAGCGTTCCCAAACAATGCAAGATCACGCAGCATGCCTCCAATCAGAACAAGGCGTCCGTGTCTGCGCAGGTCCTTCAATGCGTCGCGCACGTCTTCGCGGCCACGATACCGCGACTTGAAAAAGTAATGAACCCTGCGCTCAAGCTGGCTTTCCATCGATCCTTCCCATTTCGCGATAATGCCGCTCAAAGTCACGGAAAAGATCAATGCAGAATTGATCCGTCATACCAGATATCATATCTGTAAGAAGCTGCATTTCCCGATAGCGTATCGGTAGACTGGCATCACGATGGTAATGCGTCACCTTGCCCTCAAACATGCGCCGGTAGTTCTTTGAAATCCGACTATAAACGTATGATGCGAATGGGTTCGTCCGATCACTTGATAGATTTTCATACTCCTCGCGTTGACTGATTCCTATCCACAAGAAATCCATCAGCCGATTGAGGACATTAAATCCATTCAACTCGACTTCCAGTACGGACTTATGGCTGAATGCGTTCTCTCGGTCAAACTTCTTTAGCGCACTACAAAGATTCGCTGCCTCAGAGACCTTTATCAATTCGCCGTCGAAAGATCCTGAAAGGATTTCTTCATAATTCTCCCGAAAAGCCTTGGCAACTGCCGATACCATCAGGTGGATCGCATGGACGCGGAACTTCTGAGTTGCAACGTCTTGAAGCTCGCTCGGGTGGAGCTGCTGGCGCCGCAGGAAATCGAGCTCCCAGCGAGCAAGTTCGCAAAGGTGCTTGGTCACAGGGTCCAATTTATCATCACCGTCAGGGTGGTACTCTAGGGCAGCGAGCAGATCATTGAGCGAGACCAGTCCTTTCTTGATCGCGTCCTCTGCATCCAAAACCGAATAGGCGATATCATCGCAGGCCTCCATCACGAGGGCGAGGGGATGTCGAGCATCAGCGTCGAGCCCGGTCTCAGCGCGAATCCGCGCGACTACATGCTGTTCGGAAGCAAAGTAGCCAACCTTTTTTCGGGCTTGCTTGGACTTATCGAGAGTGTCCGAAGATGCAACGTATTTCATTACGGCCGCAAGCGTGCCGACAGACAGGTTTAAACCAAGATCATCACCAATGACTTGCAGTTTTGTTAGTACGCGAAGCGTCTGTGCGTTGCCCTCAAAGAGAAGAAAGTCGTTCTTATGCTGATCTTTAAGCAATTCGGTGTCTGAATTTACTTCAGATAGCCCCGTTTCAGTGGGCAGGGCGAATAAAACGTCTTTGTTTCTGTCGAACCATGCCCGAATTGCAAACTCGCCTTGATGTCCAAAGGGGGGATTCCCGATATCATGCGCCAAACCGACTGCAGCAAGTGTAGCAGGCAACACTCTGATGGCGTGCTCAGGCAGCTTGTCGGAAAGCGTATGAGCAATCTCGAGGCCAAGCGAACGCGCCAGATTTGCCACTTCATAAGAGTGGGTAAGGCGGGTCCTGATGCTCTCGATGCTTTCCAGAGGAAAGACCTGGGTCTTGTCGCCCATTCTGCGAAACGGAGTTGAGAACAGGATGCGATCGTGATCTCGTTCCTGCGGCAACCTGAATTGGCCGTCCGCAAATGCTGGTCCGGCGGGTTTTCCCCCTGGCGCCTCGCGCCCTAGAAGCTCTCCAAAGCGCTTGCCATTGAGCAAGGATTCCCAGTCCATCATTCGAATCAGTGCTCCTCGCTCTGCACTGGCCTCAAGCGCGGCGTCTACAACAGGTAGTAGGTTAGCAGAGCTCCATGTCCGCATCTAGTCTCAATCAGCTGCTCGATGATCGCCGCAGCGCCCTACTGTTGGCGCTCGTTTGGCGCCGCGCGCGTAGTGTAGAGCGACAAGCAGATCCTTGGTTCTGGGCTCGCCCGGACGGGCGCACCCCCGAAG
>JBCBEP010000102.1:0-12724 GCA_038528605.1 Pseudomonadota bacterium
GGCGCGAACGTGCTCTGGGACGCCTGGGTGCATCCGCTGGTCATGGGCCTCGAAGAGCATCTCCTCGGCATGTTCCGGGACGACTTCGAGTTCAACGACACGGCCCAGCCCAGCCATCTCGGCCATGGCAGCCGGACCGAGGAGCCCGAGGCAACCCCGGCGACCGAGGGTGGCTGGACGGCGGAAGCCGAGAAGGAGCTCAAAAAGGTGCCGTTCTTCGTGCGCGGCAAGGTCCGCCGCAATACCGAGGCCTTCGCCGCCGCCGAGGGGCGTGGCCAGATCACCCTCGAAACCCTTTACGATGCGAAGGCCCATTATGCGCGTTGAGGGCCCCGATACCCCCGCCGGCGGCGGCCGGGCGAAGCCGCAACGCCTCCGCGTTGCGATCGTCACGCTGGACGCGCATTTCGCCGCCGCCCTCGGCCGTGTGCGCCGCAAGCTCGCCCAGGAGGCACCGGGCCTCGAGGTATCCCTCCACGCCGCCGCCGAATGGGCCGAAAGCCCCGAGGCGCTCGGCGCTGCGAAGGCGGCGGTGGCGGAGGCGGACATCGTGCTCTGCGCGATGCTGTTCATCGACGACCATATCCGCGCGATCATGCCGGAGCTCGAAGCCCGCCGCGCCCGCTGCGACGCGCTCGTGGCCATCGTCTCGGCGCCTGAGGTGGTGAAGCTCACCCGCGCCGGGCGGCTGGATATGGGTGCGCCCGAGAAGGGCGTCATGTCCCTTCTCAAGCGTCTCCGCGGCAAACGCGGCGGTGAGAAGGGCGCCTCCTCCTCCGGCGCCGGGCAAATGGCGATGCTGCGGCGAATCCCGAAGATCCTCCGCTATATCCCTGGTACGGCTCAGGATCTCCGCGCCTACTTCCTCTCCATGCAGTACTGGCTGAGCGGGTCGGACGAGAACCTCGCCTCCCTCATCGCCATGCTGGTGGACCGGTACGCGGCCGGGCCGCGGGCCTCCTGGCGCGGCCGGCTGAGGGTCGATCCGCCAGTCGATTACCCCGAGACCGGCGTCTACCACCCCGCCATGCCGGGCCGCGTGAGCGAGGATGCAGCCACCCTGCCCCGCCCGCCGTCCTCCAAGGGCACGGTCGGTCTCATCATCCTGCGCTCCTACGTGCTGGCGAAGGATACCGGGCACTACGACGGTGCGATCGCCGCGCTGGAAGCACAGGGCCTGCGCGTGATCCCGGCCTTCGCCGCAGGGCTCGACGCCCGGCCTGCTATCGAGCGCTACTTCATGGAAGAGGGTGAACCCGCTGTAGACACGGTGATTTCCCTCACCGGCTTCAGCCTCGTCGGCGGCCCAGCCTATAATGACGCGAAGGCGGCGGAGGAGATCCTCGCCAAGCTCGACGTCCCCTATATCGGCGCCCATGCGCTCGAGTTCCAATCGCTCGAGCAATGGGGCGGCTCTGCCCGCGGCCTCCAGCCCGTGGAGAACACCATCATGGTGGCGATCCCGGAGCTGGACGGCGCCACCAACCCCATCGTCTTCGGTGGCCGGTCCGATGGCGCCGGCCTGCCCTGCCAGGGCTGCAACCAGCACTGCATCTTCGAGGCGGGCACGGCGCGGGACATGCATGCCTGCACCGAGCGGACCCAGCGCCTTGCCGCCCGCGCGGTGCGCCTCGTGGCGCTGCGCAAGCGCGCCATGGCAGAACGCAAGCTCGCCATCGTGCTCTTCAACTTCCCGCCGAACGCGGGCGCCACCGGCTCTGCTGCTTACCTCGCTGTTTGGGAAAGCCTCCTCAACACCCTGCAATCGCTCGAGAATGCCGGCTACGCCCTCGAAGCGCCCGCCTGTGTGGAGGCGCTGCGCGACGCGGTGTTGGGCAACCCTGAGGAAGACGGCACCGAAGCGGCGATCGCGGACCGGATCACGGCCGATACCCATGTAGCCGAAGAGCCGTATCTCGCCGAGATCGAGGCTGTCTGGGGCCCCGCGCCCGGCCGCCACAACACCGATGGGCGGCACATCCACATCCTCGGCGCCCGCTTCGGCAACGTCTTCGTCGGCATCCAGCCCGCCTTCGGCTGGGAGGGTGACCCGATGCGCCTGCTCTTCGAAGGCGGCTTTGCGCCGACCCATGCCTTCAGCGCCTTCTATCGCTGGATCGACAGGGACTTCGGCGCCGATGCTCTCCTGCATTTCGGCACCCATGGGGCACTCGAGTTCATGCCGGGCAAGCAGGCCGGCCAGTCCGCCACCTCCTGGCCGGACCGGCTGATCGGGGACATGCCGAACCTCTACCTCTACGCCTCCAACAACCCATCCGAAGGCGCCATCGCCCGCCGCCGCTCGGGCGCCACGCTCATCAGCTACCTCACGCCGCCGGTCGCGCATGCGGGGCTCTACAAAGGCCTCGCCGATCTCCGCGCCTCGCTCGAGCGCTGGCGGGGCGACGATGCGATGACGGACGAGACGCGGGAGCGGCTGGCCGAGCAGGTGCAGGCCGAGGCCGCAGCGCTCGACCTGTGCGCGCCAGACCCGGTCTGGTGCCTCGCAGATGCGGAGGCGCGCATCCCCAGCCTCCTCGTCTCGCTCAACGAGCTCGAGACAACGCTTATCCCCCACGGCCTTCATGTCGTCGGCCGCCCGCCGTCGCTCGAGGAACGGACTGACCTGCTCGGCGTCATGGCCGATGCCGGCCATGGCCTCGAACCGGCCCGCCCCGCCCTCGAACGCCTGGCCTTGGGCGGCACCGGCGCGGAAAGCCTTGCCCTCGCCGAGCTGCCCCACATCCCCGAGACACGGGACGCGTTCGACGCCCTCGCCCGCGCCGCGACGCTGCTGGCGGAAGACCATGAGATCCCTGCCCTTCTCCGCGCGCTCGACGGCCGCTACATGCGCCCCGCCCCCGGCGGTGACCTGATCCGCAGCGCCGAGGTGCTGCCCACGGGCCGCAACCTGCATGGCTTCGACCCCTTCCGCATCCCCTCCGCCTTCGCCATGGCCGAGGGCAAGCGGCAGACCGAGAAGCTGCTGGCCCGCCATCTTGACGACAACGGCGCCCTGCCCCGCCGCGTGGCGCTGGTGCTCTGGGGTACCGACACCATCAAGCAGGAGGGCGGGCCGATGGCGCAGGCCCTCGCCCTCCTCGGGGCCGAGCCGCGGCGCGACAGCTACGGCCGCGTCTGCGGTGCGTCGCTCATCCCGCTGGAAACCCTCGGCCGCCCGCGCATCGACGTGATGCTGACGCTCTCCGGCATCTTCCGCGATCTCCTGCCCATCCAGGTGAAGGTGCTGGCCGAGGCCTGCCAGAAGGCGGCAGCGGCGGATGAGCCGGACGAGATGAACTTCATCCGTGCCGAGACGCGCGCGCTGATGGCCCGCACCGGCGCCAAGCTCGAGGAAGCCGCCCTTCGCGTCTTCTCCAATGCCGACGGCGCTTATGGCTCGAACGTCAACCAGCTCATCGACAGCGGCCTCTGGACCGACGAGGACGAGCTGGCCGACGCCTATGCCGCGCGCAAATGCTTCGCCTATGGCGCGGACGGCAAGCCGATGAAGCGCCCCAACCACCTCTCCGAGATGCTCACAGGCGTCGACCTCGCCTATCAGACGCTCGACAGCGTGGAGCTCGGCGTCACCACGATCGACCACTATTTCGACACGCTCGGCGGCATCGGCCGGGCCGTGAAGCGTGCCCGTAACGGCCAGCAGGTGCCCGTCTATATCGGCGACCAGACGAAGGGCGAGGGCAAGGTCCGCACCCTCTCGGAACAGGTGGCGCTCGAGACCCGCACCCGTACCCTCAACCCGAAATGGTTCGAGGGCATGCTGGCCCATGGCGCCGAAGGCGTGCGCCAGATCGAGGCGAGCATCACCAACACCGTCGGCTGGTCGGCCACCACCGGCGCGGTGGAGCCCTGGGTCTACCAGCGCACCGCCGAGACCTTCGTGCTCGACGAAGCGATGCGCCGCCGCCTCGCCACCCTGAACCCGAAGGCCAGCGCCCGCCTCGCCAGCCGCCTGATCGAGGCGCATGAGCGGGACTACTGGCAGCCGGACGACGAAACCCTCGCGGCCCTCCACGCCGCCAGCGACGAACTCGAGGACCGCCTCGAGGGCATCACCACCTGAAGGAACGCCCATGAGCCCGCTCGGAGAACCGCCTGCCATCGTCGCCCGCCGCCCCCGCCTGAAGGGAGACGGCGAGGGCAGCGTGCAGCAGCACATGGATCCCAAGATGAAAATCGAGGGGGCGAAGGTGTTCTCGGTCTACGGCAAGGGCGGGATCGGGAAATCGACAACGTCCTCGAACCTCTCCGCCGCCTTCTCTAAGCTCGGCAAGCGCGTGCTGCAGATCGGCTGCGACCCGAAGCACGACAGCACCTTCACGCTCACGAAATGCCTCGTGCCAACGGTCATCGACGCACTCGAAAGCGTTGATTTTCATACCGAAGAGCTGCGGGCGGAGGACTTCGTCTACGAGGGCTATAACGGCGTGATGTGCGTGGAGGCCGGCGGCCCGCCCGCGGGCACGGGCTGCGGCGGCTACGTGGTCGGCCAGACCGTGCGGCTCCTGAAGGAGCACCATCTGCTGGAAGATACCGACGTGGTGATCTTCGACGTGCTGGGCGACGTGGTCTGTGGCGGGTTCGCCGCGCCCCTCCAGCACGCGGACCGTGCGGTGATCGTCACCGCCAACGATTTCGACTCGATCTACGCCATGAACCGCATCGTCGCGGCCGTGCAGGCGAAGTCGAAGAACTACACCGTGCGCCTCGCCGGCTGTGTGGCAAACCGCAGCCGCGAGACCGAGCAGGTGGACCGGTACTGCGATCAGGTGGGTTTCAAGCGCCTCGCGCATCTGCCGGATCTCGACGCCATCCGCCGCTCTCGCCTCAAGAAATGCACGCTCTTCGAGATGACGGACGACGACGTGATCCCGGTGCAGGCGGAGTACATCAAGCTCGCCGAAACCCTCTGGGCCGGGACCGACCCGCTGGCGCCCGCACCGATGAAAGACCGGGAGATCTTCGAACTCCTGGGCTTCGACTGAGGGAGGCGCCGATGAGCCTGAGCGACCATAGCCCGAGCTACACCTCCCGCCGCGCGGAGCTGACGGACTATTTCGACCGGACGGCGGCCGAGACCTGGAAGCGCCTGACCTCCGACGCGCCCGTTTCCCGCATCCGCGCCACCGTGCGCGCGGGCCGGGCCGAGATGGCGGACACCCTGTCCGGCTGGCTGGCGGAGGACCTCACCGGCGCCCGCATCCTCGATGCAGGCTGCGGCACGGGCACGCTCGCCATGCGCCTCGCCGCCCGCGGCGCGGAGGTGGTGGCCGTCGACGTGGCCGCCAACCTCGTGGATGTCGCCGCCGAGCGTGCTGCCGCAACCCTTTCGCCGGAAGCCGCCGCCCGCATCCGCTGGCACGCGGGCGACATGCTGGCACCGAGCCTCGGGCAGTTCGACCACATCGTGGCGATGGACAGTCTCATCCACTACCGCCAGCACGACATGGTGGACGCCATCGCGCGGCTGGCAGAGCGCGCCCGTGGAGGCCTCCTCTTCACCTACGCACCGCGCACGCCGCTCCTCGCCGCGATGCACTTCGCCGGCACGGTGTTCCCGAAGTCGGACCGCAGCCCGCGCATCGAGCCGGTGCCCCGGAACCGCATCGCCGCGCGCATCGGCACAAAGGGCCTCCGCCCCGGCCGGCTGCACCGGGTCCATCGCGGTTTCTACATCTCAGAAGCGCTGGAGGTGACCGCCGCATGAGTGCGCTCCGCCAGCTCATCAACCCCTTCGTCGGCTTCAGCCGGCGCTACATGCCGTTTGCGGATGCCGCGAGCGAGGCGCTGCCCCTCGGCAAGCTTCTCCGCCTCTCGCTCTTCCAGGTATCGGTCGGCATGGGGCTGGTGCTGCTCGCGGGCACGCTCAACCGGGTGATGATCGTCGAGATGGGCCTCTCGGCCTGGCTCGTGGCCGCCATGGTGGCGCTGCCGGTCCTCTTCGCCCCCTTCCGCGCCCTCGTTGGCCACCGGTCCGACACGCACCGCTCCGCCCTCGGCTGGCGGCGGATCCCCTATCTCTGGTGGGGCACGCTGCTGCAATGGGGCGGCCTCGCGATCATGCCCTTCGCGCTCATCCTCCTCTCGGGCGACACGACGGGCCCCTACTGGGTCGGCCCCGCGGCGGCGGCGCTGGCCTTCTTCATGACCGGCGCAGGCCTCCACACGGTGCAAACAGCGGGCCTCGCGCTCGCGACCGATCTTGCGCCGGAGGAGACCCGGCCCCGCGTCGTCGCGCTCCTCTACGTCATGCTCCTCCTCGGCATGGCGGGCAGTGCGGCGGTCTTCGGCGCGCTGCTGGCCGATTTCAGCCAGCTCACCCTTATCCGCGTGGTGCAGGGCGCGGCGGTGGCGACGCTGGTGCTGAACCTCATTGCCCTCTGGAAGCAGGAGGTGCTGAAGCCGCAACTCACGCGCTCGAAGGCCCCGCGCCCGCCCTTCGCAGAGGCCTGGGCTGATTTCCTCGCCGGCGGGCGCGCCGGCCGGCTCTTGGTGGCCACGGGCCTCGGCACCGCGGGCTTCACCATGCAGGACATCCTGCTCGAGCCCTATGGCGGCGAGGTCCTCGGCCTCAGCGTCAGCGCGACCACGCTGCTCACGGCCATCTTCGCCCTCGGCTCGCTGCTGGGCTTCGCCTGGGCCGCGCGCTGGCTCGGCCGGTCGGGCGACCCGTGCCGGATCGCCGCCTGGGGTGCCGTGCTCGGCGTCTTCGCCTTCTCCGCCGTCATCTTCGCCGCCCCCCTGGGCTCCGCCCTCCTTTTCCGCGCGGGCTCCTTCATGATCGGCCTTGGCGCCGGGCTCTTCGCCGTCGGCACCCTCACCGCCGCGATGGACCTTTCGCGGAGCGACCGGGCCACCGGCGCCGCCGGCCTCGCCCTTGGCGCCTGGGGCGCCGTACAGGCCACCGCTGCGGGTGTCGCCATCGCCCTCGGCGGCCTCATCCGGGACGGCGTCGCCGCCCTCGCCGAGACCGGCAGCCTCGGCCCCGCCTTCACGGACGCCGCCGCCGGATACGGCGTCGTCTACCACCTCGAGATCGGCCTCCTCTTCGCCGCTCTCGTCGCCATCGGCCCGCTCGTCCGCCGCCGCGGATCCGAGCGCGCCCGCACCCCCGGGGAGTTCGGCCTGACCGAATTCCCCGCCTGAGAGCCCAGGGAGGTCTCCATGGAAGACTATATCGTCGGCACAATCGATGCGGCTCAGGTCGCGCTTTACATTTTCTGGGCGTTCTTCGCCGCGCTGGTGGTCTATCTCACGCGCGAAGGCATGCGCGAAGGGTACCCGACGCTCTCGGAGCAGGACGGCAAGCCGATCTCGAAGGCCTTCATCTTCCCCCGCCCCGGGCCCAAGACCTTCCTGCGCCGCGACGGCAGCACGATCACCGTGCCCGAGGGACCGAACGAGTACGACCTGAAGGCCGAGCCGACCAACGCCTTCACCGGCGCCCCCATCTCGCCCACGGGCGACCCGCTGGTCGACGGCGTGGGCCCCGCCGCCTACGCCCTCCGCCCCGAATGGCCGGACAAGAACCATGCCGGCGAGCCCCGCATCCGGCCGATGCGCTTCGACAACGAGTTCGAGGTGGCCGAGATCGACAGCGACCCCCGCGGCTTCAACGTCGTCTGCGCCGATGGCGAGGTGGTGGGCCAGGTCGCCGATATCTGGGTGGACCGCGCCGAGCAGATCATCCGCTACTTCGAGGTCGAGACCTCGGCGGGCCTGAAGCTCGTCCCCTTCAACCTCTCCCTCGTGATCGCGCAGGACGGCATCGTCCAGATCCGCTCCGTCACTGCCGAGCAGTTCAAGCGCGCGCCCAGCATCAAGGGCGCGGACGAGATCACGCTCCGCGAGGAGGATCAGGTGATGGCCTACTTCACCGGTGGCACGCTCTACGCAACGACCGCGCGGACCGAGCCGCTTCTCTGAGACCACGTGAACACCCCGGGGCGGCCTGCGCCCCGGGTCCGCTAGCGGGCACCAAGCCCATCACCGCCGGAGGCCGCCATGCCGCACGACCACGATTTCAGGCCCGAGCCCATCCGGGGGCTCCCCGCGCTCCTGCCGAAGGGTGAGCGCATTCTGTGGCAGGGCGCGCCCTCCTGGAAGGCGCTGGCGCTCCGCGGCGCAGCCTCGCGCCTTCTCGCCGGCTGGTTCGGCCTCGTGCTCGCCTGGAACATCGCCGGCCTCATCGCCGGGCGGGCAACCCTGGCGGAGGCAACGGGCCAGGTGCTGATCCAGGGCACGCTGGTCTTCATCGCCCTCGCTGTGCTCGCGATCACCGCCTGGGCCACGGCGCGGCAGACGGTCTACACCGTCACCAACCGGCGGGTTGTGCTGCGCTTCGGGCTGGCCATGGACATGTCGGTGAACCTGCCCTTCACCCAGATCGGCAGCCTCGACATGGCCAAGCGGGCGGACGGGACGGCGGATCTCGTCCTCGGCCTCACGGGCCAGCACAGCCTCGGCCTCTGGCATATCTGGCCCAACAGCAAGCCCTGGTGCTGGACGAAGCCGCGCCCGATGCTCCGCGCCCTGCCGGACGGGGTGGCAGCGGGCCGCATCCTGGCCGAGGCGCTGGCCGCCGATCAGACGCGCCGGGCGGACTTCCCCGCACCGAGCGCCAGGCCGGCCCCCCACCCTGCCCCCAGCCCCGCTCCGATGCCCACGGGTGCGATGCCCGTGCACCCGGCGGAGTGAGCGCCATGAGCCAGCCGAACGCCCTCAAGCTCGCGAAGAACGGCACGATCATCCCCGACTGGGCGGCCGCCGTCGGCGCCGCGATCATGATCGGCACGCTGCTGCTCACAGCCGTCGTCACCTTCACGCGGGACCGGGCGCCAGCCACCGCCACGGCCGCCCCCGTCATCGCCGAGCGCTTCATCGCCTTCCGCGCCAACCCGAACGCCACCGATGGCGTCATCATCCGCGACGCGGAGAGCGGCACGGTCATCGTCGCCTTCGGCCCCGAAGAGGGCGGCTTTGTCCGCGGCATGGAGCGCGTCGTCGCCTTCGAACGCCAGAAGATGGGCCAGGGCATGGACGCGCCCTTCAAGCTTACCGCGCACCAGGACGGGCGCGTCTTTCTTGCCGACCCGGTCACCGGCCAGGTGATCGACATCAATGCCTTCGGCCCCGACAACGCCGAAGCTTTCGCGGCGCTCCTCTGAGAGGGCCCGAAACGAGACGGCCAAAAGAAGAAGAAGGATCTGGGAACAATGAAGCTTCTGTCGCGAGAGCGGCTCGAGGTGGACTGCAGGGTGATCGTCACGAACACCTTCGACAGCCTCGAAGCCCATGTCGAACTGCCCGAGAGCGTCAAGCTCGCTCCGGGTGACGAGGTGCTGGTCCACGGCCGGCCCATCGAAGTGCCCTATGGCGAGGTTCAGTCCTTCGAACGCCGCGCGACCGTCACCCGCGCCCATGCGCTCGAGCGCCTGTGGACCAAGGCGACCGGCGATCTCGAATACATGGAACTCTTGGAATTCTCGTTCTCCGAGGAGGCACTGTCATGAACGCTCACAACAAGGACATGACCTCCGGCGAGGTCGTCGCCCGCGAGATCCAGGGCGAGTTCGCGAACGTCAACGAAACGACGCGGATGGCGCAGGAGACCACGCTCCTCAACCCGCGCTTCTACACAACCGATTTCGACGCGCTCGACGCGACGGATGTCGAGCCCGTGCGCGGGGACTGGGACAAGCTCCTGGCCGAGATGCGCGCCGACCCCAACAAGGGCCATTTCAAGAAGAACGCGGAGTGGGACACGATCGACTTCGACGCGCTCGACCCTGAGCTCCGCGTCGAGTTCATCGACTTCCTCGTGAGCTCGCTGACCGCCGAGTTCTCCGGCTGCGTGCTCTACAAGGAGATGAAGCGCCGCGGCTCGAACAAGGATATCTGCGAGCTCTTCAGCTTCATGAGCCGGGACGAGGCGCGCCATGCGGGCTTCATCAACGATGCGCTCAAGGAAGCGAATATCGGGGTGAACCTCGGCTTCCTCACCCGCACGAAGAAGTACACCTACTTCCGCCCGAAGTTCATCTACTACGCCACCTATCTCTCCGAGAAGATCGGCTACGCGCGGTACATCACCATCTTCCGCCACCTCGAGAAGAACCCGGACAAGCGGTTCCACCCGATCTTCAAGTGGTTCAAGGAGTGGTGCAACGACGAGTTCCGCCACGGCGAGGCCTTCGCGCTCCTGATGCGGGCCGATCCGAAGCTGACCTCGGGCACCAACAAGCTCTGGATCCGCTTCTTCCTCATCGCCGTCTTCTCGACGATGTGGATCCGCGATCATGTGCGCCCCGCCTTCCATAAGGCGCTCGGCGTGGACATCGACGACTACGACCGTCGCGTGATCGCGCTCACCTCCGAGATCTCGAAGCAGTGCTTCCCCATCGAGATCGATCTCTCCGACGCGTTCTACGCCGATTGCGATCGGCTGGCCGCGGTGAACGAGAAGATGGCGCGCTGCAAGGGCCCGATCGGGGCGGTGCGCCGCGCCGGCCTCGGCCTCCGCGCCGCCGCCATCTTCGCGCGCATGTATCTCCGCCCGGTGAAAGAGAACCGGCTGCCGGAGGATGTGCGTCTCGAGCCCGTCTGGTGAGGTGAGGCACCCCCTGCGATGACCGCCCTCTCCCCCGCCCTTCTCGCCGTGCTGGCCGCCCTCTTTCTCTGGTGGTTCAGCACCGGCGCGCTCATCTGGCTCGCCCGGATGGGCGCGGCCATGGGCGGGCTGGCGGGCAAGGTCACGGTCCTTGCAGGGGCCTTGGCGCTCCTTGTGGCGTCCCTCGGCGGCTCCGCCGCGCTCGGCGGGGCAACCACGGTGGAGGCCGCCTATCTCTCCTTCCTCTGCGGCCTCGGCGCCTGGGGCTTCGTGGAACTGACCTTCCTCACGGGGCTGATCGCCGGCCCCGTCACCCGCCCCTGCCCGCCGGGCGCCCGCGGCATCCGCCGCTTCGGCCTCGCCCTCGGCACGCTGCTCTGGCACGAACTCGCCATCCTCGCGGTCGGCGCCCTGCTGCTTGCCATGGTCTGGGGCGCCCCGAACCAGACCGGGGCGTGGAGCTTCGCGCTCCTCATGGGCCTGCGCATCTCCGCCAAGCTCAACCTCTTCCTCGGCGTGCCCTACCCGCCCACGGCGCTGCTGCCGCGCCCGCTGGCACATCTCGAAAGCTATTTCCGCGTGCGCCCCTTCACGGCGCTGCTGCCGCTCACCATCACGGCCGCCACGGCACTCGCCACGCTGGTCGCCTGGCGCGCGGCCTCGCCGGAGCTCGACGCCTTCCACGCCACGGCCTACGCGCTCTTCTGGACGCTGCTGGTGCTCGGCATCGCGGAGCACTGGTTTCTCATCCTGCCCGTTCGGGAGAGCGCGCTCTGGCGCTGGTTCCTCGAGCGGGACGCATCTGCCGCAGCCCGCGCCAGCGATGCGTTCACGAAACCCGGAGATCATGCTGCCGCAGACGGTCGCGGCAAAGCGTCCGAGACTGGCGTCATCGCCGGTCGCCGGGCATATGTATCTGGTGTCGGAGGCGATGCCAGCAACGAAAAGGGCGGTACGGCCAGCCCGAAACCCGCCTGACTAAGGAGCCCTGGGACCAATGGACTACGAAGCATTCTTCCAAGCGCGCATCGACGATCTGCATGACGAAGGCCGCTACCGCGTCTTCTGCGAGCTCGAGCGCCATCAGGGCCAGTTCCCCCGCGCCACGCGCCACGGCACCACCTCCAACCGGCGGGACGTGACCGTCTGGTGCTCGAACGACTATCTCGGCATGGGCCAGCACCCCGAGGTGATGAACGCCATGAAGGCGGCCATCGACCAGTGCGGCGCCGGGGCGGGCGGCACGCGCAACATCTCGGGCACCAACATCCACCACGTCACGCTCGAGCGGGAGCTCGCGGATCTCCACGGCAAGGAGAGCGCGCTCCTCTTCACCTCGGGCTACGTGTCGAACTGGGCGGCCCTCGGCACCCTCGGCAGCCAGATGCCGGGTGCGGTCATCCTCTCGGACGCGCTCAACCACGCCTCGATGATCGAGGGCATCCGCCACAGCCGCGCCGAGAAGGCGATCTGGAAGCACAACGACGTCGAAGACCTCGATGCCAAGCTCGCGGCCATCGAGCCCGGCCGGCCGAAGATCGTCGCCTTCGAGAGCGTCTACTCGATGGACGGGGACATCGCGCCGATCGCCGAGATCCTCGATGTCTGCGAGAAGCACGGCGCGCTCAGCTATATCGACGAAGTGCACGCCGTGGGCATGTACGGCCCCCGCGGCGGCGGCGTGGCCGAGCGTGAAGGGCTGATGGACCGGATCACGGTCATCGAAGGAACGCTCGGCAAGGCCTTCGGCGTGATGGGCGGCTACATCGCGGCCTCGGCGGCGCTCTGCGACTTCGTGCGCAGCTACGCCTCGGGCTTCATCTTCACCACCGCGCTGCCGCCCAGCGTCGCGGCCGGCGCCGCCACCGCCATCCGCCACCTCAAGGACAGCAGCTGGGAGCGCGAGCAGCAGCAGCGCAACGTGGCCGTCCTCCGCGAGCGGCTGGACCAGATCGGCATCCCCCACCAGCCGAACCCCAGCCACATCGTGCCGGTGATGGTGGGCGACCCGGTCAAGTGCAAATGGCTTTCGGACCGGCTGCTCGACGAATGGGGCATCTACGTCCAGCCGATCAACTACCCCACCGTGCC
>JBCBEP010000103.1:0-12322 GCA_038528605.1 Pseudomonadota bacterium
AGTGGGAGGCTTGCGATGCCCGCGGCAGCCAGGGCTTCGGCCGTCATCGCAAGGTTGGCGCCGAGGCCCATATCCCGCCGCGCATGGCCGACGAGCCTGAGGTGCGGCGCCGTTCCGTCCTCGCCTGTGGCTATGGAGGTGGTGCTCGTGGCGGTGCTCGTGGCGGGCAGATGGAGCGGCGGCAGCTGCCGGCTGGGGCCTGTGTGTGGGTGGGCCGTGAGGGTGTTGAGGAGGCGCCGTAGCGGCGGCGGTATCGGCTTGCCCGGCTGCGGCATCCCGCCCGGCAGGGCTGCGGCTAAGGCGGTGGCGAGGCCGAGGCCTGTGAGCCGCGCGGTTCCGCCATCGGGCCCGACGGGTGCGCTGAGGCTTGATGGCAGGGGGCTGCCGCTGCGTTGCGTGTCGCGAGCGGGGCGGCACTCAGCGGCCCTTGCCGCGATGCTGGCGAGTGCTTCGCCCAAGGCCTCCAGCAGCGGGGTGTCGGCTGCAGGCGGGGGCTGCAGAGGGGCGCGCAGAGCGTCCGCACCGGCCAGTGCCGCCCAGGCGCGCTGGGGGGCGCTCTCACGCGCGAGCATCGCCGCTTCCGCAGCGCTGAGGGGAGCGTGGCCCGCGCTGCGCAGGGTATCCGCCATGCCTGCCAGGGCCGCGTCGCTTTCAAGCTCCGCCTGCGCCCAGCGGCGGAGGAGGCTCGCCGCATCGCCTGCGGGTAAGCTCCTGTCCGCTCCTCCCAGGCCATGCCCAGATTTGGCGCTGAGGTTCGGAAGCGCGCCGCGGGTGGCGCGCAGCTGGCTCATCCACGCCTCGACTGGTGCCCCGGGTTGGGACCAACGGGGGCAGGGGGCGAGGGCGGCCGCGAGCGCCCGGCTTCGGGTCGTGGGTGAGGGTCCCTGCGCTGCGTCGGCCAGCGTCGCCGCCGTGCCCTCGAATGCCCCGTCGCCCAGGAGGGTGGCCATGCTGGCGGCGAGGCGGCCTTCCCGCCCGTCCCCCCACGCGGCGGCGAGGAGATGCGCCGCCAGGGCGGGCGGGCGCTCCGGGGCCGACGGGGCCTTGCTGCCCAGCCTTTTGAGGAGCGGCCCGACGATGCGCGCGGCCGGGCGCCAGCCGCCTGCCCGGTCCGCCCCGCGCCCGTGCACCACCAGGAAGCGTCGGCACCAGAAGGCGAGCCAGCAGAGCGTGTAGAACTGGGCGGCGAGCGCGAGGAGGCGGGCGGCAGTGTTGGGCCGCCGCATGCGTATGGCACCGGGGACGAGGACGATGCAATCCGCCACCGGGCCCTTGGCGAGGGCCGCCCGGAAGCGCCGGAGCGCGTAGGTCTTCGCGAAGTCGAGCGCCAGATGCGCGTCCCCATGGCCCGAGAGCGAGACCGTCTCCACCCTGTAGCCCCCCGAGAGGAGCGCGCCCACGGCGGCGACAGATGCAGCGCTTTCAGCGCCTGCAATCGGCGGGAAGGTGCCGAGGACGAGCGCGTGACCGGGCAATGCGTGCGCGCTCGCCGCGGGCGGCGCGGCGCGATCGGGGCCGGGGGATCGGTCGTTCATGAGGGGCAATTCACACAATCCTTACCATGTTGGCGCTCTTCTTGCGGGCAGGCGCAACGGGGCGCGCGGCGCCCGCGGGAGGTTTGATGACAACGCTCGATGCGATCCCGGCGGCGGGGCCGCCCCTCAAGCTGCCGAGGCGGTCCTACATCTGGGCGGTGCTTGGCTTCCTGCTCTTCGCGGCGGGGCCGGCGCTGGCGGCTGGCTGGTACTATTACGAGGTGGCGGCGGACCGGTATGTGAGCGGCCTGCGCTACGCCATCCGCGGCGGGCCGGGCGTGGAGGGCCAGGATGGCGGCAGCGTGCAGGGGGCGGGCTTCGCCGCCGCGCTGTCGGACGGGTTCATTCTGGAGGACTTCCTGCGCTCCGAGGCGGCGCTGGCGGAGCTTGAGGCGCGGCTTGATCTGCGGGCGATGCTGGGGCGCGACGGGGGGGATCCGGTGCGCGCCTACGACGCCGGGATGCCGCCCGAGGACCTGCTTGCCTACTGGAACGCCGCCCTCGGCCTGCGCTTCGATGTGCTGACGGGCATCACCCATCTCGAGGTTCGCCTCTTCCACGCGGAGGACAGCCTGGCCGTGGCGGAGGCGCTGGTGGCGATGCTGGATGCGCTGGTCGACCGGCTTTCCGAGCAGCAGCAGAACGAGATGCTGGCCTATGTGAACGGCGAATACGCCCAGGCGGAGGGCCGGCTGAAGGACACGCTGGATGCGATCGAGGCCTTTCGGCGCCGGACGCTCACCGTCTCGCCCACGCAGGAAGCGGCGCTCAACACCGCCACCATCGCCCAGCTCACGAGCGAGCTGACCGGGCTGCGGGTGCGCCTGCGGACCCTGATCGAGACGGTGCCGAACTCTCCCCAGATCCGCCGGCTGCGCGAGCAGATACAGTCCCTCGAGGCGCAGATCGCGAACACCCGCGCCACCGTTGGCGGGGCGCGCAGCGAGAGCGCGCTGCCGGTGCAGCTTACGGATTTCGAGCGGTTGCAGAACGAGTATCAAATCGCCCTCGACAGCTATATCGCGACGCTGGGCCTGCAGCAGCAGGCGCAGGCGCAGGCCACGCTGGGGCGTGCGCATCTCGTGGTGTTCGTGCCGCCCCGCGCGGCGCTGACGCCAACGGCGCCGGACCGGCCGGTGGAGGTGCTCAAGATCGGCGTGGCGGCCTTTCTGCTCTGGGTCATGGGCCGGGTGCTCCTGGCGGCGCTGCGGACACCGTGAGCGCTCGGTGGGGTTTTCCGGCATTGGGTCGGAGGTCTGTCGCGCGGGGGGCCGCGGTCCCCGGTGCTTCGGCCTGCGAAGATGGCTCCCCCTCCACTGTGGCGGGGCGGGGACGGCGGCCCTTGAAGAGGGTCCGGTAAGCCGGGGGGAGGGCAGGCTTGAGCGGGTGCGTCACAACGGCGGGGCGTACGGGCGCGCTTCGCGCGGCCTTCGCCATTCCCGCAGGCGCGGTTTCGGCCATGTCCTCCGGCCCGAGGCGCAGAACGGTACCAGCGGAGAGCACCGGCGTCGGCGCTGGGCGCCGCGTGTCGGCGGATGGCGGCTTTGGGTGGGGAACGCTGAGCCCTCTGGAAGGCGCGGGCGCGGCCTCGCGCTTCGGCCTGGCCCTGCCGCTCTGCGATCCTGGCGCGGCCGCGGCTGCTGCCTCCGCTGCCTTGTGAGCTACGGGCGCGATCGTACGCGAGGGCTGGGCTGCCGGTTCCGCAGCGCCCGGCGTGGCGCTCGTCGCGGCGCTCGGAGCGGCAATTCGGGCGGCGACCGGCTTGGGAACTGGGAAGGGCTTCCGATCAGGAGTGTCGGCCGCTTTGGTTGGCCGGGCCGGTTTCTTGCGTCGCTTTTCGTCGAACAGCGCGATCGCCTCCTCGATATCAGCAAGCGGGCGCAGAAGGCCGTTCTCGAGTAGCAGCAGGCGATCGGGCGCCATGGCGCGCAGGGAGGTGACGCCTGCCGTGAGCCAGACCACCGCGGCATCCTTGCGGCGTGCCGCCAGCCGCTCGGCGAGGGCCCCGGCGCCGGGCCCACTGCTGGGCACGAGCCCGCCATCGGCGATGTAGACATCCGCCGGGACCAGCCATG
Source organism: Pseudomonadota bacterium (assembly GCA_038528605.1). Taxonomy (GTDB): domain Bacteria; phylum Pseudomonadota; class Alphaproteobacteria; order Rhodobacterales; family Rhodobacteraceae; genus Thermohalobaculum. The sequence goes on from JBCBEP010000103.1 coordinate 3,611, forward strand.
CGGCCGCGTGGCAGAGGGCGGCGCGGGCGGGGCCTTCCAGCCGCTCGAATGACCGGTCGAGCACCGCCGGGTCGCCGATCTCCGCGGCCACCGCCTCGGCGAAGCGCCGGCCGTTAAGCCCGGCTGCAGCGGCGCGCAGCCCGAGATCGCGCCTGATATTGCCGGTGGCGCCGAATGCCGCTGAATGCCCGATCAGTGGCGCGATACGGCCGCCGTACCAGACGCGGCCCGCATCGGGCAGGCGCTGCCCTGCCAGCACGGCGGCGAGGGTCGTCCGCCCCGATCCGCGGCGGCCGAGAATGGCGGTGAGCTCCCCACGGCGGAAGACCGCCGACGCCCCGCCAAGCACGGGTTTCCCGGCATAGTGCTTCACCACACCGAGCGCCGCGATGACGGCTTGCTTGGACTGGCAGGGCTCCACGGGCGCCGGTGGCAGGGCCGGGAGGGTGATGCGGGGGGCCGCCATCAGATCACGCCCGCGCGTTCGAGCGCTGCGCGATAGCGGGCGGCGCAGGCCTCGATCGAGTAGTCACGCCGCATGAACGCCTGCCCGGCCGCGGCGCGGGTGCGGGCCTCCCCCGGCCGGTCTCGCACGCGCCGCATCGCCTCTGCCAGGGCCACCACATCTATATCCGCCCAGTGCGCGCCGCGGACGGGCAGGATGCTCTCTCCCGCCGCTACCGGGCGGGGCTGCCAGGGCACGGGATACCCGGTCTCGGCGGTGAGAAAGTCGCGTGGGCCGGAGTAATCGGTCCCGATCACGGGCCGGCCGAGCATGAGCGCGTAGGCCGGCATGTAGCCGAACCCCTCCGCCCGGTGGGGCGAGACAAGGCAGTTCGCCTCTGCGATCAGGCCAATGAGCTCGGCGAAGGGCAGGTGCTCTGCGATGATGAGAATGCGCGGGTCCGCCTCCGCCTCCGCGAGGATGGCGGGCCACATCCCGTTGGGGTCGCCCCAATGGCCGGGAACCGGTGGCGTGGTCTTGATCACGAGGCGGACTGCCCGGTCCCCCCAAGCACCGTCGAATGCCTGTCGAAAGGCACGCACGGCCGCCAGCGGGTTCTTGCGCTCCACGGAGGAGTGGAAATCGAAGGTCACGAGGAACACGAAAGCGCGCTCGGGGATTCCGAAGCGTTGGCGGTCGATCCGTGCGGGCGCGGGCAGCCGGATGCCCTTGCCGATGGTTGTGACCCGCGCCTCGGTATGGGGCGCGTAGAGATCGGCGACGTAGCGGCTGGGGCACCAGATCTCGTCCACAAGCTCGAGGCAAAGGTGATGGGCTTCGGGCAGGGCTTCGAGCTCCCAGAGCAGAAAGGCGATGGCGTAGAGATCCTCATGGCGGTCGAAGAGCGGATGGCAGAGGGCCTGGGGCGCTTCGTCCGCATTCAGGTGCAAGAGGAGCGCCTTGCGGCGGGGGCGCAGAGCGGGGGGCAGGTGGTCGCCCCAGCCACGCGTGGCGAAGCGGGCGCTAAGCCCCTGATCGGGTTCCTGTTCGGTGGCTTCGCCGGAGGGGCGTGCAAGCGTGCCGATCTCCGCCTGCTCCGGCCCTTCCCGGTGTTGCGGCATTGGCGAGCGGATCGTCATGGTGGGCGGCGGCGCGGGCGCTTCGGCGCATGAGACGGGTGCGGGGCGAGCGGGCGGGACGGCGGTGGCCATGGTCTCCGGTCCCGGCCCTATCGCCGGTCGTGCCGCCGGTTCAGCGGCCAGTTCCGCCCCCAGCGCGGGGCCCGGGAGCAGCGCGGCAGGCGGATCGAGGCGCAGGGGCGCGCCGTTGAAGGGGGTCATCGCCTCTGCAAAGCCGTGCTCGCTGTCCCGCACCCTGAAGGGTATCCCGGCGCGTGCGAGGACGGTGGCGCTCATGGCGAGGTTCTGACCGAGCCCGGTGCTCGAGCCGGCGAGGCCCACGAGATCGAGCTTCCGGTCCGTCGCGCACCATGCGGCCTCATCGATGCTGGCGAAACGGCCGAGCGCGGGGAAGGCGCGGCAGGCCTGCGCGCGGAACCAGTGGGCGAGGGCCCGCCCCGCGGTCTCGTCCGCCGGCACGCCCTTGCCCGCGGCAAGGCCCAGCAGCACCTCGAAGCGGCTGACGCCGCCATAGACGCCCGGGCAGGCCTCGGCGAACCAGCGGATGCAATGGTCGTTGAAGGAAAGCCGCCGCGTGGGCGTGTTGAAGACGTGCAGCAGCAGGTCGAAGACGAAGGCCACACGGTCGGCCGCCCGCTCGAGGCGATAGCTCTGGCGGTATGTGGCGGAGCCGCGATGCATCTCGACAAGCGCGGCGCCGAGCGGGAAGGGCGCGCCATGCCCCGCATCGGGGATGGCCACGAGCCGCTCGACCAGCCATGGCGGCGTGAGGCTCCCGGCTATGGGCCGTTCGCCTGCGAAGGCATGTACCCACCAGGCCGCGACGGCGCCAGCGCTGCCCTGGGCCGTGAGCTCGGGCGCCGAGTGCTGCGCGGCTGCGGCGAGCATGTGGCTCATGCGGGGCGCGCGGCTCCACGGGTCGCCCGCGTCCGCATTCAGCGCTGCGGCAAGTGCTGCTCCGAGGGGCGCCGTGCCGCGCAGCGTTGCCGCCCCACTCTCTGCATAGTGGAGGGCGAAGCGGACCGCCTCCCACGGGTCGTCGAGCGACGGGGCCGAGACCGGCCTGCCGAGCGCTGCCGCGTGGGCGAGGTATCGGCTGATGGGCGGACCGGCGCGCTCGCCCGCCGTGGTCCCCGGTGCCGGGCGGAGGGCCTGGCGCGCCCGGGGGCCCAGCCGTTCCTGGCCGGGCTCTTCCGGGTCGGCGCCCGTGTCGCCCGCCTCGGGGCGCTGCGCTGCGATAATGCCGAGTTGCGCATAGCTCGCGAAGGGAAAGGCGGCGATCACGCGGCGGAGGAGGGCGATGTCGTCCGGATCCTCGGGCGCGGCCACCGGGGCGGGATCTCGTCCGGCGATACCCCGTCCGGACGGTACCACGGGTGCCAGGCCCGATAGGGCGGCACGTTTCGGCGCAGGGGGGCACGCCGCTGGGCCGGGCGCTGTGTGCGACACTGCGGGCGGCAACGCGGGTGGTTGTGCTGCCGGATGCGCGCAGGACTGCGCGGCGCGGGCGGAAGCTTGCGTCAAAGGATCACTCCTTCCAGAGCGTCTTGCGGGAGCGGCCAGAGACGGGCTGCCGGGTCCACGCCGAGCGGGCCCGGGAAGGCCTCGATCAGTGGCGCAGGGTCGTATCCGGAGGGGGTCATCGCGGCGTCCATCGCCGCGATCGCCGCATCGAAATCGGTCTCTTCGTGGCGGGAGGTCGCGTAGACCGGGGCCTCGTGCCATCCGAGCCCGCCATAGAGGTCCCTCATGCGGTGGTCGATCCGGCTCTCGGGGTCGAGCAGGTCCACATGCTTCAGGCCACGGTCGTGAAACCCGTACCATCCGCTCGGAATGCCGTAGGCATCGGCGATGACGAGGCCGTGGAGCGAGGTTGAGAGGATCCGCCGGCAGGAGACGATTTCGGCGATCTTGTCGCGGAAGGCGGTGAGGCTGCTCTCGGCATACATGTTGATGATGCGCACGCTGCCCGCCAGGCTTTCGGGCACGGCGTAGCGGCGGTACTCGGCTTTAGGCCGTCCGGCGGGGCTCTTCTCGTCGAGCTCCGAGAGGTGGAGGACGATGCCGAGCTCGTAGCGCCGCTCGATCTCGTCCAGCGGCCAGAGCCTTGGCAGCAGGTAGACGGGATCGCCGAACACCTCCGGCGCGGCGACGCCGTGGCGCCTCAGGGTTGCAGCCGTTTCCGGCCCCCGGGTGGCGTGGACGGAGAAGCGCGTGTCGGACGGGCGCGACCACGGCCCGTCGCGTTCCGGATTGAGCGTGGCGTCGAGCCCCGTTCCCCAGAGATGGACATGCCCGCCCTTGAGGCTGTGGCCGATGGTACCCACGGCGGCCAGGCGCTCATGCGGGCTGCGTGTTGCCATGTGGCGCACCGGCAGGCCCGAAAGCGTGGCGACGACGACGGCGCTGAGGGCATCTCCGATGTTCGCGAACCCGTCCTGCCGCCCGCCCGCAGCCCAGCAGAGCGGCACGGCCACGGCAGAGGCGGGCCTGCGGGGCTTAGCCGATGCTTCAGGGTCGTCGATGCGGGCGGTGGGAACGCTGCGGGCAGGCGGGGAGAGACGCGTGATGTTGCCGCCAGTGGTGGGCGGTGCGCCAGGTGCCTCCGCGCACAGCGCGAGGGCCGCCTGCGCTGTGGCGCCCTGCCGTGTCGCCGCTATGGCGACGGTTCCGGAATGATGCTTCTCCGCGGTTATGGCCGCACCGGCGCCTGGGCTTTCGAGCGCGGCGAGCCCGCGGCGCAGGTGCCAGAGGGCTGTGAGACCGAGCGGTGTTGCCGCGCCTGAAGTGGCCGCTGGAACCCTTCCCGAGCGTGCTGCTGCGCCCCGCCCCTGCCGCTGCTCCTGCCCCTGCACCGGGCCCTGCACCGGGCCCTGCGGCGGAGCATCGACCGCATCTTGTGGCGTGCCGCCTGGCTGGCTGGGCTCAAGGCGGATCAGGCGGAGTTTCGGTGCGCGAGCCGTCGGCTGGAGCATGGCGAGTGGGAGCGGGGGCGCTGCCGCCCATGGGTCCGCCATGGCGGCAGGATCGATGGTCTGACCGTCAACCTTGCCCGCTCCGGCGAGTGTCTGCTGACCCCCGCGCCGGGCAGCCGCCAGCTTCTCCGCCGCCGCTTCGCGCGCCGTCTCGCGCGCGCGCATCGCCGGGAGATCCTCCGCGAACGCGATGGCTTTGAGGTTCGGCTCATCCCAGATGCTTGAACCGAGTACGGGGTGTGCGGGCGCGACGTCCAACGGCAGCGCTGCCGCGAGCGCGTCGGTCATGTCGTGCGCCGCGCCGAGAGCCGCTTCCTCCGGCGAGGCGGCTGCATGATCGATCGCCGCTATCAGCCGGGCCCAGGGCGTGGGACTGTCGGCGGGCTGGTGCCAGACGGTGGCGGCCTGCTGGCCATAGCCTGCGAGGAGATCGGCCAGCGGCAGCTCGAGCGGCCCATCGATGCTGAGGGCGATGTCGGCGAGCCCCGGCTGCGCCGAACCCCGCGCCCCGCGTCGGGCGAGCGGCAGGGCGGGGATGCCATAGGCCCGGGCGATGGCCAGCGGCTCGGGCGCGGCGGAGGCGATGCGCCGGCAGGAGAGGATCGCGTCCAACGCCTGCCTGATGCCCGTGAGGCTGGGGGCGACGAGCCCGGAGATGAGGCGCACGCCCTCGCCGCCTGCAGGATCGAGGGCGTAGCGCGCGAGATGGGGGTGTGGCCGGCACTGTCCCGGCGGAGCGGCGGCCTCCTCGTCCGGATCGAGCACGACCCCGAGCTCGTGGCGCGGGGCGCGCGTGGGGCGGTGGAAAGCGGCGATGAGGGCCGCAGGCTCGCCCAGGGCCGGCAGCGCCCCTGCCGGTATCGCCCCGCCCGAGAGGAGGGCTGCGCTGAAGGGGCCGCGGCAGGCCGTAAGATGGCGCGCCGTGCCGGGCGCCGCGCGAAAGCGCCGCCGCCGCCCGTCCGGCGGGGTCTCGGTGCGGGCGGCGCCGGTCCCCCAGAAGACCGCATCGCCCCCACGGATGTTCTGACCGATCGTGCCCGAGGCGACGAGGCGCGGCAGCGACGAGGCGAAGGGCACCCGGGTGACGGGAAGCCCGGTGAGGAGAGCGACAACGACGGGCGACAGGGCGCCGCCGAGTGGAACACGGGCATCGCCCGCGGAGCCGCCCTGCCAGGCGAGCGGCACGGCCCCCTCGCGGCGCACCCTGCGCATGAGCATCAGCGCGCTCATGCCGCAGCCGCCGCGCACTGGTCGAGCGACGAGATGAGCGGGTGGTCCCACACGGTGCCGCCCGCCGGGGGTGAGAGCGGTGCCAGACCGGCGGGGCATGCCTCGGCCAGACCCTCCGGAACGAGGGGGCCATTGGCGCCCGCGCGGTCCACCGCGTCGATCAGCGCCTGCCAGTCCGTCTCCCGGTCCTTCGGCTGGCGCCACCAGGCCATCTCGCGCTGGCCGAGGCCGGCATAGAGGTCGGGGAAGCGCGCGTTCACGCCCGGAACATCGCCTGTGCCTGCCGGATCGAGCGGCGCGTGCATCAGGCCCGGGGCGCCCCGGGCGGCGCTCAGATAGAGGCACGGGATGCTGTAGGCCAGGGCGATGGCGATGCCGTGGAGCGAGGTTGAGACGATCCGCTCGCAATCCAGCAGCTCGTCTATCTTTGCGCGGATCGCCGCGCTGCCTGGCGGCGCCACCATGGTGATGAGCCGCACGCCCGGGGCGCCGCCAAGCCGGTAGCGCGCGAGGCCCGGCTTCGGATGGGCATTGAAGGCCCGATCCGCAAGCTCCGAGAGATGCAGTACGACGCCGAGCGCGTGGCGCGGCCGGCGCATGGGCGCGTAGAACCGGGGGAGGAGCATCGCCGGGTCCCCGAACGGGATGGCGGGCGCGCCGCCCTCCGAGAGAAGGCGGGCCGAGTAGGGGCCTCGCGTTGCGTGGAGGTGGAGCGCCGTGTTCTCGGGCGGCGTGTAGGGACGTTTGGCGCCCGCTGCGAGCGGGTTGGCCCAAGGGCTGCAGCCGGTACCCCAGATCGCCGCCTGCCCGCCGCGCACCGACTGGCCCACGGTGCCGATGGCCACCATGCGCGCGCCCTCGCTCACGAAGGGCACGCGTTCCACCGCCCGGCCGGAGACGAGCGAGACCATGACCGGGCTCAACGCATCGCCCACATTCACGTAGGCCGGGGGCCCCGCATTACCGGCGACCCAGGCGAGGCGTAGAGGTGCTTCCCGCCCGCTCAACGACTGCATAACGCTTCGCACCCTGCCACCCCACGCAATGCCTCGACCGAGCGAGACGGCAGAAACCGGGCCGGAGGGCGCCGCCAGGCGCGCTGCCGGGCGCCGTTCTGCGCCTCGGACCCCGGCTTAGCGGAACGAGGTTAACGCAGCCCTATTCGGCCGACCGCATCGCCGCTCATCTTTGGGAAACCCTGTTTGTCTAAGCATCGGGTGATGGGCGTCCGCCAACGGCGCTTCCCCCCTCGACCAGAAGGACAAGGGCACAGCATGAGGCAGACCTCCGAGGCCGGCGCGGCGCCGGCACGCGAAGCATCGTATCCGTCCCCGCCCGAGAGCCGGATGGCGCGCGGTGATGCGACCCGCGCGCCGGGGGCCGATGGGCCCGCGGGGTCGGCGGACGGGCGCCTTGCCATAACGGCGATTGCATGCCGCCTCCCCGGCGCCCCCGATACCGAGGCGTTCTGGGACCTGCTGGCGGCGGGCCGGCATGCGATCGGCCGCTTGCCTGAAGACCGCTGGTCGAGCGCCAAGTTCCTGCGCAAGGGCGGCCCCGCCCGCGGCCGGACGTATACGAACGCAGCCGGCGTGATCGACGACCTGTGGGACTTCGATGCAGGCTTCTTCGGGCTCTCTCCGCGCGAGGCGGCCCAGATGGACCCGCAACAGCGGATGATGCTCGAGGTTGCGTGGCAGGCGGTGGAGGCCGCGCTGCCGCTGGGTGGGGCGCTGGGCGCGCCGGGCCGCCCCGGCGGCTTCGGGCGAACGGGCGTCTATGTGGGTGCGTCCACCATGGACCACGCCCAGCGCTTTGCTACGGATATCGCCTCGATCGACACGCCGTTCATGACCGGCAACACCCTCTCGATCATCTCCAACCGCCTGAGCCAGACCTTCGGTTTCGAGGGGCCGAGCCTGACGGTCGATACGGCCTGCGCGTCGGGGCTGACGGCGCTGCACCTCGCGGCGGAGGCGCTGCGATCGGGGGAGATCGACACGGCGGTCGTCGGTGCCGTGAACGCGCTGCTGCAGCCCTGGAATTTCGTGGGTTTCAGCCAGGCCACGATGCTGTCGCCCTCGGGGCTGTGCCGTGCCTTCGATGCCGGGGCGGATGGCTATGTGCGGGCGGAGGGGGCGGTGGCCCTGGTGTTGCGCCGTCATCGCGACGCGGTGGCGGGGGGCGAGCCGCTGCGCGGGGTGCTGCGTGCGAGCGGGACGAGCGCGGACGGCTTGAAGCCGGGGCTTTCGCGGCCGGATGCGGGGGGGCAGGCGGCGCTCCTCGCGCGCGTCCATGCCGCGGCAGGTCTGCCAGCGGATCGGCTGGCGTTCCTCGAGGCGCATGGCACCGGCACGCCGGTGGGCGACCCGGTGGAGGCTGCGGCGATCATCTCGGCGCTGGGCGGCGCGCGGGAGGCCGCCGGTCTCGCCCCGCTGCCAATCGGGTCGGCCAAGTCCAATGTGGGGCATCTGGAACCGGCGGCCGGGCTGGTGGGCGTGCTGAAGGCGCTGATGGCGCTCGAGCGCGGGTATCTGCCGCCGACGCTGCATGTGGATCGGGTGAACCCGGCAGTGGACCGGTTCGAAGGGCTGGCGGTGGCGCAGGAAGCGCGCGCCCTCCCGCCGCGCGCCGATGGGGCGCCGCATGCCGCTGGGGTGAGCGCGTTCGGCTTCGGCGGTGCCAATGCGCATGTGGTGCTGGAGGCTGCGTCTCCTCCTGATCCCGTCTCGCCGCCCGTGGTGGATGGAGAGTGCCAGCCGGGCATGGAAGGCGCCGTGCTCCCGCCCCTGGTGCTGTCCGCCGATACGGAAGCAGGGCTGAAGCGTCTGGCCGGCGCCTGGCGGGAACGCCTCGCCGGGCTGCAGGGAGGCGCGGCTGAGGGTGAGGCGGCTCTGGCGGCTTGCGAAACGGTGCTTCCCGC
>JBCBEP010000104.1:0-12190 GCA_038528605.1 Pseudomonadota bacterium
GTGTGCGCGAGCATGCCAAGAGCCATGCAGGCGGCGATGCCCTGGCCGTTGGGGGGGATCTCGTGGAGCGTCATGTCGTCGAAACCGGCACTGATGGTGTCGACCCAGTCGGCCCGGTGCCGGCCGAGATCATCGAGGGTGAGGGCCGCCCCGTACTCTGCGCCGGCGGCGGCGATGCGCTCGGCGAGCGCGCCGCGATAGAAGGCCTCGCCGCCGGTCTCGGCGATCTGACGCAGGGTTTCAGCGGCCGGGATGTTGATGAAGCGCTCTCCGACCCGTGGGGCGCGGCCCTGCGGCATGAAGTGCTCGGCGAAACCCGGTTGGTCGTGGAGGAGCCCGGCGCCGCGTTGCCAGAGGCTGGAGATTACGGGCGATACGGGGAACCCCTGTTCCGCGAGGCGGATTGCGGGCTCGAAGAGGGTCTCGAACGGGAGCCGACCGAAGCGGGCGCTGAGCGCCACCCAGGCACTGACGGCGCCAGGGACGGTCACGCTCTCCCAGCCGCGCTCGGGCATCGTGCTGGTCTTTTCGAAGCGCTGGCGCGTCCAGGCGGCGGGGGCGCGGCCGGAGGCGTTGAGGCCATGGAGGGCGGCGCCGTCCCAGAGGATGGCGAAAGCGTCGGAGCCGATGCCGTTGCCCGTAGGCTCGACAATGGTGAGGGCGATGGCGCTTGCGATAGCCGCGTCGGCAGCGTTGCCGCCGCGCCTGATCATGGAGAGGCCCGCTTCCGCCGCGAGCGGCTGCGAGGTGGCGACCATGTTGTCCGCCATGACGGCAGACCGGCGCGCGGGATAGAGCCCCTGGGCCGGATAGCGCACCGTTTCTGTCATGCGTGCCTCCACTGCTATGGCGCCCTCGGCCGCGTCGGCCGGGTGCTCGGTGGTCGGCCCCCGATTAGGCGGTGGCCGAGGACGAGGCGGCGGAAAACGAGACGCCTGACATCCAGGCTCGCCTCGGGATCGCCACCGCCGCCTGCGATGGCGACGTCGCCTGACCCGGAGACTTAGCAGAGACGCGGGCGCGCGGGAGCCTGCTTCGCGTGCGGTTGGACCCTTGGCGACAGACATGCCTGTGACCCGAAAGGGGTTGGCGAACATCTCGACCGTGGCGCAGGGGACGCGGGCGCCGGGGCACGATGGCGCGTGAGGTGACGAGGCGCCCCGCCGGCTTTTGCGACCGCGCCGCTCATTGCGCCGCCCCTCACAGCGGCACCGGCGGTGGTGACGAGCGGGCCGGCGCAAGCGCGTGTGCCGATGGGCGTCAGGGGTGTTGCGGTCCGTTATTCTTGCGCGTCTCCGCGCCGGCATGGCGGGCCGTTCGCCGTTCTTGCCTGCGACAGGGGAGATTGCGCCGGATGGGTGTCGGTTGACCACGGCGGGCGATCACTGGAGACGCGCTGCGGCGTGGGCCGGGGCGCTGTTCCGTTGGTGGCAGCCGCGGTATAGCGGCGTGGCGCGATCCGGAGGTTTCATGTTCAGAACACCCATTACGCCCCGCGTGGCGGAGACCGATGGCGCGGGTCACATCAACAACACGGTCGTACCGGTCTGGTTCGAAGCGGGGCGGCGCGAGATCTTCCGCCTGCTCTCGCCGCGGCTGTCCTTCGACGACTGGCACGTGGCAGTGGTGACCATGACCGTGGACTACCTTGCGCAGATCTATTTTGCCGATGAGGTGGAGGTGCGCACCTGGGTGGAGCGGATCGGCACCAAGAGCTTCACGCTCTACGAAGAGATCTGGCAGGGGGAGCGGCACTGCGCAAAGGGCACGGTTACCTATGTCTGCTTCGATTATGAGGCACAGAAATCGGTGCCTGTCCCCGCGCATGTGCGGGCCGCGCTGGCCGCGCATCTCAGGGTGTCCTGAGAGCGTCTGACGCGACCCTGCGGCTCGACACATCCATGAATTGATTCCGCCTGCCCGGATGTTCCTGCCCTACCCCTCTTTCGTTCCCGACGCACAACTGTGACGGGTTTGCCCCATTGTGATCAGTCTGCGGCAGGTTGCGCTGCTCATTTTGCGACGTGTCAGATTGAGGCATGAAATCTCTTGCAGCGTACTTCGCCAAGGCGATGATTCAGAATGACTTTCGGGGATTGCGGTGGTCCGCGGCACGGCTCGTGGGCCGTCGCAAAAGGCGGGCAAACCTTTGCCGCTTTTAAACCTGAGGATGTGCACAGTCGAAGTTGTGCCGTGGGAGGGAAAGCATCATGAGCCATCCGGTGGACGTCCATGTTGGGCAGCGCGTTCGTCAGCGTCGGTGGATGACGGGGATGACGCAGCAGCAGCTGGCCGAGAAGGTGGGCATCAAGTTCCAGCAGATCCAGAAATACGAGACCGGCGCGAACCGTGTTTCGGCGTCGCGTCTGTGGGACATCGCTGCCGCGCTCGATGTGCCGGTGGCCTTTTTCTTCGAGGGGCTGGACGAGGCGATGGAGGCTGCGCATCGCGAGGCCGACATGCTGGCCGATAAGGAAGCGCTCGATCTCGTACGCGCCTACTACTCGATCCCCGAGACGCAGCGGCGCCGTCTCTTCGATCTGGCCCGCGTCCTCGGCGACGCGGCCTGATCAGGCTCTGGTGGGGTGGAGCCGGCGGTCGGGTAGGGTGGCCTGACCGCCGGGTGCCGGCGGCCTCAGTGCGGTCGGCTGCACGATCCGAGCGCCGCCGCGGCTATCCGATCTCCACCGACGAAGCGCCTTTCGACTTGACGGCTTCCTGCGCCTGGCCGATGGGCTTCTGGCGTTCCAGAGGAAGCCGCCTATGTCCGACCACGACCCTGCTGCATCCTATCCGGCAGATGACCCTGTGCTGTCCCTGCTCGCCCGCTTGGGCGATGTGGCCCGCGCGGAGACGCTGCCCCGTTTCCGGCGGACGGGTGTGGGCGAGAACAAAGCCGCCGGCAGCGGCAGGGCGTTCGACCCTGTGACCGAGGCCGACCGGGCATCGGAGGCGGCGATCCGCGCGCTTCTGGCGGCAGAAGCGCCAGATGACGGCATTCTTGGCGAGGAGGAGGCCGCGAAGGAGGGCACCAGCGGGGCCACCTGGGTGGTCGACCCCATCGATGGCACCCGGGCCTTTGTAAGCGGCATTCCGCTCTGGGGCACGCTCATCGCCCGGGACGACGGGTCTCGCGCGAGCCATGCCCTGGTGGACCATCCTGCGCTTGGCGAGCGCTTTCTCGCGAAAGCTGGCCTTGGGGCGTGGATGCTTCGGGACAGCGAAGCGGCGCGCATTGGCGTGAGTGGGACCACGCGCCTCGCGGACGCCACGCTCATCACCACGGCGCCGGAGCTTTTCGACGGGGCGGGCGCTGGTGCGTTCGAGACGGCGAGGCGCAGGGCGCGGCTCACGCGCTACGGGACTGATTGCTATGGCTATGCGCTCGTGGCGCTGGGCACGGCGGATATCGTGATCGAGACGGGTCTCGCCGCCTATGACATCGCCGCACCGAAGGCACTGGTCGAGGCGGCGGGCGGGGTGGTGACCGACTGGCGCGGGGGGGACTGCCGCTGGGGCGGGAGCACCATCGCCGCGGCAACGCCGGAACTGCATGCGGAAGCGCTGGCGCTGTTCTCGGAGGCCTGAACGCGCCCGGTCAGACCCCGGCCTCGGCCAGAAACCCGTCGATGGCCTGCCAGACGCGGGCGCGCCGCGGCGCATCCTCCATCAGGATATCGTGCCGCGCCCCCTCGATCTCCACGAGCGACGCGCCGAGCTTCGCGGCCATGCGCCGGCTGGCCGCGTTGTCGACCACGCCTTCCTTCTCGCCGAGCAGCACCTGGACGGGGAAGCCGGGCGGGCCGAGGCGCGCCATCAGGGCCATGGCCTCGTAGGCAGCGTGGATCCAGCCAAAGGTTGGCAGGCCCAGCTGCAGGGCGGGCAAGCTACGGAACGCCGCCCCCTGCCAGGCATAGATGTCCGGGTCGTGGGTCAGGCAGTTGCCCTCGAAGGGCTCGAAGATGTTGGGCTTTGCGGCGGCTTCGGTGGGCGGCCAGCGATTGCCGAGGCCGAGGGCGCAGGCGAGCCGGGCGACGAGCTTCACGCCGAGGTTCTGCGCGGGTTTGAAGGCGATGCCGGCCATCGGTGCCGACAGGACGAGCGCGGCCGGTGCGATCTGCCCCCTGGCAACGGCACCGAGTGCGATGGCGGTGCCCATGGAGTGGCCGAGCACGAGCCGCACGGGCCCCTGCCCTGCCACGGCCGGTGCGGCGAGCAGCGCTGCGAGATCGCGGCCATAGGCTTCGAAGCTCTCGACGTGACCCTTCAGCGGCTCGTCGAGCGCGCGCGCCGAGAGCCCCTGCCCGCGCCAATCGATGCTGGCGACTGCGAAGCCGCGTTTGGCGAGGGCCGCGGCGGTCATCGAGGCCTTCTCGAGAAACTCGGTGCGCCCCGGCAGGTAGAGCGCGAGCCCCCGCGCCCCGCCCGGGTTCCAGAGGGCGGCCCGAAGGGCGACACCGTCGGACGCTGCAAGCGCCAGCCCGTCCGCCCACGCGACGCCGCCGGGCGGGAGCGAGACGGCGGGCCCATGGCCCGGCTCGACCAACGCGACGCTCAAACGAGGCGCCCTCAGAGAAACTGCACGAGCTTCATGGCGGCACCCATATCGCCGGCGATCTTGATCTTGCCGGTCATGAAGGCCGCAGTCGGGTCGAGCTCGCCGTCGAAGAGCTCGCGGAAGGTGTCGAGATCGCCGCTGATGGTGACCTCGGCCTCGTCATCGGCCACGCGCACCCCGGCGTCGTCCGCGACGATGCTGCCCTCGTCGGTCACCTCGAACCTCACGCTGCCGGCGAAATCGGAGCCCTCCAGCTTCTCGCGGAGCTTCTCGGCTGCGCTGTTGAGTGCGTCGCTCATGGTCGTCCTTTCGTGATCGCTATCGGCGCTGTCTGCGGCCGCCCGTCCCTTGCAGACCTACGCGGGCCCGCTAGACTTTGGAAGTATGACGAAGAGGCACATCTCCGCGGCCTTCATCGCCGCCCTCATCACCGCCCCGGCCATGGGGTTGGTGGTGGTTCACGCCGCCGGGCCTGCCTGGGCGCAGGGCACCCCGCCCGCCTTCCCCGATCTGGAAGACGAGGCGCCCGCGCTGCCCCAGCCGCCGGCGGATCTACCGCCGACGCCGGAGCTGGCGGAGGAAGGGCTGAAGGGGCTCGACATCCCTTCGGACCAGCTCGGCCGGGAAGCGCAGCTCGACGCGCTCTTCAGCCAGCTCTCGGATGCGGCAAACCCGCATTGGCCGGTGATCCAGGCGCAGATCTGGCGGGTCTGGCGCCGCTCTGGCAGCGACAGCATGGACCTGCTGCTCGCGCGCGGGATGGAGGCCATGGAGGAGAAGGACTACGACGCGGCCGAGATGCATCTCTCCGACCTCGTGCGCCTCGCGCCCGATTTCGCGGAGGGCTGGAACCAGCGGGCGACCCTCTATTTCATGATGGAAGATTACGGGCGATCGGTTGCGGATATCGAAGCGGTGCTGGCCCTCGAGCCTCGTCATTTCGGCGCGCTCTCGGGCCTCGGGATCATTCTCGACCGGACGGGATACGACCAGGGCGCGCTCGAGGCATACAGGCGCGTGCTGGAGCTGCACCCCAACATGCCGGGTGCTCAGAAGGGCGTGGAGAAGCTGAGCCCCGAGGTCGACGGGCGCGAGCTCTGAGGACGCGATCGGCGGCGGGGGCATGGACGTGCGGCCGTGAAGCCCCTAGGTCAGCACGGTAAGGCGCCGGGGAGGACGGCCCCTCCGCAACGCGGCGAGCAATGGCGGCCATGTCCAAGGATCACGACCCCGAAGCCGCCCTGGCGGCCGCGCTCGATGCGCTCGAGGCCGAACGGCGCGCGGCGGAGACGCCGGAGGACGTGGCCGAGCGGGCGCGACTGGCCGCCCGCCGGGCCGTGGTGGAGGCAGAGATCGCCGCCCGGCGGGCTGCCGGGCCTGCGCCTCTCCCCGCAATGCCTCATGGCGGCGCTGCCGCGGCCGCGGCCGCTGCGGAAGAGATCCCGAGCGAGAGCACGATCACAGCTGTGCTCGGGCCCACGAACACGGGCAAGACGCATTACGCCATCGAGCGCATGCTTTCCTACCGCACGGGCGTGATGGGCCTGCCCCTCCGCCTCCTCGCCCGCGAGGTTTACGACAAGGTGGTAGCGGCGCGCGGGCCCAGCGCCGCGGCGCTGATTACGGGGGAGGAGAAGATCGTGCCCGCCCGGGCGCAGTTTTTCATTTGCACCGTGGAGGCGATGCCGCTCGACGGCCTGGCGGATTTCGTGGCGGTGGATGAGATCCAGCTCTGCGCCGATCCCGACCGCGGGCATATCTTCACCGACCGGCTCCTCAACGCACGCGGCCGGTTCGAGACGCTTTTTATGGGATCCGACGTGGCGCGGCCCCGCATCGCGGCGCTCGTGCCCAAGGCCCGGTTCCTCAGCCGCGAGCGCTTCTCGACGCTGAGCTATGCGGGGCAAAAGAAGATCAGCCGGCTGAAAGCGCGGACCGCCGTCGTCGCCTTCTCGGTCGATCAGGTATACGCCATCGCGGAGCTCATCCGCCGCCAGCGTGGTGGGGCGGCGGTGGTGATGGGCGCGCTTTCGCCCCGCACCCGCAACGCGCAGGTGGAACTCTACCAGAACGGCGATGTGGACTATCTCGTCGCTACCGACGCGATCGGCATGGGCCTTAATCTCGATGTCGACCACATCGCCTTCGCCGGCGTCTCGAAATTCGATGGGCGCCGGACCCGCAGCCTCCTGCCCAACGAGATCGGCCAGATCGCGGGGCGCGCGGGGCGCTACACCAAGGACGGCACCTTCGGCGTGACGGGCGAAGCACGGCCCTTCGACGAGGACCTGGTGGGCGCCATCGAGAACCACCGCTTCAAGCCGCTCGAGCGGCTGATGTGGCGCAACGCCAAGCTCGAATTCGGCACCGTACCGCTCCTGATCGAGTGCCTCGAAATGGCGCCGGCCAACGATAACCTGGCCCGCGCCCGCGAAGCCTCGGACATGGCGGCGCTGCGCCTTCTCTGGGACGACCCGGAGATCGCCGGGATCGCGCGCCATCCCACCCGCGTTCGGCTGCTGTGGGATGTCTGCCAGGTGCCGGATTTCCGCAAGGTGATGACGGGCGATCACGTCGCGCTGCTCGGTCGGATTTACCGTTTCCTGACCGGGAGTAGCGGGGTAATACCCGCCGAGTGGCTGGCTGCCCAGGTAAAGCGGCTCGATCGGGTGGACGGAGATATCGATGCGCTCTCGAAGCGTCTCGCCTATATCCGCACCTGGACCTATGTGGCCAACAGGGCCGGATGGCTCGAGCACCCGGCCGAGTGGCGTGAAACCACGCGTGCCGTTGAGGACAGACTGTCGGACGCGCTGCATCAGCGGCTGACGCAGCGGTTCGTCGACCGGCGCACGAGCGTGCTCCTGCGC
The DNA here is from genome assembly GCA_038528605.1 of Pseudomonadota bacterium. Taxonomy (GTDB): domain Bacteria; phylum Pseudomonadota; class Alphaproteobacteria; order Rhodobacterales; family Rhodobacteraceae; genus Thermohalobaculum. The sequence goes on from JBCBEP010000104.1 coordinate 7,429, forward strand.
CGGCTGAAGCAGAAGGAGCGGCTCGTGGCGGAAGTCGGCGAGAACGGCGAGGTGACGGTCGAGGGCGAGTTCGTCGGAAAGCTTTCGGGCTTCCGGTTCACCGCCGATGAAAAGGCCTCGGGCGCCGAGCTCCAGGTGCTGAAATCGGCGTCGCTCGCGGGGCTGCAGGCGGAATTCGCGCGGCGGGCGGACAAGCTCTACCTCTCGCCGGACGGTGAGATCGCGCTTACCGAGCAGGGCGGGCTGATGTGGGGCACCGATGCCATCGGCCGCGTGGTGAAGGGCGACGGGGTGCTGGCGCCCAAGGTCGAAGTCTTCGTCGATGATATTGCCGAGGCGGCGGTCTCAGAAAAGGTGGAGCGGCGCCTCTCCCACTGGCTCGATCGGCGGGTGAAGGCGCTCTTCGAGCCCATGCTGGCGATGCAGGCAGACGAGACGGTGACGGGCCTCGCCCGCGGTGTCGCCTTCCAGATCGGCGAGGCCATGGGGGTGCTGCCGCGCCGCGACATCGCCGATGATATCAAGGCGCTCGGCCAGGAGGAGCGCGCGCTCCTCCGCAAGCACGGGGTGCGCTTCGGTCAGCACCACATCTTCATGCCCGCGCTGCTGAAGCCCGCGCCCACGCGCCTGCGCCTCGTGCTCTGGGGCCTTTGGGAGGGGCTTGAGGAGCTGCCGCCACCGCCGCCTGCGGGCCATGTGACCGTGCCGGCGGGCGAGGACGGGGCGAGTGCCGTCTACTACACGAAGGCGGGCTACCGCCTGGCGGGCAAGCGGGCGGTGCGCATCGACATGCTGGAACGGCTGGCAGACATGATCCGCCCGCTCGACCAGCGCGCAGGCTTCGAGGCGACGCCGGACATGCTCTCGATCACCGGCTGTACGCTGGAGCAGTTCTCCGAACTGATGCAGGGGCTCGGCTACCAGGCAGAACGCGGCGAGCGCCCGAAACCCGTCCGTCCGACGCCAAAGCCCGCCGAGACTGCTGAAACGGCGCCCACGGCGGCGGCGGCGACGGCGGCGGCGCCCGGCGAGGCTGGTGCGGATCCGTCGGCCGAGGCCCCCGGCACCGCTCAGCCGGCCGAGGACGCCCATACCGAAGGCGTCCCGACCGAAAGCGCCCCGGAAGAGGCGCCGGCCGAGCCGCAAGCGGCCGAAACGGCCGCGGAGACCGCAGGTGCTGAGGCGGCGCCGGCATCGTCCGAACCGGATGCGGCGAGCGTGGAGAGCACTGGGGAGACGCCGGACACAGCGCCGGCGGAGGCCACTTCCGGTAGCGAAGCGCCCGCCACGGCGCCTGATGATGATGCCGGTCAGCGAACGGGGAACGACGGCGCGGCGCCCGTTGAGGCGGCGGCTGCAGAAGACGAGGTGGAGGTGGCGACAGACGCCGATGCCGCGACCGACCCAACCGCCGACGCCGAAACCGGCGCCGAGGACGCCGTTCAGAGTGGGGAGACCGAGGTCTTCTACACCTTCACGCTCCGCCCCCGTGGGCGCCCGCAACGGGGCGGCGCGCGCGGCGCGGGGCCCGCCGCGGCGGAGGGCGATCGGGAGGGCGGCGGACGGCGCCGGCGCGGCCCGCCCCGCGGCCAGGCGGGGGCTGATGCCGGTCAACTGGGCGGGCAGCGCGCCGATACCCAGGGCGACGCCGGCGAGCGCCGCCGCGGCAAGCCCGGCGGCCAGCGCCGCGGCGCCCCCGGCGGGAACGACCAGCAGGGTGCACGCGGCGAGGCGGGTGGCGGCGGGAAGCCCGGCGGCAAGGGCCCCCGTGGCGCAAAGGGAGACCGGCCACGCGGCGGTCCTGGCGGTGGGCACGATCGCGGCCCCGACCGCAACCAGGGCGGCGGGCCGAAGAGTGGGGGGCCGAAGGGTGGGGGGAAGGACCGGAAGTCCGACCGCCCCGTGGACCCGGACAGCCCCTTCGCGATCCTCCAGCAGCTCAAGAACAAGTAGCGCGTGCCGGGCGACGCCCCCGCGCGCCTGCGGGTCGACAAGTGGCTGTGGCATGCGCGGTTCTTCAAGACCCGCGGGCTCGCCGGCGCACTGGCGGGCTCGGGCAAGCTGCGGCTCAACGGCAAGCACTGCACCAAGCCCGCACAGATCGTGAGCCCGGGGGACGAGCTGAGCTTCCCGCAAGGAGGTCGTGTCCGCGCCATTCGGGTTGACGCCATCGGCACGCGCCGTGGTCCCGCCGCCGAGGCGCAGACGCTCTACACCGATCTCGATCCGCCGGCTGAGCGCGCGGCCGATCACGAGAACGCGATTTCGGGACCGCCCTCGGACCCTCAACGCCGTCCCGACAAGCGGGAACGGCGCGAAATCGCCGCGCTGAAGCGGGGGGACCCTTGAAGCCACCCGGTGATGCGCTGCATATAGCCCTCAACACGAGGCCTTGTGTCAGCCTAGCCTGACGCCGGCATAGGAAGCTTTACACCGCGGAGCCGCGCATGACCTACGTCGTCACCGACAACTGCATCAAGTGCAAGTATACCGACTGCGTGGAGGTCTGCCCCGTCGACTGTTTCTACGAGGGCGAAAACATGCTCGTCATCCATCCGGACGAGTGCATCGATTGCGGGGTCTGCGAGCCGGAATGCCCGGCGGACGCGATCCGGCCCGACACGGAGAGCGGGCTGGAGAAGTGGCTCGATGTAAACAAGAAATACGCCGAGGCCTGGCCGAACATCACCCAGAAGAAGGACCCGCTGCCGGAAGCTGAGAAGTTCGATGGCGAATCGGGGAAATTCGAGGCCCACTTCTCGGAGGCGCCGGGCGAGGGCGATTGAGCCAGGGGTATTGTTTGCACTGCACCAGCCAAGCCCCGGCAACACCGCGAAATTCGGCCAGGCCAGGAGCGTCCTGCCACTCTTTGGGGGCGCGACTGGAAATCGCACATCTTTTTTGCTATATTACGCTTCTATGAACTGAGGAGGTCCCTGTGGAAGCATCCCGATTGGTGCGCCATGTGGGGCAGTCTCGTCCCGAAGTGTGAGAAAGCCACGACACCATCCTTGCGAAAGCTTGGGTAGGGGTCGTTTTTTGCGCCGGTGCGGCCGGCTGCAAAGGGCACGGAGAAAACATGTCGAAAAAGACCAAGCAGCTCTCGGGTGAATTCCGCGCTAACGACTATGTCGTGTATCCGGCGCATGGGGTCGGCAAGATTGTCTCGATCGAGGAGCAGGAAGTGGCGGGCATGAAGCTCGAGCTCTTCGTGATCTCCTTCGAGAAGGACAAGATGACCCTGCGTGTGCCGACGGCGAAGGCGAGCTCGGTGGGCATGCGTGCCCTGTCCAGCCCGGACCTCGTGACGAAGGCCCTCGAGACGCTGCGCGGGCGCGCCAAGATCAAGCGCGCCATGTGGTCCCGCCGTGCGCAGGAATACGAGCAGAAGATCAACTCGGGCGACCTGATCTCCATCGCCGAGGTGGTGCGTGACCTCTACCGTGCGGGCGACCAGCCGGAACAGTCCTACTCGGAGCGCCAGCTCTACGAAGCGGCGCTCGAGCGGCTGACCCGTGAGCTCGCCGCCGTCGAAGAGCTCGACGAGAGCGCAGCGGCCGAGAAGGTCGATGCCGTGCTCGAAGCGAAAGCGGCCTGATCGACGACCGCGCCCGGCCCCCTCGGCCGGGCGCACGCCCATGGTGCTGCGCGCCTCGCCTACTCCCCCCTCTCCAGAGCAATCCGCTTGAGACCGATACCGACGCGCTTCTCGCCGCCGGCCGGGGCGATGTTGTAGAGCGCGCTCGCGCTGATGGTCACCGAGAGGCGATCGAGCCCGGGAGAGGATAGCGGCAGGCGGGCGGTGCAGCAGCCCCCCTCGGCCCGCTCGCCGGTGCCCTGCCAGAGCGCGGTCCCGGGAATGGCGATGTCGACCGGGCGGGGCCGACCATCCGGAAAGGGCGGGGCCACCCAGTCGAGCCTGAGGACAGCGTCGCTCTCCTCCGGGGCGCCGGCAGGCTCGATCATCAGCATTGCTTCCCGCCCCGCGCTCCAGACGCCCCAGGGCTCCACCCGGTGCCAGCCCTCGCCGAGGAACCGCCCGCCCGTGCCCGCGCCCCGCCCGATTTCATCGGCCGCCCCGACGGGCAGCAGGGGCAGGATCGCGGGCAGGCGCGCCTCCAGCGTGGCCCGATCGGCCGGGCAGTCCCGCGACGGGTCGAAAGAGGCCAGATAACGCCGCCAGATCCCCGCCACATCCACATAGGAATGGCTCGCCACATGGCCCCACGGGTCGACCACATGGCGAAGCTGCGCGTCATCTTCAGGCCAGCGTTCGGGAAAGCAGGCGAGGGTCTGCGCCCGCTCCCAGGGGCGCGTGAGGGGAGTGAGCCGGTGCTCCACCTCCCACGCATTCTGAAGCCCCGTTCCCGCCGCGGCGAGCCCGATCAGCCCAGCCGCAGCGCCCTGCGTGAGGCGCGTCTTCTGGAGCACAGCCAACGCCATCACCACCAGCGCCGCGATGGGCAGGATGGCCATGCGCGCATCGAGATAGGCACAGTCGAGATTTTCCAGGCACCAGCGCTGCTGCTTGACGGAGCTGACCACCGGCAACGTGAAGAGCGCGAGGGCCCCGCAGGCGAAGAGCGCCCCAAGCGCCGCCGCAGTCCGGTTCACGCTCAGCCGGGGCATGAGCAGGAGAACCGCGAGCCCCGCCAGAACACCCCGCACCGCCGCCGTTGCCGCGCCCTGCCATGAGACATCGAGGAGCGCAGGCCGAAAATCCGGCAGCGCCGTGCTCGCCGCCACATGGCCGAGAGCGGCC
>JBCBEP010000105.1:0-12152 GCA_038528605.1 Pseudomonadota bacterium
GCTGATGTAGAGGTTCGACTGGCGGAACCGCATCTTGAAGGGCAGCCGGTGCATCCAGCTATGGCGCCGCTTCTCGCGCTTGCGCCCGCGCCGCACATTGGCGGCGGCCTGCAGGCTCTCGACCAGCATCAGCCCGCCGACGGAGCCGAGGAACACGACGTAGCAGAGGCCGACCGCAAGCTCGACCTGGCCGATCTCGCGCAGCAGCTTGAAGAGCTGCACGCCGAGCGCGGAGCCCACGATGCCGCCGAGCAGCATCACGGTACCCATCTTCATGTCGACCGTCTTGCGCCTCAGATGCGCGAGGAGACCGGAGAAGGATGCCGCCGCGATCTGGTTGGTGCCGGTTGCAACCGCCACGGCCGGGGGGATGCCGGTGAAGATGAGCAAGGGCGTCATCAGGAAGCCGCCGCCGACGCCAAAGAGCCCGGAAAGCATGCCGACACCGCCGCCCAGGGCCAGGATGACCAGGGCATTCACCGAAACCTCGGCGATTGGCAGATAGATGTGCATGCGCCCTCCGCCCGATGCGTTGGTCTAACGGGTGGCCGTGCCCCAAGCCAGCCCTTCTCGCAGGCGCGAAGACGGGGATCACGGGGATGTGGCCTAGGGGTGTCGGACCAGCGGCGGGCGCGATGGGTCCAGAGGCGGGGGCGCCTAGTTGCGCGGGCCGAAGTCGTCGATCAGCCGGGGCGGGCGCTCCTCGCCCCGCTTGCCGCCCGAGCGCTCGGCCGGGTCGCTCTCGAACACGTCCCGGAGGATGCCGGGGGCGAGGAGGGACAGCGGATTGACGCTGATGTCAGGGTCTTCGAGGGCGCCGGTGACCGTGAAGGTGAGCCCGAGCAGGCCCTCGCCACGGTCCCCGGTGAGCACGCGGCCAAGCACGGGGATGTTGTTGAGAAAGCCCGAGACGGCGTAGGCCGGCGAGGCGACGCCGCTCATCGCGACTGTCCCGGCCTCCTGATCGATGCGTCCGCCGATGCGGATGGCGAGCGCCGGGCCGGTGGCGACCGCATCCGTCACGACGATCGCGCCGTCCCCGAAGCGGAAGGGCACCTCGATCTGCCGGAAGCTGACACCGCCGACCTTACCGTCCGCCTCGAGCACCTCGGCCGCGCCGCCTTCCACGAAGATGCGCTGGACGGTGCTGCCCTCGGTCAGCTGCAGCCGCTCCGCCTCGGCGCGCCCTTCGATGCGGTCGAAGTTCCCGTCCTTTACGGTGGCGTCGATCGCAAGCGTGCCGCCCTGGGCCTCGGAGGCGAGGTCGAGCGCGCGGAGGAAGGCGCCCGCATCGTCGCTCCGAAGGGTGATGCGCCCGTCCCCCTCTGCAGGCAGGTCCAGGGTGCCAGAGGCTGGGGCCGAGGCGTTCAGACGGCCCGCGAAGTCCATACGGATGCCGCTGGCCGGCTCGTGGCGGATATTGCCGGCGGCGGGGGAGACGGCGATCCCTTCCGCAAGGGCGAGACGGTCGAGATCGAAGCGGATCGCGATGGGAACGTCCGCGAAGGGACCGTCCTCCGGGAGCGAGGCGCCATCATCTTCGCCGCCCGCGCCCGCATCGGCCAGGGCGGCATCGAGCTTCCGGCCGCCGAGGCGCATGGCGAGGCCGCCTGCCCCGTCCGGCTCGGCCGCGACAGTCACATCGACAAGATCGCCGATCACGAGGGTGGGCACGTTCAGCGCCTTGAGGCGGCCATTGGCGCCGAACGAAACGCTCCCCTCGAGCCGGAGCCCGGAGGCTTCGAGGGCCACGCGGTCGAACTGAAGCTCCTCCCCGAGGCTGCCGGAAAGCGCGAGGCTGCCGGGGCTGCCGGCGGCTTTCGACCAGGCGACGGGCGGATCAATGGAAACGGGTGTGAGGTCGGTTTCGAGGCTGAGCCTCGGTGCCTCATCGCCGACCTGCTCGAGGCTTGCCTTCATCGCAAAGGGCTCGGGGCCGAGGAGCGGCAGCGCCGGGCCGAAGCGTTGGATGAGCGCGCGGTCGACCGTGCCTTCGAGCGACAGGCTCCGCCCCGGCGCCGCGCCGTAGTTCTCGTCCCATACCGTGGTCAGCCGCGTGCCGAAGGCGTCCACCGGGCCGGAGAGCGTCAGCCGCTCCGTATCGGCGGCGAGGGATAGGGCGGGCGAGGCGATGGGGATCGGCTCGCCTTCGCCGAGCGGCAGGGCCATGGCGACGCCCGTGAGCCTTGCGCGGGCGTCTGCATAAACCTCCTCCACCTTGAGGTCCGCGAGCAGCGGGAAGGCCAGCTCGGCCTCGACGCTGGCCTGCCCCGCCACACGCCCGAGCGGAAGGCCGAGGCGGGAGACTAGGCCGAGGGGTTGCGTGTCGATCAGGTCGAGCACGGCGGCGATGGGGCCTTCCGCGGTGAGCGACACATCCGCCGGCGTGATGGGCTTGTCGAAGTCGAAGATCCGGATGCGCGAGCCCGCGATGTCGAGCCGGCCCGCCCCGCCCACATCCACATGGCCCGAAACCAGCCCGAGATCGAAGCTATCGAGCGTCAAGTGCGCCTGGCCGTAACCACCCTCGATGGCGGGCATGGTGGCGAGGTAGGTGCTGGCCACGTCCTCAAAGCTGAAATCGAGCGCGAGTTCTTCGCCCCAGGGCCCAAGCTGCAGATGCGCCACCATCTCCGGCAGCCGGCCCTGGAGGATGTTCTCGACAAACCATGGCCTGGCGTTCCCACCCGCCCCGATCGGCCACAGCGCCTTCACGTCCTCCACCTCGAGCCCGCTGCCCGTGATGCGGAGGCCCGTGACAGGCTCGTCCGCGCCTTCGATCAGTGCCACGCTTCCGGCGCCTTGCAGCACCATGTCCCCGCGCGCGAGGAGAAAGTCCGCCAGCTCCAGAACGCCCGAGCCCGTATCCGCCGTGAAGGCGAGTGCGCCGCTCTCGAACACGGCCGGCTGTGCGAGCACGCCCGGCAGATCGAGCATCATGTCCTCGAGACGCAGATCCGCCGCGACCTGTTCCACCGCCCCGGCCGGGCCACCGGATACTTCGACGTGGCCGAAGATGCTGGCGCGGCCCTGCGGTCCCTCGAAGGCGAAGCGTTCTAGGGCGAGCCGCCCCTCCCCTGGGCTGTAGGAGGCGACGAGGCGGGCGTTCTCGAAGGGGATCGGGGGCAGCTCATCGTCGAGCGCGAGGGCGCCCGGCGCGAGGTCGAGGGAGGTCGCGATATCGCCGATGCTGCCATCCCCGTGCACGACCGTGGAGACCTGCCCCGAGACGGGCGCGCCGAGGGGGGCGAGCCAGGCGATCTCGGGCAACTCGCGCGCCAGCGCGTCCAGCCTCAGGCCCGTGAAGCCCGCTTCGAGCCGCGTGTCCCGGGTGCCGGCTTCCCGCCTGCCGGAGAGGATGATGTCGGCCGAATTGCCTGCGCGATCCTTCACCGGCAGAACCGCATCCGCGCGGATGCCCGTCTCATCGATGCGGAGGACGAAATCCGCCCCCTTCGCGCGATAGGTGCCGCCGGTCGCTGCGTTGCGGATGAGCAGATCGGCGTCCCTGATAGCCACGCGGCGCAGACGTTCAGCGCCGGCAGGACGCGGCTCGAGCCCCGCGAACGCATCCAGCAGCTTGCTGACTGCCCCGAAGCCCGCTTCGCCGCTAGCCGATTGGGTGTCGGCAGGGGCTTCCTCGGTCGGCGCCACCCCTGCACCGAAGCCGAGACCGAAGCGGAAGCGGCCGTCTTCGAGGCGGACAAGGCGGGCGGCGGGCTCGATCACCGTGATGCCCAGGGGCTCGACCCTGCCCGCGATGAGATCGGGCACCGAGAACCGCGCGCCGAGCCGCGGGACGCTGATGACGAGCTCCCCGGTCGCGCGGCTGCGGGCGGTCACATCCCGGAAGCGCAGTGCGGGGCGTCCGCGCCGGGTCACCGCAAGATAGGCCCCGCCAATCTCCAGATCCGCCTCCCGCCCGGCGCGGCTGTTGAAAGCCGTCTCCGCAAGGGTCGCGACGCCGGGCAGCGGCACCGGGTTTTTTCTGAGCTCGTAGATCAACAACCCCGTTGCGATCGCGAGCAGCACCACGAGGCTGGCGCAGAGGCGGATGGCGCCATGGCAGAGCGAGAGGCAGCCCAGGCATCCGCGCTCGCAGGCCCTGGCGATCCCCGAAGCCGCACCGCGGCGCATGTCAGCGGGCTTGTCCGTCACCGCCACCTCATCCTGGGCGCCCCCGGGGGGCTGGAGCCGGTGGTTACGGCCCGCCGCCCGCTTGCCCGCCTTGCGCACCACGATACCTACCCGCTCGAGGCGCCGCGCGCCAGCCGCGCCCATTGTCGCCGACCGACGAGGAGAACGATATGGCTGACACCGCAACCGTGCCCGGTCCGGGTGAGATGGCCCCCGATTTCACGCTGCCCGCGGATGGCGGACGCTCGCTTTCCCTTGCAGATTTCGCGGGTAAGCCGTTGGTGCTCTACTTCTATCCGAAGGACGACACGTCCGGCTGCACCAAGGAAGCGATCGGGTTCAGCGAGGTGATCGACGCCTTCGCCGGCGCAGGCGCTGCCGTGGTGGGGGTTTCCAAGGACACGGCGGCCAAGCACGACAAGTTCATCGCCAAGCATGATCTGAAGGTGGCGCTTCTGTCGGACGCCGAGGGCGATCTTTGCGAGCGCTTCGGCGTTTGGAAGGAGAAGTCGATGTACGGTAAAAAGTACATGGGCATCGAACGCTCCACCTTCCTGATCGGCGGTGACGGCAAGATCCTTGAAGCGTGGCGCAACGTGAAGGTGCCGGGTCACGTAGATACTGTACTCGACGCCGTGAAGGCATTGTGACGGCCCGTCTCCGCCTGCTTATTTCTGCACGACACTAGAAGCGGGATGCGCTTTCGTCTTGGACGCAAGAAATGGGTTGCCTGTTTTGCGGGGTGCTGTATAGCGTTGCGCAAAGGGCGCAGTTCTAAAAAATCCAGGCGTCCAAACGAGCGGGACAGGCGGAGACTCACTTGGAAGAGGCGAGACGGCAAGTCGGCGCGCCAACGGCGCTACCCGTTACTCAGGCACGGCCTCGCACGCGCGGTGCGGGCCCCAGCTTCATCATCGGGCTTATGGCAGGCGGCGCGCTCGCTGCGCTGGCTCTTGGCTTCAGTGGCGGTTTGGGCGCGGGGCACGGCACGCAGGACACGTCGGTGGCCCTTCTATCGGCCGAGATCACGTCGCTCGACAACGCGCTTGCCGGCATGCGGACGGAGCGGGACGAGGCGAATGCGCGGCGCCAGGAAGCTGCGCGTCGACTGGCGGATGCCGAAGCGAGGCTGCGGGAAGCGACGCTGGCGCTGAGCGAGAGCGAAGCGGCTCTCGAGGTGGCGCTCACCGCATCGTCGGCGGCGGAGCGGGCGCAGCGCGCGCTGGCGGTTGAGGCCGATGCGGCCATGGCGGAGGCCGTGGCGCTGCAAACGGCGCTCGGTGCTGCGGAGCAGCGCCGTGCAGCGCTCGAGATCCAGATCGAGACCTTCGGCACCTTGATGGATGATGTCATCGCGGAGAGGGATTTCGCGTTGGCGCGAGAAGGCCGGCTCGGAACCGAGGTCGCGCTGCTCGAGAACCGTCTCGCCGCAGCGACGGACCGGGAGACCCAGCTCGTCGCGGAGCTGAGCCAGGCGGCGGAGGCGAGCCTGACGGGGCTTGAGGATGTCTTCGAGCGGGCGGATCTCGACCTTGACCGGATCCTGCGGGAGATGGGCAGGGACTTCGCCGGCAAGGGCGGCCCGGTGGACGAAGGTGCCGAGACGAGGGCGGTTGTTCGCGCCGAGACGCCGGCTGATATCGAGATCGCGGCACTCAGCGAAAAGCTCGAGCGCGTGAACCTCATGGAGTTCGCGGCGACGAAAGTGCCGTTCGCTCTCCCCGTCGTCGGCGGCCGGCTCACGAGCGCCTATGGCCCGCGGCGGGACCCGTTCCGGCGCAACCGCACGAGCATGCATCACGGGATCGACATCGCGGCGCCGCATGGCACGCCGATCGTCGCGACGGCCGAGGGAATCGTGACTTTCGTGGGACGCCAGCGGGGCTACGGCATCGTCGTCGAGATTCGGCATGCATTCGGCTTCGAGACCCTTTATGCTCACCTGAGCAAGGCGCGCGTAAAGCTTGGCCAGCGCGTCGAACGCGGCACCCGTATCGGTGACATGGGCAGCACGGGGCGAAGCACCGGCAACCATGTGCATTACGAGGTCCGCATCAACTCGAAGGCCGTGAACCCCATGAAATTCATCGAGGCAGCACGCGATGTTCTCTAAGCCGAAGCCCAACGACCCCGCCGCTGCGGGCGATGCCCCGAAATCAGGCGCCGTGCCGGCGCGGAGCGAGGCGCCGAAGCCGCCCGTCGCGGCCGACAAGGCGCAGGCCTTTCCGGCGAAGCCCAAGCCCTCGCCGTCGCTGCTGTCCTCCGACCTCATGATCAAAGGGAATGTCGAGACATCGGGCGACATTCAGATCGAGGGCACGGTGGAAGGCGATGTGCGCGCGCATCTGCTGACCGTTGGCGATAGTGCCGTGATCCGCGGTGAGATCGTGGCCGAGGATGTGGTGGTGAACGGCAAGGTCGTCGGCCGGGTGCGCGGGCTGAAGGTGCGGCTCACGAGTTCGGCGGTGGTGGAGGGCGACATCGTCCACAAGACAATCGCGATCGAATCCGGCGCCCATTTTGAAGGTTCCGTGCAGCGCCAGGAGGATCCGCTCTCGACTGGCTCCAAGCCGCGCCCTGCAATCACGCACCAGTCGGACAGCTCCGCCGCCGAGTAATCGGTTGGCACCGGCGGCTTCTGAGCCACGCGCTGAACAGAAAAGGCCCGCCGCAGCTTGCGGCGGGCCTTTTCTGATGTTTGCAGACGGAACCCCGTCCGGCCACGCGAGATCGCGGGCCCGGCGCTTTCAGGCGGGGATGCTGAGCGGTTCGGTCTCCGGCATCGGGTCGCGCAGGACGTAGCCCCTGCCCCAGACGGTTTCGATGTAGTTGTCGCCGCCCGTCGCCGAGGCGAGCTTCTTGCGGAGCTTGCAGATGAAGACGTCGATGATCTTCACTTCCGGCTCGTCCATCCCACCATAGAGATGGTTGAGGAACATCTCCTTGGTCAGCGTAGAGCCCTTCCGCAGCGAGAGGAGTTCCAGCATCTGGTACTCCTTGCCCGTGAGGTGCACGGGGCGCCCAGCCGCCTCCACGGTCTTCGCATCGAGATTCACACGGATCTTGCCGGTTTCGATCACGCTCTGCGCATGGCCCCGCGAGCGGCGAACGATGGCATGGATACGCGCGACGAGCTCATCGCGGTTGAAGGGCTTGGTCAGAAAATCGTCCGCCCCCGAGGCGAAGCTCTTCAGCTTGGCGTCGATACCGTTCTCTCCGGTCAGGATCAGCGTCGGCGTATCGACCCGGCCGAGGCGCACCTTGCGCAGAACTTCATGACCATCGATGTCCGGCAAAGAAAGATCCAGCAGGATCAGGTCGTAATCATACAGCTTGGCGAGTTCGATCCCTTCCTCGCCGCTATCGGTCACGTAGACGTTCAGGTCCGCTTTGCGCAGCATCGCTTCGATGCTCGCCGCCGTCGCCTCGTCATCCTCGATCAGTAGGATCCGCATTCGAACAACCCCGCCGTGTACCTAAAGCGTTACATCGACTGTTAGCTAACCCTAATCGCGTAAACGAGAGCTTACCATAGGCAACAATGCTTATAAATTTTCTATACGAACTTTTGAATTGAAGGGGCAGCGGGCCGTCATTCTGACGCCCGGCGCGTGCGACCCAGATGGGTCACGCATAGTCCCCTCATGCCGTGGCGGGTGAGGGCTGATCGCCAGAGGTCGTATTCCTCCTCCGTTATGCGATAGCGCTCCCGGGCGGCGTTCTCGCTCAGGAGCCCGCCCTCCACCGCCGCCACGACCTTCGCCTTGCGCCGGGGTACCCACCGTCGGGTATCCGGCGCGGGAAGGTCGGCGAGCGTCATCCGCTCACCATCCGGCCCGATGCAGTAGTTTTCGTTCACAGCTTCAGCGCGCCTCCATCTTCAATTCGAACGCCGCCGACATTAGAAGACTGGGCTTAAACGCCGATGAAAAAGGGAACTCGCGCCATGCAGCGCCTTCAGCACAGCGCCGCGGAAGCCGATGGCGCGCCGCTCAACAGCCTCGGCCTGCCGAAGCCGGCAGGCGAGACGCGCGTGGTGGTGGCCATGTCCGGCGGGGTCGACAGCTCGGTCGTGGCGGCGGAGCTGGCAGCCGAAGGCTATGACGTGGTGGGCATAACGCTCCAGCTCTACGACCACGGGGCCGCCCTTGCGAAGAAGGGTGCGTGCTGCGCGGGAAGGGACATCCATGACGCGCGCCGCGTGGCCGAGCGCATGGGCTTCCCGCATTACGTGCTGGACTACGAGAGCCGGTTTCGCGAGAGCGTGATCGACGACTTTGCAGACAGCTACCTCGCGGGTGCTACGCCCATCCCCTGCGTCCGCTGCAATGAGCGGGTGAAGTTCCGCGACCTGCTGGAGACGGCGCAGGACCTTGAGGCGGATTGCCTTGCGACGGGGCACTATGTCGAGCGCCGGATGGGCCCCGGGGGCCCCGAGCTCCACCGCGCGGCGGACCCGGTGCGGGACCAGAGCTATTTTCTCTTCGCCACCACGCGCACGCAGCTCGACTATCTGCGCTTCCCGCTCGGTCACCTGCAGTCGAAGGCCGAGACGCGGGCGCTGGCCGCGAAGCATGGGTTGCCGGTGGCCGACAAGCCGGACAGCCAGGACATCTGCTTCGTGCCCAACGGAAACTATGCCGCGGTAATCGAGAAGCTTCGGCCCGGGGCGGCGGAGCCTGGCGAGATCGTGCATCTCGACGGACGGGTGCTGGGCGAGCATCGCGGGGTGATCCACTACACGATCGGGCAGCGGAAGGGCCTCGGCCTCGGCGGTGGGGAGACGGGCGGCGAACCCCTGCATGTGGTGAAGCTCGACGCCGAGGGGCGCCGGGTGATCGTGGGGCCCCGCGCGGCACTGGCGACACGGCAGGTGCGGGTGGGCACGCTCAACTGGCTTGGGGATCTGCCGCTCGAAGCGGCGGAAGAGGGCGTGGAGGTCGCCGTGAAGGTGCGCTCCACCCGGCCGCCCAAGCCGGGCCGCGTGCAGGTGGCGCGCGATGGCGGCGCCGAGGTGACGCTTTACGCGGATGAGGAAGGCGTCGCTCCGGGTCAGGCCTGCGTGCTCTACGCGCCGGAGGGCAGCCGCGTGCTGGGCGGTGGCTGGATCGGCCGGTAGGACGGCCGCAGGGGTTGCCGCAGGCGTCAGCTTGTCTCGGCTCTGGGCGGGACGTAACCCTGAGCCCAAATCCGCAGCCACCCAGCCGAGGACCCTGCGATGACCGATACGACGCTTGAAACGGACGCCCTGGGCGAGACGCTCGCAACGCTCGATGCCGACCGGGAGGCCGCGCGCGAGCGGCTTTTCGCCCTCCTGAAGATCCCCTCTGTCTCGACCGATCCCGCCTTCGCCGCACATTGCCGGGCGGCGGCGGACTGGCTTGTCGACGATCTGAAATCGATGGGCTTCGAGGCGGCCGCCCACGCCACCACCGGCCACCCCATCGTGCTGGCGACGGACCATGACAGCGACGGGCCGCATGTCCTCTTCTACGGGCATTACGACGTGCAGCCCGCTGACCCCTACGAGCTTTGGGAAGGCGATCCGTTCGTACCCGCGCTCGTGACACGGGATGACGGGACCGCGCATATCCGCGCCCGCGGCGCCTCGGACGACAAGGGCCAGGTGATGACCTTCCTGGAGGCGTGCCGGGCGTGGAAGGCGGTGAGCGGCCGGCTGCCCTGCAAGGTGACCGTGCTGATCGAGGGCGAGGAAGAGTCGGGCGGCGCCTCCCTCCCCCCGTTTCTCGAGCAGCATGCCGACCTCCTCGGCTCCGCCCGCATCGCCCTCGTCTGCGACACGGGCATGTGGGACGCGGAGACGCCTGCCATCACCACGATGCTCCGCGGCAACGTGACGGAGGAGCTGACGATCCACGCGGCGGACCGGGACCTTCACTCCGGCTTCTACGGCGGCGCGGCGGCGAACCCGATCACCATCCTCGCCCGCGCGATCGCCACACTGCACGATGACGAGGGGCGCGTGCAGATCCCGGGCTTCTACGACGGCGTGCCGGATGTGCCGCAAAGCGTCCTCTCGCAATGGGCGTCGCTCGGCTTCCAGGCCGAGAGCTTCCTCGGCGAGATCGGGCTGCGCGACCCCGCGGGCGAGACCGGCCATTCCTGCCTTGAGCAGACATGGTCCCGCCCCACGGCGGAGCTGAATGGGATCTGGGGCGGCTATACCGGCGCAGGCTTCAAGACCGTGATCCCCGCCGAGGCGCATGCGAAGGTCAGCTTCCGTCTGGTCGGCGATCAGGACCCGATCAAGATCCGCGACAGTTTCCGTGCCTTCATGGAGGCGCAGATCCCGGCGGACTGCCGCATCAGCTTCACCGCCCATGGCGCTGGCGGCGCGATCTCCATGCCCATCGAGCAGCCGCTCTACGAGAAGGCGCGGGTTGCGCTTACCGAGGAGTGGGGCAAGGAGGCGGCCTTCATCGGCTGCGGCGGCTCGATCCCCGTGGTCGGTCAGATGAAGAAGATGCTGGGGCTCGACGCTCTGCTCGTGGGCTACAGCCTGGCAGATGACCGGCTGCATTCGCCGAACGAGAAGTACGATGTCGCGAGCTTCGAGAAGGGCGCCCGGGGCTGGGCACGCATCCTGGCAGCGCTGGCGGATTGACCACCTAACGAAACGGGCGCTGCGTAGGCAGCGCCCGCTCGTAGCTCTTGGCGGCGTCGGATGACGCCAGACGCGATCAGCTCGTCGTCGTCTTCGGCTCTTCAGCCGGCTTCTCGGTCGTCGTGGTCGGCGCCTTCGTGCCGTAGTTGCAGCCGGCAGCAAAAGCCGGGGCCGCGAAGGCGAGCGCCGCAATGGCGGCGACAGGCAGGATCAGGGTCTTCATGATGTGTCTCCAATCCGAGTGTCGATGACAGAAGCGTAACGCGAGGGCGCGGTATTGCCACAGGAAATTTCCAAGGGCCCCCTGCGACTGATTTACGCCGGGGGCACGATCGGCTCCGCCGGGCGCCCGCTCGCCCCGCTGCCCACCGCTGAGTTCCGCGCGCGCTGGGACGAGGCGGTGGCGCCGCGTCTGGCGGCGAGGGCGGAGACGGATGTGCCGCTCGCCTGGTCGTGGATCGATCCCCCGCTCGACTCGAGCGATATGGGCCCGGGCGAATGGGCGGTTCTTGCCCGCGCCGTTCTCTCCGCGGCCGAGGAAGGCGCGCGCGGCATCGTCGTCCTCCACGGTACCGACACGATGGCGTCGAGCGCCGCGGCCCTCGCGATGCTCCTGACGCTGCTGGATGAGGACGGGACACCCTGCGGCCGTCTTGGCTGCCCCCTGGTCCTCACCGGCGCCCAGCGGCCGCTCTTCGATGACCGCGCGGTCGCGGCCGGGACGGATGCGTTCGACAATCTCGTGGACGCCATCGCGGCAGCGGGCAGCACGGAGCATGGTGCGGCGGGGCCCCTGCTGGCCTTTGCGGGGCATCGCCTCCCCGCTGCCCGCGTCGCGAAGCAGCACACGGCCGACGATGCCGCCTTTGGCTGTCCGAAGGGCATCGCATGGCCAGAGACCTCCCCGGCGGCCCAACCCGCAGCGCTACACCGGGGCCTGGACGCGATTTCCGCCACGCTCGGGCGGCGCCCGGTGCCCGTGTTCCACCCCATGCCCGAGGCGCCGGACCTCCAGGCGGATCTGCTCGAGGCCGTCACCGCCGGCACGGTGGAAGCGCCGCCAGCGGCGCTGCTGATCGCAGGTTTCGGAGAAGGCAACCTACCCGTCCGCGCCGCGGACCGGATGACGCTCGCCATCCAGCGGCTGCGTGCGGCGGGGGCGCCGGTGATGGTCGCGAGCCAGGTTTGGGGCGGGCCGGCGGGGCGGGCGGCCTATGCGGCAGGGAGCTGGCTCGCCGCCGCAGGCGCCATCCCCGCCGGGCACATGGCGCTGCCGGCCGCGCATGCGAAGCTCCATATCGGTGCCGCCCTTGCCGTAGCGCATGGCTGGCCGCTGGGACGGCTGGAAGCCTGGCTCGGCGCCGATATTGCCGGCGAAACCCTGCCGCCC
>JBCBEP010000106.1:0-12094 GCA_038528605.1 Pseudomonadota bacterium
GGCGGGTGCTGGGGTCCCGCGCGTTGCAGAGAGAGGAGGGGCAAAGCCGGCGGCGCGCCGCCGCCCGGGCGGAGACAAGAGAGAGCCCGTATCTCCTCCCGCGGCTCTGCCGCCGCGCCAGCCCGAACGACTGGCAGGAAAGGCGCGGCCAAGCGTGGGCCAGAGTCGATCGAGGGGCGCCGCAACCAACTCACCCCGGAAGACACCGCTAACACTGGTGAATGCAGGACCTGCTTTGAAGCCGAAGCCCCCGTCGTCGAATGCCAAAGACGGCGAGGCGAGCCCTGCAGGAGTGGTGATTGATCTTGGTGACGACAGCTTTTGCGATGCTGAATTCGAGCGGCAGTAGCGCGCGGAATGCATGAGCCTTCCAAAGCGAAGGGCTGCAATGGAACGGGGCTTAATAGCAGGAGGGGATGATGCAGGAGACACTCGAACACGGTGTCGGCACGCGTGTCGCTAGCGCCGACGGAATGCCGAGGAGCTATCTGACACTTGAGCTTGCCGGCCAGGTGTTTGGTATCGAAGTTGCCCGCGTGCTGCGGATCCACGATGCCCTTCCGGTCGCACGGCTGCCCCAGGCGCCCCACGGCGTCGAAGGCATCGTAGATATCGATGGCGAGAGCTTGGCGATAGCGGATCTTTGCGGCTCGCTCGGCTTGCATGGTGTCGACGCGTCGTCGTCCGGGCGCTTGGTGGTCCTGCAACTTGGCAATCCGCCGCGCGCGATCGGCGTGATGGCGGATCGGGTGCTCGATGTGATCGCCATCCGCCCGGAAGAGACCGAAAGCCTGCCAGCCGGCAGCGCCGAGGGCGGTCCGGTAACGGGCATCGCGCGTGTTGCTGGAAGGCTCGTCATGCTGCTGGCAATCGATCAGGTTGTGGGCAACCTGACGGTTGGCCCGTTCGACTTCGACTGACCGCAATGGCGCGACCTCTCGCGAGGCCTGCAAGGGCCATGGGGCTGGCTGGCGGCCGATCGGGGTCGCCCGCTTTGCCTGTGGATGCCTTGCACGGCAGCCCGCCACCAATCGCAACGGCCGACGTTGCTGGACTGATCCAGCTCGCTCGGAGCGAGGGTGGCATCAGTTTGTCCGACGACAAGGGAGAGTTTCTAAAACTGCGCCTCAGTCGTCTGCTCAGGGATACCTGTTCGCGTGATTTCGGAGAGCTTCTTGCGAAGCTGCGGCAGCCCGAAGCGACGGGGCTGAGACGCCAGTTCATCGAAGCAATCACCACCCACACGACAAGCTTCTTCCGCGAGAAGCGGCACTACGACTTTATGGTAGAGTCTGCGCTGCCCACGCTCATCGCCGATGGCGTGGGGATCAAGCGACCGCTGCAGGTGTGGAGTGCGGCGTGTTCGACGGGCGCGGAGATCTGGTCGGCGGCTATGCTGCTGGAGACGGCAGCCGGCCCGAACGGCCGCTCTATCGACTGGCGCTGCACCGGTACCGATCTTTCAGAACGCATTCTTCGCCGGGCGACGAACGCAGTTTATCTCGAAGAAGAACTTGCGGGCATCCCGCAGGACATGGCGCGCCGCTTCCTCCTACGCCGCGCGCCCCGCAACGCGCAGGAGCCCTGCCTCTTCCGTATCGTACCGGAACTGAGGGAGCGGGCGCGCTTTCTGAAGGCGAACCTCCTTGCGCTCGACCGGGGGCCCAGTGTTTCCGCCGACATCGCGTTCCTGCGCAACGTCCTCATCTATTTTGAGCCGAAGGACAGGTTGAAGGTTGCGCGCGACGTGGCAGCACGGGTGCGCCCAGGCGGCTACCTCTTCACCGGCCATGCCGAAAGCCTCGGCAACGCGGTGGCATCGCTGCGCCAGGAAGCAGCCTCGATATATAGAAGGATCTGAGCGATGCCGCGGCCTTACAACGTGCTCATCGTGGATGACAGCGCGGTCGTCCGCCAGGCGCTGAGCGAGATCATCTCCTCGGACCCCGACCTGCGCGTGATGGGGACGGCGAGTGATCCGTTCATGGCGGCCGAACGCCTGCGGAAGGAAAAGCCGGACGTCATTACGCTTGATGTAGAGATGCCGCGCATGGACGGCGTCACGTTCCTGCAGAAACTCATGAGCCAGCACCCGATCCCTGTGGTGATGTGCTCGACGCTGGTGGGCGCCAACACGGACACGCTTGCAGACGCGTTGGCGGCCGGCGCGGCGGAGATCATCTGCAAACCAAAGCACGATGTGCGCGGTTTCATTGAGGAGAGCCGGATCCGGATCTGCGATGCGGTGAAGGCCGCGGCGCGGTCGAAGGTATCGCTTCTCCGCAAGCCGCCGCGCGCGGCACCGCGACCCGCCGTGTCTCCGGATGCCGTCATGGCGCCGCCGTCCGGGCGGCGTCGAGTGATGACGACAACGCAGAAAGTGGTGGCGGTCGGCGCCTCGACCGGCGGGACAGAGGCGCTGCGCTTCTTCCTGGAAAGCATGCCGCCCGCCTCGCCCCCCATCATCATCGTGCAGCACATGCCCGAACAGTTCACCGCAGCCTTCGCGGAGCGGCTGAACAGCCTCTCGGCCGTCGGCGTGAAGGAGGCGCGGGACGGCGACCGGTTGCTGACAGGGCATGCCTACGTGGCCCCCGGGAACAGGCACATGCTGCTGACGCGCAGTGGGGCGGTTTATGGCCTCCAGCTCAAGGATGGGCCGCTCGTCTCGCGACACCGGCCGTCGGTGGATGTCCTGTTCAGGTCCGTCGCAAAGGCCGCAGGCGCCAATGCGGTTGGCGTGATCCTGACGGGCATGGGAAGCGACGGTGCACGGGGCATGGCAGAGATGCGGGAGGCCGGCGCGGTCACCTTCGGCCAGGACGAAGCGACGAGCGTGGTATACGGCATGCCGAAAGAGGCGATGAAGGCTGGGGCGGTCGTCCATGAGCTGCCGCTCCAACGTCTCCCCGAAGCAGTGCTCGCCGCCTGTGAGGAGCGCCGATCTGAGCGCGCCTGATCGACGTTGTTACTGCACCTCCCTCGGCGGAGCAGTTTCGATGAAATACTTGTCACGACCCTGTGATCTCCGCGTGATCCTGTCTCACCACCAAAGACAGCTCCGGAGTTCGCAGCCGTGCCCATTCTCGTCGAAGACAATGCCAGCGCCTTTGCCGCCGTTGCGCGGCTTTACCTGATCGGCCTCGACCGTGATGCCGACGACAACGGCCTCGCCTACTGGGCGGAGCAGCTCGAAGACGGCAACGCGTCGCTGGACGATATCGGAGACGCGTTTGCCGGCACGCGCGAGTTCAACAAGGTGTTCGACGCCGATATCTCCGACGAAGAATTCGTCTGTGCACTTTACGAGGCGAGCTTCTCTCGAGAGGCTGATGACGACGGCAAGGCGTTCTGGGTCCAGCAGCTGGCCGACGGCGCAAGCCGCGGCGAAGTGCTGGCGGCCTTCGCGCGTTCGGGCGAGGCTGCCGAAACAGTGGATGTCGTCGGCGAAAGCGGCCTCGCGATCGACGACTTCGTGCCTGGCACCTTCCAGTACGGCGTAGCGTCCGGAGATCCTGCGAGCGACTCCGTGGTGCTCTGGACCCATGCGCGACCGGACGGCACCGAGGACGGTGCTCAGGTGACAGTGGTGTGGGAGGTCTCGACGAGCGAGGACTTCACGGAGATCGTCGCCAGCGGCAGCGGCACGACGTCATCGGAGACGGACTACACCTTCAAAGCTATCCCGGAAGGCCTCGCGGCAGGGGAAACCTACTACTACCGCTTCACAGTCGAAGGCGAGACATCCGCCACCGGCACGACACGCACGCTGCCAGAAGGTCAGCTCGACCTCCTGACCCTCGCGGTGTTTTCCTGCGTCAACTACCCCGCCGGCTTTTTCAACGCCTATGCGGAGGCTGTGGAGAACGGCTTCGATTTCTCGGTCCAACTCGGTGACTACATCTACGAGTATGGCATTGGCGAATACGCCACCGAGAACGCGGAGGCGCTCGGCCGCGTGCCATCGCCCCTGAACGAGATCCTCGCGCTCGACGACTACAACGCCCGCTATGCGCAATACACGAGCGACACGGATCTCCAGGCGCTCCGTGCGGCCGCGCCGATGATCATGATGTGGGACGACCACGAGACGGCGAATGACAGCTGGGAGACCGGCGCCGAAAACCACGATCCGGCCACTGAAGGGGACTGGTTCGAGCGCCGTGACGATGCTCTCGAGGCCTACTTCAACTGGAACCCGCTGCGCGTGCCTGAGAGCGGAGACCTGCGCGACCACGACAAGAGCTACGATTTTGGCGACCTGGCCACGCTCCACATGATGGAGACGCGGCTGCAGGCGCGCGACGAGACGCGGAGCGACACGATCACGGCGCTCACGACGAAGGCGATCATCTACGCGTTGAACCCTGCGGCATTCGCTGCGGATCTCGAGGCGTTCCCCGAGCTCGTTCCTGACGATGTGGACATCACCGACCCCGATCAGCTTGCCGCCCTTGCCGCCGACCAGGCCTTCGTCATCGAGCTCGGCCTCGCCGTGCTGTTGGCCGAAGCGGCGGATCCCGAGCGGGACATGCTCGGTGATGAGCAGATGGAGGAGTTGCTGGCGAGCATCGATGAGAGCGAGGCGACCTGGCAGATCCTCGGCAGCCAGACGCTCATCAACCGCATGGAGCTGCCCGCACCGCTTTTGACTGATCTGAGCACGCTGGATGCCTACGCGGCGATCGCCGTGAAACTGGCAACCGGCGAGAGCCTCACCCCCGAAGAGGAAGCGCTGCTGAACGCGCCGCGCATTCCCTACAACCTCGACAGCTGGGATGGCTATCAGGCCGAGCGGGAAGAGATTGCGCAGGCGCTCATCGACGGGGACAAGAACGCCGTCGTGATCTCGGGCGACACCCACAACGCGTGGTACTCCAGCTTTTCGAATGCCGAGGGCGAGCTTGCGGCGATGCATTTCGGGGGGCCGGGCGTCACATCCCCGGGGCTTGAGGCGATCTTCGCCGATATCCCGCCGGAGGACGTGGCTGCGCTCTTCGTCAGCTTCATCGACTCGCTCTTCTACGCGAACACCGAGGACCGCGGTTACCTTGAGGTATCCGTCACGCCTGAGGCCGTGAGCACGGACTATGTTTTCGTCGATACGATCCAGACGATCGACTACGAGACGACAGTGGTGACCCAGACAGCGGAGCTCGACCTCTTCGCGTAGTCGACTGCGTTTCCAGCAGGCGGCCTCTGGTGGCATATTATTGCGACCGGAGGCCTTTGTTGCGCGCGTATCTTGTGCGGGTTTCCGCTCGCACAGGTTTTCTCTTTTCAGTGTGAATTTGCCGTTGCTTTCCAGCGGCTTCGTTCGTATCTCCCTGCGCACAGGGTCACCGGTCCTAACCCCGTTCCGCGGGGGGCTGCTAAGGGGCGCTGGGTTTTGTCACTGGTAGGGAGGGTACGCCATGAAGGCGGCGAACCTCTTCCAACTGGGGATGGACCTGGAGGCAGGCACCACCCATGCGGAAGAAACGGGCGCGACCCGTAAGCTCACTGTTGTCGATGGCGGTCTCTTCGACGAGGCGCGCGACGATCATTTCATTCGGCGCGACGGTAAGGTGTTCGCCGGCACGCATCTCATCATCGAGGTGGTGGATGGCGAGGGTCTGGATGACGAGGGCCGGATCCAGCAGGCGTTTCGCGACTGCGTCGAGACCTGCGGCGCGACGCTGCTGCACATCCACACGCACAAGTTCTCGCCGCAGGGCGTGAGCGGCGTGGCGGTGCTCGCGGAGAGCCACATCTCGGTGCACACCTGGCCCGAGATTGGCTATGGCGCTTTCGATGTCTTCATGTGCGGCGACGCGCAGCCCTGGAAGGCTGTCGAGGTCCTGCGCGCGGCGTTCGATGCCGGCGATGTGCGTGTGAAGGAGCTCCTTCGCGGCGAGGACCTCGTCGAGGCGCGCCTCTAGGCGGCATTGCGGGCAGGGCTGTTTGCTGGTCGCCGAAGGTCGGCCCGCCATGGCCGACGGAGGGCGAGCTATGACTGCACCAAAGATGCCTGGCTGGACGGTAGAGGCGCTTTACGACGATCACGCGCAAGCGCTCCGCGAAGGCCGCGTGCTCTATGACAGCGAGACCGCGCTGCAGCGTATCCGTGTCTTCGAGAACCCGCGCTTCGGGCGAGTTCTCACGTTGGATGACGTGGTGCAGACCACCGAGGGCGATGAGTTCATTTATCATGAGATGCTTGCGCATGTTCCCATCTTGGCGCATGGCGCGGCGCGGCGCGTGCTTATCATCGGTGGGGGCGATGGTGGCATGGCCCGCGAGGTCCTTCGCCATGCGAGTGTTGAGCGTGTCGTGATGGTCGAGATCGATGCCGGCGTGGTCGCCTTCTCGAAAGAGTTTCTGCCGAGCCTTTCAGATGGTGCCTTTGACGATCCGAGGCTCGAGCTCGTGATCGATGACGGTGCCGCTTTCGTAAAGAACACCGCAGAACGGTTCGACGTGATCATCTCAGACTCGACCGATCCGATCGGCCCGGGCGAAGTGCTGTTTACCGACACGTTCTACGGTCACGCGAAGGGCTGTCTTACGCCCGGTGGGATCCTGGTGACGCAGAACGGAGTACCGTTCCTGCAGCCCGATGAACTCGCGGGCACGATGCGGGCGTTCTCGAGCCTGTTCTCTGATGCGACCTGCTATCTCGCCACTGTGCCGACCTATGCCTTCGGACCCATGGCCTTCGGTTGGGGCACCGACGGTGTCGCCCGCCACGTCGATGAAGCCGGGCTTTCGCAGCGCCTCGATAGCGCGGGTTTCACTCCTCGGTACTACACACCCGCTGTCCACCGCGCGGCTTTCGCGCTGCCGGGCTATGTGTCGGTGCTGATACCGGCTGCGTGACCGAGCCTGAGGGTGGGGTGTTCGCCCCTAGTCCTCCGCAGGCGGCGCGCGAAGGGCGGCCACGTCCTCCGGCGGGATGCGCAGCCCGTCAGCGCGCTCGAGCACGGCGCCTGACGCACTGCCGCTCAGCGCGAGCACCGGGCTGAAGACTGGTACGGGCTGCTCGGAAATCACCTCCCCGTTCGCGCTGTAAACCAACCGAATTTGCAGTGTCTCACCGTCGAGCGGAACGCCTTGGGCGGTGTTGCCGTCCCAGATTGCTGCCGCGCCGGGTTCCACATCCAGCGTGCGGAGAACATTGCCGGCGCTGTCGACGACTTCAGCCCTGGCGGCTGTCGCGCCCTCAAGCACGGGAACCTCGAAGTCGATCCCGTCGCCGGTGGCGATGAAGCGGCCATCCGTGGCCGCAGCCTCCTGACCAATCCAGCCGGCGAGCGCCGCGAGATCGCCGGCGGCAAGATCCTGCGCCAGATTGTCGATACGTTCGTTCGCGCCGATCAGTTGCTCCACCGTGGAGAAGCTCGCGAGCTGTGAGACGAACTCGGTGCTATCGATGGGCTGCAGCGGATCCTGGTTCCGGAGTTGCGCGGTGAGCAGGGTCAAGAAGGACTCGAAATCGCTCGCCGCCGTGCTGCGTTCGCTCGGTGCGTCGATGCCTGCCGATGCGACGCCCTCAGACGCGCTTTCCGGCGTGACGCCTGTTGTCGACCGAGCCGGCAAAAGAGCGGGGTTGGTTTCCGTTTCCATCTCTGTCTTTCCCTTGTTGGGGCGTTCCGGGATGTGCCTCTCGCGGCATCGTCTTGGTCAGAAGCGTAGGTCGAGGCGTTGTTGCGACACGGCCTGTTCGGGGTCCGACATGTTCGTGCCGGTTGTCTTGATCGAGATGTCGTTGAGGGCATTTGCCCGGGGATGATCCGGCGCGCGGTCCTGCCTCGTATGCCCGCCAAGATCGAGGGTCGCATTCTCGAAGCCCGCCGCCCGTAACTGCTGCAACAGCATGTCCGCGTGGCGCCGCACGAGGTCGGCGGTGCCTGGCCGATCACTCGTAAGCGTGGCGCGTAAGCCGTCCTCGCCGAAGTCGAACGCGATCTCAACCCGTCCGAGTTCCGGAGGCTCAAGGTGCACCTCCACCCGCCCGTCCGCGAGCTTTTGGACCTGCATTGCCTCAATGCCGGGTGGACGCAGCGCGGCATCGGCCAGTGTCTGTGCGAAGCTGGGGCGTTGCGTGCCAAGCGCCGGTGCCTGCGCTGAGGGCGATGAACCGAGAGGGCTGCCGGCGGCGAATGATGTCGCTTCGTCACCCAGCGCTGAGCTTAGCGAACGGCCGTCCGAGCTCCGTTGCTGTTGCGCCGTTGGAACGACCGCGTGTGCGGCCAAGGGCGGAAGGACGCCGGCCCCTGGCGTGACTTGATGAGCCAATGCGGTCGAATGTGCAGGGGATGACGTGCTCGCGGTCTCAACCAAAGCGTTCCGCAAGACCGCCGTTCCCGTCCGCGCATCCGCTTGGCTCAGACGCGTTGGCTCATCAGTTGCGCCGATCCTTCTTGCAAGATGCGAGGCAGGGGGGCCGGGAGGCACGGCGGTTTCGCCGGCGGGGCCGATGAGGCCGGACGGTGCGGACCGATGGGGAGAGTGGCCCAGCTTCTCGAAAGAATTAGTCTGCGGCGCTCCAGCGGTTGGGCTTCGGGCATTGAGGTTCGCTGTGGGGGCAGCGTCTGCCGCTGGGCGCAGCTGTTCGATCGCCGCGACGGCGCGCCCATCCATCGCCTTGAGCGGGCTGGTTGAGGAGCGGAAAGGGCCATCCGTGATGCTGTTGGGAGGTGTGGACGGCCCGGCTCCTTCGCTCGAAATCGATCGTGCTTTGGGCAGCGTAGAGGCGGTTTCTTGGCCGCTCGCATCGTCGCTTGCCGACGGAGCATCGGCGTGTGCCATCGCTACGATACTCCTTTCCGCGCGTCTCGCATCGGCGGTCGCGGGTTGAGACACGCCTGCAATGCTTGCCCCGGACAGGGGGCTCTCGGCAGTAGGAAGCGATCTCGACGGGGGGGCAGGGGGTGCGATGATTGGGCTAGACGCCCTCTCTCGGTCGAACGACGGCGTGGGCCGTTGCGTGATACTCTCCCCGCCCCCGCGACGCACAACCTCTGTCGGGCCTTCGGCGTCAGGGCTGGTCATCGCGGCTGGTGCGGCACTACTTCCCGCGGGGTTCATTGTTGGCGAATTGACCGTTGCCGCGGGTTGATCCCGAAGCCGCGGGGCGGAGATCGCGGCTGCCGGGCCCTGAACGGCGGGATCGGGCGTTCTAAAACTGGTGAGCGCGTTCTGAAGAGGCCCGGCACCGGCCGCCGGCGAAGCCCCTATGGGGACTGTCGGTTGCGGAGTGGGCCCGATTCCCCGTGGCGCAGGCATCTCCTGCAGGTCGCCTTCCATGGCGACCACGCTGGGCGCAAAGGGGAGAGGTGTGGCACTGCCCGATGGCGCCTCACCGGCGCCTTCCGCGGTTTGTGCGGCCAGACGGAGGGGCAGAGCGAGCCCTGGCGTCGCTGTTCCTTCCACCAGCGAATCGCCCTCGGTCTCGAGAATGCGCACGAAGAGTGTGCCCGGCGCGTCACCCGCCGAGCGGGCCGGCGGCGCCGTCGCCTTCGCGATTGCGGTTGTCGGCACTGCCGCCCCCTGTTTTTGCGGGGCGGCGAGGAGAGCGCCAAGGGTCTGTGCTGCGGTCATGAAAGGCCCATTTCTGCCATCGCCCCAGCATCTAGCCCGCAATCACTAACCCAGCGTTCACGGCACAGGCGCTAAGCCGTGTGAGGATGAGTGAGCGGCGGTGGAGAACGGGTAATGGCCATCCTTAACGGTCCTGCGTCATCATTGATCTCCGAGGTGCCGGTGTCGGACCGGCGCGTTGCGGGAGCAGCGCCGCAGGTCGGCCGGCCCGTCGCCGATGCGGCGGACAACGCGGAAGATGTTGCGATGCGCTTCGAGGCGGCGTTTCTGGCCGAGATGCTGCGTCATGCGGGCCTCGGTGAGGTCGAGGGGGCAATGGGCGGCGGCGCGGGCGAAGCGCAGTTCGCACCGATGTTTGTCGACGCGGTGGCAGAACGGATCGCACGATCCAAGCCTCTCGGGATTGCGGATATGGTGGCGGCGCGCATCCGTGCGGCCGAGGCCGAGACATGAGCGATGCCAGGGGACGCCTTCGGGTTGTCCTCGCGGAGGCGTCGGCGCTTCTCGAGGAGGAGCGGCGCCTCTGCCTTGCCGGCCGGCTCGATGAGGCCGGGCCGCTTGCCGACCGTAAGCAGATGCTCATCGATCGGCTCGCGACGGCGATGGCGGAGATAGCAGCCGATGGCGCGGGCGCGGACGAGCCGGTTCTCCGCGAGGAGATCCGTGCCCTGCACCGCGCCGCGCAGGAGAACGAACGCCTGCTCGACGCGGCCCGAACCGGCCTGAAACGTGCGCGTAGGGAGTTGGCCCGCCTTGCGGCCGCCCGGCGCGGCGCCGTCGCCTACGGGGCAGATGGTGAGGAGATCCTGAGCCGTGAGGACGCCGCGGGCCGATCGAAGACCGCCTGAGCGCTTTACGTGGGCTTAGGGAGTTCTGGTCCACAAGGCGTCGTCGCGGTTGGGAACCGCGCTGCCGGCGGAAGACCGGTGTTCCTGTCAGAAGGCATCTCTCGGCCGCCGAGGCGGCGGAAGGGTCGGGCTGCGCCCTGGCCCCGCACAGTTCACGGCGCGGAATGCGTCACCTGATGGAAGGGATACCGGAATATGACCTCGAGCGTTCTTACGAACCAGAGTGCGATGATCGCGCTGCAGAACCTGCGCAACACGAACAGCCAGCTGTCGGACATCAACAACCAGATTTCTACGGGTAAGAAGGTGGCGACGGCGAAGGACAATGCTGCCGTCTTCGCCATCAGCCAGGTGATGGAGTCGGACGTTGCGGGTTTCCAGGCGATCACCGAATCGCTGGCGCTTGGCTCGTCGACGCTCGCTGTCGCGTCGAACGCGACCACCGAGATCGGCGACCTGCTGAACGAGATCAAGGGCAAGGTTGTCGCCGCCAACGAGGAGAACGTCGACCGCGCGACCCTCCAGAACGAGATCGAGCAGCTCAAGGGCCAGATCGACGGGATCGTTGGCTCCGCGCAATTCAACGGCCTCAACCTGCTGCAGAGCGAAGAAGAGATCTCGGTGCTCTCGTCGCTCAACCGCGGCAGCAACGGCGGCGTTACGACCGACAATATCGGCTTCACGGGCCGCAACTTCTCTGCCGATGCGGGTACCACCGGTACCGGCGCGAGCGGCAAGAACGCCTCGCTGTCGGGTACCGGCGTCACGGGTGAGAGCTCGACGATCCAGTTCACCTCGTCCGCGGGCTTCGTGACCGATGCGGGCGGCGCGGGGGACTTCTACCGCCTCGAGGTCGATGGGATCGTGATCGACGTGACGGCGGCGGATGTGCAGGCTGAAGGCATTGTCGCCGCCGGTGCCGACGCGACCGATGAGGACGTGGCCGAGTTTCTCTCCCGCGCCATCAACGGCACGCTGACGGCCGATCCTTCGAAGAACCTCGGCATCCAGGGTGTTACCGCGACGGTGGGGGCCAACGCCGGCACGCCGGCCAACGCGGAGCTGATCATTACCTCGACCTCCTCGGAGGCCATCAGCATCGCCGATGACGACGCAGGCGCTACCGGTGCCACCGCCGCGCCGACGGATCTGGATCTGGCGGCCCAGACGGGCACGACCAACACGCCCGCTTCGGTCGGTATCGATCTCGTGGATGCCAACGCTGCTGCCGATGGCGAGACCTTCGCGATCACCGTGGGGCAGAACACCTTCACCTTCACGAATGACGGCACGAACCCTGCGAACACTGCCGCGGCGGCGACCGAGATCGTCGATGCGCTCAATGCCGACGCAGAGGCGCAGGGCATCGATGACGTGCTCTTCGAGGTCGACGGCACGGTCGGTACCCAGATCAACGTCATCAACCTGAACTCGGAGGAGGGTGCCGATGTCAGCTTCTCGACCGATTTCGGCACCAACGCCGGTAACGTGAACCAGCTCGCTCCGAGTGTGAACGAGGCGACCGCAGGCGCCGTGAACATCGATATCTCGGGCAACGTGGTCGAGGGTGACAGCTTCAGTGTGACCATCGGCTCGACGACGTCGACCTACGTGGCCGGGAAGAACGAGACCGTGAACGACGTGATCCGCGGGCTGCAAAACGT
>JBCBEP010000107.1:0-11913 GCA_038528605.1 Pseudomonadota bacterium
GCGTGCGCGTGATGCTGCTGCGCGTCGGCGAGCGCTGCGCGCTCGAGGCGACGCGCGAGCACATCTCCGCCTATGTGTGGGTCGACGATGTGAGCGCGCTCTGGGAGGAGCTTGCCCCCCGCCTCGCCGACCTGCCGGCCTGGCGGGTGCGCCGCCCCTTCCGCCAGCCCTACGGCACGGTGGAGTTCCATGTGAAGGATCCGGACGGCTTCCTCCTCTTCTTCGCGGAGGACCCCTTCGCGCCTGCGGCGAAAGACGGTCTGGCGGGACGGGACAGCGGCGGGCAGCGTCCTAACTGAACGCGATGCCCCCGGGGCGTAGGGCCCGCGGCGGCATGCTGCAGAAGGAGCCTGCCCATGCGCTGCCCCCTCCCCCGCGTCGCCGCGAACCTCGCCGCAAGCCTCGCCGCGGCGGCCGCAGCCCTGATGGCGGGTCCTGCCCTCGCCAGCATCTGCCACAGCTTCGTCGAGGGTATCCCGGGCGCGCGGTATGCGCAGCTTGGCCCCGTCGAGGTTGCGCGCGCGGAGACGGTGAACATCGCCTATGTCGCGCACTCCACCTACCGCATCACCACCCCCGCCGGCATCGTGATCCTGACCGATTATTTCGGGGCCAATGGCGGTGCGCTGCCCGATGTCGTCACCATGAACCACGCGCACGAAACCCACTACACGGACTTTCCCGACCCCGCGATCACCCATGTGCTCCGTGGCTGGAACCCGCTGGGGGACGGGCCGGCGGTGCATAACCTCGAGGTCGAGGACGTGGTCGTGCGCAACGTCACCACCGATATCCGCGGCTGGGGCGAGCGTGAGGTCGACGGCAACTCGATCTTCATCTTCGAGGTCGCCGGGCTCTGCATCGGCCATCTCGGCCATCTCCACCACACCCTCGGCGATCTCCACCACAGCCAGATCGGCCGGCTCGACGTGGTGATGGCCCCCGTCGACGGCACCTACACCCTCAACACGCAGGACATGATCGGGCTGATGAAGCGCTTCAAGGCGCGCGTGGTGCTCCCGATGCACGCCTTCGGACCGGGCTCGCTGAAGATCTTCGTCGATGGCATGGCGGACGAGTTCGCCATCCGCCGGCTCGAGACGCGCGATCTTGAAATCTCGCTCGACACCCTGCCGCAAAGGCCGACGGTGGTTCTGACCGCTAACAACCAGCCCTATGGCAGCTTCGACTGAACGGTGCCGGTGGGCGGTGCCGGTGAGCCCTGCCGGTGAGCGCTGCAGCCGCGGACGCGCCGCAACAGGTGAGCCCGGCACCGCTCGCCACCCTTTCGGACGCCGCCGTTCTGTTTTATATCACTGGTGTAGGCGGCGCCTGAGACCCGGTGCCGCCTTTCTCTATTTGCCCCATGAAGGCGCCACGTAGGAGACTGAGCCATAGCCAGACGACCGCACAATGCCCCGCCGACCCGCGAGACCGGCCCGCGCGTCAACCGCGCGATCCGCGTGCCCCAGATCCGCCTTATCGGTGCCGATGGCGAGAATGTCGGCGTCGTCCGCCCCGAGGAGGGTGTGGCGATGGCCGAGGAAGTCGGCCTCGATCTCGTCGAGATCAGCCCGAACGCCACCCCGCCCGTCTGCAAGATCATGGACTTCGGCAAGTTCAAATACGAGACGCAGAAGAAGGCCGCCGAGGCACGCAAGAAGCAGAAGGTCATCGAGGTCAAGGAAGTGAAGTTCCGGCCGAACATCGACACGCATGATTACGACGTGAAGATGCGGTCGGTAACCAAGTTCCTCGGCGAGGGCGACAAGGTGAAGGTCACGCTGCGCTTCCGCGGCCGCGAGATGGCGCATCAGGAACTCGGGCGCGACCTCCTGCAGCGCGTCGCCGGCGACATTACCGAGCTCGGCAAGGTCGAATCGATGCCGAAGCTCGAGGGCCGCCAGATGACCATGGTCATCGCCCCCTCGAAGCAGATCTGACGGCGCCCGCCACGACGGGCCGCCCCCAGCGGCCCTTCTCAAGCGGGCCACGGGCGGCTCTGTCGCCGCCGGAGGCGGCGACAGGGCGCAACGCGTATCGCGGCGAACCGCCGCGATGCCGCATCACTCGACGGTGATGGTCAGGCGGTCCGACATGATCGGCGGGTTGTGCGGGATGTGGTTGTGATCGGCCATCACCAGCTGGATCGTGTGCGTACCCGCGGGCAGCTCCAGCGTCACCTCGGTCTGCCCCCCGCCGAAATGCACGTGCTGCTCGTCGGCCGGGATCGAAAGCGCAAGCTCGTCGCCTTCGATCGCCTCGTTGATGATCAGGTGATGATGCCCGGTGTTCTCCTTCTCCACGCCCGCCGGCGCGATGCCGATGCCCTTCGCCCCGAAGCGCAGCGTCACCGGGTTCGACACCGTCGCTCCGTCCTCGAGGCCGATGAAGTAGACTTCCGCGCCCTCGGGCGACGGCGTCTCGCCGGCCATGGCGAGCATCGGCAGGGCGCCAAGCGCCGCGGCGGCGATCAGATGGGTGATACGCATAGGTCGTTCCTCCTGTTTTGCGGACCGCAAGGCCCGTGCGCGTGACCTAGCCCGTCCTCGCCGGGGGCAAGCGGCAGCGTTCCCTGCACGCCCCGCCATTTTCCCTGCAAACGGGATCCTCATGGCGTTCTACCACGCCGAGCGACAGGCCGGGGCGGGCGCCACGGAACCGTGAGCCCCGCTTTACCCGCGCCCGGCCACAGCATACCATCGCCCCATGGGAGATGGATCGACCCCCTTCCCGCCCGGCCGCAGCTGGCACGACATGGGCGGCGCCCCCGCCGGCGGCATCGACCGGGCGGAGCATGACTATGCGCTCTGGGAGAAGCGGGTCGACGCGCTTCTCGTGCTGATGACGGCGAAGGGCCATTTCACCGTCGACGGCCTCCGCCGCTCGCTGGAAGGCCTCGGCCCGCAGGCCTTCGAGGACATGACCTATTACGAACGCTGGGTCGCTGCGGTGACGGAAAACCTGATCGAGAAGGGCGTGATCTCGATC
The DNA here is from genome assembly GCA_038528605.1 of Pseudomonadota bacterium. Classification (GTDB taxonomy): domain Bacteria; phylum Pseudomonadota; class Alphaproteobacteria; order Rhodobacterales; family Rhodobacteraceae; genus Thermohalobaculum. Next base: position 2,992 of record JBCBEP010000107.1, read on the forward strand.
GACGAGCTTAATGCCCGCATGGCCGACGTGGCCGCCAGGGGCGAGACCTATGGCGCGGCGCAGGCGGGTCGCGCCCAGTCCTGAGCGCTCCCATTCGCGTTGCGTGAGCGTGCGCTGCCGCATTGAGACGCGCAACACGCCCGGCCTTGCCCCCATCGTGGCCTCCATACTGGCCTCCATGGCGTCGCGGAACGGGACCTGACGCCCCAGAAATGCAAAGAGAGGAGCCGATATGGCCGTCGCCGCGCCCCTTCTGGCACCGGAAAGCGCCCCGCTTCCCCTCGCGCGTCGGGGGGCGGGCCTGCTCCGCGCCATCGCCTCGCGGCGCCGGGGCGCGCGCGGCCGGGCGCAGGCCGCCATCATCGACGCGGTGGGGCCGGTGCTCGAGGAGACGCTTACGGCCCATGGCGTGGCACCGGGGCTCGAGACGGCGCATCTTCTCGCCCAATGCGCTCACGAATCGGACGGGTTCTGCACCACGGAGGAATACGCCTCCGGCCGCGCCTATGACGGGCGGCGCGACCTCGGCAATACTGAGCCGGGGGACGGGCCGCGCTTCAAGGGCCGCGGCCTCATCCAGCTCACCGGGCGCGCGAATTACCGCCGCTACGGCCAGCGCCTCGGCCTCGATCTCGAGGCGGCGCCCGAGCGCGCGGCGGAACCTCGCCTCTCCCTCCGCCTCGCCTGCCTCTACTGGCAGGATCGCGGCCTCGCCCTGCCCGCGCGGGCGGACGATCTGCGCACCGTTACCCGCGGCGTGAACGGCGGGCTGAACGGGCTGGCGGACCGGCGGCGCTACCTCACGCGCGCGAAGGAGGCGCTGGAGCTGTCTCCGGAGCATGGTACGGGCGTGGCCGGAATACGCCGCCTGCAACGCGCGCTCACCGCCGCGGGCCACCCGCTCGTGGCGGACGGGATCGCGGGGCCGCGCACCCGCGCAGCCCTCCGCGCCTTCCAGAAGGCGGCCGGCCTCACACAAAGCGGCGTCGCGGACGCGGCAACCCTTGCGGCCCTCGGCCTCACGGAGGATGATCGGGCGGAGTGACATGCGGGCCCCAGCCCGAGGCCCGGAGCCCAGAGACCGCAGGCTTGCGAGGAGGTGCCATGACCGCGCTGCCAGAGGTGACGCCGCCCATCTTCCCGCCGCCCTACCCGACCGCCGGCACGCGCTTCAGCCCGGGCGCGGTCGTTCGCGTCCGCCGGGGGGCCGCGCCGGGCCATATACGCACGCCCTGGTATCTGCGCGGCCGTACGGGCCGTGTCGAGCGCATCTGCGGGGACTTCGCGAACCCGGAAGAGCTCGCCTATCACCGCCCCGGCACCCCCGCCCGCCCGCTCTACCGCGTGCGCTTCACCATGGCGGAACTCTGGGGCGCGGCGGCGGAGCGGCCCGGCGATACCGTGGATGTGGAGATCTACGAGCACTGGCTCGAGGAGGCATCCGATGCCGCATGACCATCACGACCACACGCACGGCCTGAGCCCCTCCGGCCATCCCTACCGTGCCGATGACGACACGGCGCTCAGCCACTGGCAGTGCATGGAAATCGCGCTGCGCGAGCTGCTGGTGGAGAAGGGCGTGGTGACCGAGGGCGAAGTTCAGCAGGCGATCGAACGGATGGACGCCCGCTCCCCCGCCCTCGGCGCCAGCGTCGTTGCCCGCGCCTGGGTGGACCCGGCCTTCAAGGCGCGGCTGCTGGCCGATGGCTCGGCTGCCTGCCGGGAGATGGGCGTGGAGGTGGACGCGCTGAAGCTGGTGGTCGTGGAGAACACCGAAGACGTGCACAACATGGTCGTCTGCACGCTGTGCTCCTGCTACCCGCGCACGCTGCTGGGCCTGCCGCCGGACTGGTACAAGAGCCGAGCCTACCGCTCGCGCGCGGTGAAGGAGCCGCGGGCCGTGCTCGCCGAGTTCGGACTCGCATTGCCGGAGAGCACGGCGCTGCGCGTGCACGACTCGACCGCGGATATGCGCTACCTTGTTCTCCCCCGGAGGCCCGAGGGCACCGAGGGCTGGGCCGAGACGCAACTCGCCGAACTGGTGGGGCGGGACGCGATGATCGGCGTGGCCCTCGCGGCCGACCCTTCAGCGGCGGCCGCCGCGGAATAGCACGCCGCCGCGGATTGCCGCGACCGCCGCCCTCTGTCAGGTCTGGGGCATGACCGCCCGCCCCCCGATGCCCGCCGCCCTCACGAACCGGCTCCAGGCCCTCACGCCCGAGACGCGCGGGGTGCTGGGCATGGCGGTGGCGACGTTCTTCTTCATCACCATGGACAGCTTCGCAAAGGGCCTCGGCGAGCATCTGCCGCCGATGATGGTGGTCTGGGCGCGATATCTGAGCCAGACGCTGCTTCTGATGCTGCTCTTCGCGCCGAGCCTGCGGCGGCGGCTGGTCACGACCGCGCCCGGCCTGCAGCTTCTGAGGGGCGCGCTGCTCTTCACGGTCACCGCCCTCTTCTTCAGCGCGCTGGCGGTGCTGCCGCTGGCGGAGGCGATCGCGCTCGTTCAGGTCGGCCCCCTTTTCATGACCGCGCTCGCAGCGCTCATCCTGGCCGAGAAGGTGGGGCCCCGGCGCTGGGCGGCGGTGGCGGTGGGCCTTCTGGGTGCGCTGCTCATCATCCGCCCGGGCCTCGCGGTGTTCCAGCCGGCGGCGCTGCTCGCGCTCAGCGCGGCGTTCTGCTTCGCCGCCTTTCAGGTGCTGACGCGCTATCTCGGCGGGGCCGATGCGATCTGGACGACGATGCTCTGGACCTCGATCACCGGGCTGATGCTGGCGACGGCCACCCTGCCCTGGACCTGGGCAGCGCCGACCGCTGCCGCCCTGCCGGGCATGGTGCTGGTGGGGGCGGCGGGGCTCATCGGGCATGCCGTTTTCGTCTGGGCGATCGGGCAGGTGCCGGCCTCGGTCCTCGCGCCCTTCAACTACCTCTCGCTCCTTTGGGCGATGCTGGCGGGGCTCGTGATCTTCGGCGAAGTGCCGGAGGCGCTGACCCTGCTCGGCGCCGCCATCATCGTGAGCGCGGGCATCTATGTCTGGCACCGGGAGCGGCGCGCGGTGCGCCCGCCCTCGGGCCTCGGCTGAGGACCGGCGACTCGACCCATCACGCCCGCCATGGCAGAGGGCACTCTGCCGGCAGCGCGCCGGGCGGGGATGGGGAACAGGCATGACAGCGCTGAAGGGCGACAGCAGCGACGGAGCGGGGAGCGACTGGCGCCCCGAACCCTTCGCGCCGCGCCTTGCCCGGCACCTCTCGGACCTCATGCGCCTTGCCTGGCCTGTCATGCTCAGCCGCGCGGGCATCCTGCTCATGGCCTTCGCCGATATCGCGATGCTCGGGCGCTATCAGGTGGGCGCCGCGGGGGAGGCCAATCTCGGCATCGCCATCTTCGTGCCGGTGCTGGTGTTCTGCATCGGGCTCGCCTCGGGCGTTGTGCCGGTGGTCAGCCAGGCCGAGGGGCGCGGTGACCGGCTGGAGAGCGGGCGGGCCTGGCGGCGCGCGATGGTCTGGGCCGCGGTGACCTCCACCATCGGCGCGCTGGTGGTCTTTCGCGGCGAGTGGTTCCTGGGGCTTCTGGGCCAGACGCCGGAGCTGGCCGCCGCCGGGGGGCGCGTGGCCGAGGCGCTGGCGCCGGGGCTGGTGGCGCAGGTGCTGTTCGCGGTCTGCGCCTTCTATCTCGAGGCAACCCGCCGGCCGATCCCGGGCCTCATCGTGATGCTTGGCGCCAATGTGGCGAATGTCGCGCTCAACTGGCTGCTGATCTGGGGCAACTGGGGTTTTCCGGAGATGGGGGCCGCGGGCGCGGCGCTTGCCTCCACCATCGTGCGCTGGGGGGCTGCAGGGGTGATGGTTGCCGTCATCCTGGCCCAGGCCAATGCGCGCGGCGTGGGCGTGATCGGCCCGGCGGAGACCTTCTGGGGGCCGGGCGGCTGGCGCGCGGGCTGGACGATGCGCAAGCTCGGCCTCTCCGCCGGGCTCTCGAACGGGTTCGAGACGGTGGGCTTTGCCGCCATGAGCCTTGCGGCAGGCTATCTCGGCGCGCTGGCGCTCGATGCCTATTCGATCAGCCACAACATCGTCTCTACCGTCTTCATGATCGGCCTTGGCCTCGCGGTCGCCACCGGCGTGCGCGTGGGCAACGAGGTGGGGCGGGGGCGCCCGTCGGAAGCGGCCTTTGCGGGATGGTGCGGCTTCGGCGCGGCGGCGGTGCTGATCGGCGCACTGGCGCTCGTGGTGGTCCTCTTCCGCGACACCATCGCGGCGGTCTACACGAACGACCCCGACGTCATCGCGCGCGTCTCGGCGCTGCTCGTCTTCTCGGTGCTGGTCTTCATGCCGGACAGCATGCAGGTGGTGATGGGCCAGGCGGTGCGGGCGCTGGGCGATGCGTGGCTCGCCATCGGGATCTATGCCGTCTCCTTCACGGTGCTGCTGGTGCCGCTGGGGCTGTTCCTCGCGCTCGAGACGCCGCTGGCGGAGAAGGGCCTGGTCATCGCCATCGCCGCCGTCTGCGTGCTGGCGACGGTGCTGATGGCCTGGCGCTTCGCGGTGCTGACGGCGCGGCAGCGGGATGCGGGCGCATGAGCCGCTCGCGCTGGTACCGGACGAAGGACCGGTGGTGGATGCTGGCCTGGGAGCGCCTGGTCTACGGTTTCCTGCGGACCTTCGCGGCGGTGACGCGCCCCGTCGGGACATGGTGGCTGGTGCGGCAGGTGGGGATGCTGGGCGCCCATATCCTGCCGCTCATCCCGGTGGCGCGGAAGCGGCTGGACGACAACTTCGCCATCGCCCGGCCGGGCATGAGCGCGGCGGAGAAGCGGGTGCTGCGCCGGGAGGCCTGCCGGCACTTCGCGAAGCTGAGCGTGGAATACGCGCATTTCGACCGGTTCATCGACGCCATCGAGATCGAGATGGAGGGCATCGAGAACCTCGCGGCTCCCCGCGCGGAGGGCCGCGGCGTGGTGATGGTGACGGCGCATTACGGGAACTGGGAGGCGTTGCGCATCGCCGCGGGGCGGGCGGGCCATGAATGCGGGATCATCTACCGGCCGTTCAACAACCGACTGCTCGACGCCTATACCCTGCGGCTGATCGTGGCCGCTGGCCGGCCGGTGCTGCAGAAGGGGCCGAAGGGCATGCGGGCGTTGCACGGGCATGTGGCACGGGGTGGCGTGGCGCTGATCCTCGTGGACCAGCGGACCACGGGCGCGCCGCTGATCCCGTTCCTCGGCCAGCCGGCGGAGACACTGACGGTGGCGGCGAGCCTGGCGGCGCGGACCGGGGCGGCGCTGATCCCGGCCGTCGCCCCGCGGCTCGACGGCTATGGCCGCTTCGGCGCGCGGTTCGAGCCCGAGATCCCGGCAGGCGAGCCCGGGGCGATGATGATGGAGGTGAACGCGCGGATCGGCGCCTGGATCGAGGACGACCCGGCGCAGTGGTTCTGGCTGCACCGCCGCTGGCGCCGCAAGGGCTGAGGCCGCGGGCCTTCGAGGCGCCGCGGCGGCCCGAGAGCCCGTGGCCCATACCGCACCCGCGGCGCCCAGCCCGCACGGCGCCCGTGGCCGGGCAGCGGCAGGCTGCGTGCGGAGATTTGCGGAACGGGTGGATGGGGGGCGGTGGATAGGGGCGGGGGGTGGGGCGGGGCCTATTTGGCCGCCGCCAGCGTCTTGCCCGCGAGATGGCTTGCCGTGGCGAAGACGGCGCCGTGCCCGGCCTCCTGCGCCCAGACGGCGACGCCCTGGCCCGGCATCGGCTCGGGCAGGTTCAGCGCCCGACCGGCCTGGGCCGCGCTGCCGATGCGCATGAAGTCCCGCACCACGTGGTGGTAGGTGACGGCACGGCCTGCATTCTCCCCGCGGGCGATCTCGACGCTCGCCGCCCTGTCGAAGACCGCCACATGCAGGATGCTGTCGCCCGGCAGGTCGGCGAGGCGGGCGACGAGCCCACCGTCGCGCCGCAGGATCTCGATGCGCCCGGGCGCGGGCGCGGCGGCTGCCCCGGCGATGGCCTTACGCACCTCCGCCTCGCGGCTGCCGACCACCGGCGCGATCCCGGCCACGACGATCTGGGGCGTGTAGACCACCCGGTCCCCCCAGGCATCGCGGTAGGAGACCTGGCGCTCGGTGAAGCGCGCCTCGGCGAAGGTGTCGCGCCAGCCGAGATAGTCCCAGTAATCCACGTGGAAGGAGAGCGGCAGCACGCCTTCCTCCTCCGCCAGGCGGCCGAGGACCGCATCCGCCGGCGGGCAGCTTGAGCAGCCCTGGCTTGTGAAGAGCTCGACGAGCACCGGGCCGTCGGCCGAGGCCGGCTGCGCCGCACCGAAGGCAAGCAACAGCGCGGCGATGGCAGCCGCGAGGGGGCGGCGGATATGCTGGGGCGTGTTCATGGGCCTCAACATATCCGCGGAAGGGCCCTGCGCAAATCACGAGGGCGTTCTTCTTACGTCACGATGCCGCACGGCGCTGTGTTTCCGATGCACCGGATGCGTCGGCGCCGCGAGGGCCCACCGCGGCGCGTGCAGCGCCTAATGCAACACGTACTCCGCATCGACCATCCGCAGCTCCGCCGGGCGGATGAGCTCCGCATGGGCGAGGCGGACGGAGTGAATGGGTCCGTCGAGCTCGCGCTCCCAGAAATCGAGGAACTTCTTGAGGACCGGGAAGCTCGGGGCGAGGTCGTAATCCTGCCAGACATAGGTCTGCAGCAGCGACTGTGCGTCGGGCATCCGGTAGGTGATCTCGGCCGTGGCCAGGGAATAGCCGGCGAGCTGCCGGCGGAAATCGGGGTCGTGTCCGCTCTTCATCGGTGTTGCGTATCCAGCGCTCCTTCATCGCTCGCGCCCGTCCCCCGGCGCGCGTTTCGGCACGGACCCGGCGGGGGGCGGTGGCCCAGTGTGGCGGGGAATGATTGCGAAAGGCTATCTGGAAAACGCACGGCGTTTGGGCAATACTTCGCGCGCGCACACCAGAGCGGCATTCGGGCGCCGGATCCTTGGCCCGGCGCCCCGCCGGACATGCTGAATTGCCTAGCGAACCACCATCACGCTCGCGCTGGCGTGGGAGGCGATCGTCCCGCCATTCGAGGGCCAGATGTAGTCGGCGAGGCCCGGCACATGGCTCTGCATCACGATGAGGTCCGCGCCCATCTCGCGCGCCGTCTTCATCAGCGCATCGTCGAGATCGATGGTGGTGTCGTGGCTGACCACGGCGCGGCTGTCGGCGGCGATGCCGTGCTTGCTGCCCTCGCCCGCGGCGAAGGCGGCGAGCTTCTCGCCGAACTCCTCCGGGTTGTGCGCGACCGCGCTCGGCGCGGACATCGTCACCCCCACATAGGTTACCGGCGCTTCGTAGAGCTTCGCCTGCTGGGCCGTGACGGCGAGCGCCTTGTCGAGCGTCTCGAGATGGCCGAGATCGACCGGCACCATGATGCGCTTGAACATGTTTCTCTCCCTTTTGTCCGTCCGACCAGTGTAGGCGGCGCATCGATGCCCTCGCCTTGGGCGAGATCAAACCGGCGGCGGGCGCCTTCCGGTTGCTTTTTGACGCTGGGGCAGGTGCTGGTCTGGGCTACGCTGCGATGCGGGAAGAACGGGCGCATGGCGCATGCTGCGCGCCCGCATGGGAGAAGGAGCCCTTCATGCGTGCCATGAATGCCTGCGCGGCGGCTGTCGCCATGGGCCTTGCTGCGATGCCGTTCACCGCCAAGACCGAGCCGGTGGACTGGTTGAGCGGGATCAGCTTCTCGGCGGATATCGGGCCGGAGAACATCCTGGTGATCTTCGGCTTCAATCCGCAGCCGGAGCCGCCGGCCATGCCAGGGCCGCTGGTGCAGGACGATGTGGACCCGACGGCGGCGGTGCGAAACCTGCTGGGGGTGGAGCCCACGCCCTTCGAGCTCTTCATCGCGGCGACTAATGGCAGCTTCGGCACGCCCGCCCTGCCGGTGAGCGACTTCTCGAGCCTCACGATCCCGTTCACCACCACGCTCGGCAACGACGTGAACTTCGTGCTGGATTTCACGCCCGACGTTGACGGGGACAACAGCACCGCCACCACCGATGCGCTGTTCTTCAACCCGCAACCGGAGCCGCCCGCCCTGCCCGCGGATATCTTCGGCCTGCTCTTCGCCTTTGAACTGGGTGCCGACGATACGCAGGTGGCCGTCTCGCTGGAAATCCAGGATCCGGTTACGGACGAGCCCTTCGGCCTGACGGCAGTCGCCATCCCGGCCCCACCCGCCGTGCTGCTGCTCGGCGCAGGACTGCTGCTGCTCGGTGCACCGCGGCGGTTCGCCTGAGGCGAGCAGGGCCGCGCGCCCTCGGGCGGCGGCCCCGCTGAAGCGGGCTCAGGCGGCCTTGGCGAGGTTGCGAAGGACGTAGTGGAGGACGCCGCCGTTCTCCACGTACTCGATCTCGACCTCGGTATCGATGCGGCAGAGGAGGGTGATCTCCTTCGTGGTGCCGTCCTTGTAGGTGACCGTGGCGGGCACTTCCTTGCGGGGCTTGAGATCCGCCTCGAGGCCGGTGATCGAGATGCTATCCTCGCCGGTGAGGCCGAGGGATTTGCGCGTGTCGCCGCCCGTGAACTCGAACGGGATGACGCCCATGCCCACGAGGTTGGAGCGGTGGATGCGCTCGAAGCTCTCCGCGATCACGGCCTTCACGCCGAGAAGCGCTGTGCCCTTGGCCGCCCAGTCGCGCGAGGACCCGGTGCCGTACTCCTTGCCCGCAACCACCACCAGGGGCGTGCCGTTGGCGAGATGCGCCATGGCCGCGTCGTAGATCGACATCTGCTCGCCGCCCGGGCCCCTCGTGTAGCCGCCCTCGACCCCGTCCAGCATCTCGTTGCGGATGCGGATATTGGCGAAGGTGCCGCGCATCATCACCTCGTGGTTGCCGCGGCGCGAGCCGTAGGAGTTGAACTC
>JBCBEP010000108.1:0-11651 GCA_038528605.1 Pseudomonadota bacterium
GGCGTCGAGGCTTTCGGCGATGATGGCCACCACCGGGTCGCCCACATGGCGCACCTTGCCCTCGGCCAGGATCGGGTGCTTCGGCTCCTTCATCGGCTCGCCGTGCTTGTCCGTCACCTGCCAGCCGCAGGGCACGCCGCCAACCGCTGCCAAATCCTCGGCCGTGTAGACCGCCACAACACCCGGCGCCGATTTCGCGGCCGTGGTGTCGAGGCTGGTGATCTTCCCATGCGCCACGTCCGAGCGGAGGAAATGGCAGTAGAGCTGTCCCGGGCGGTTGATATCGTCGGTGTACTGGCCCGTCCCGGTCAGAAACCGGGCGTCTTCGCGGCGCTTAGAGCTGGCGCCAATGCCTGCGTCCTTAGGCATGATCTTCTCCCTTTGGCTGGCGGCGCCTGGGGTCATGCCTGGCGCTCATCTTGCTCTTGATCCTCCGCCCGGCCGCTTCGGCCGCCCCCTCCCGGAGGAGAGGGCTGGGGAGGACGGCCGCCGATCGCTCGGCGACGGCTTTACTCGGCAGCGACCGGTGCGCCGCGCATTTCGGCCCCGGCGGCCATGATGGCCTTGACGATGTTGTGGTAGCCGGTGCAGCGGCAGAAGTTGCCCTCGAGCCAGTGCCGCACCTCGGCCTCGGTCGGGTCGGGGTTCCGCTGAAGCAGATCAGCCGCCGACATGATCATGCCCGGGGTGCAGAAGCCGCACTGCAGACCGTGATGCTCACGGAACGCGGCCTGCAGCACGCCGAGCGACCCGTCAGCGTTGGCCATCCCTTCGATCGTGGTGACCTCCGCGCCTTCGAGCGCGCCCGCGAAAACCGAGCATGCCTTCACCGACGCACCGTCCACATGGACCACGCAGGCCCCGCACTGCGAGGTGTCGCAGCCCACATGCGTGCCCGTAAGGCCGAGGCCTTCGCGCAGGAATTCGACGAGAAGCGTGCGCCCCTCGACCTCGCCGCTGACGGGTTTCCCGTTCACCGTCATCGAAACCGTTGCCATCGTTCTCTCCCAGTCTGGCGACACGCAGGCCGCCTCGTTGTGGTGAAACTCTCACCTCCCGCCGCGCCCGACGGAAGGGACATGCCGTCGCACACTAAGGCGCGTAGCGGGGCGCGATCAGCCGAAGATGCGCTTCAGCCAACCTTCCTTCTTCGGCTCGTCGGCCGGTGCCTCGGCCGCAGCCGAGGCGGCTGCGGGTGCCGGTGCCTCTGCGGCTGGTGCCGGCGCGGCTTCAGCCTTCGGTTCTTCGGCCGGGGGTTCGCCCGCGACCTTGGCCGAGAACTTGTCGAAGAAATCGTCCGCCATCTTTCGCGCGAAGCCGTCGATCAGCCGCGAGCCGAGCTGCGCGAGCTTGCCACCGACCTTGGCGCTGGCGTTGTAGGAGAGCTTGGTCGCGGGGCCGGACGACCCCTCCGGCGCTGCCGTGTCCTCGAGCGTCACCGTCGCCCCGCCTTTTGCAAAGCCAGCGGCGCCGCCCTTGCCCTCTCCCGTGATCGTATAACGCTCCTCCGGCACGATATCGGTGAGGGTCACCGCGCCTTTGAACGTGGCGCTCACCGGCCCGACCTTTTGCTTCACGGTCGCTGCGAAGGCGTCGTCCGCCGTCTTCTCGAACTCGGTGCAGCCCGAAATGCAGGCCTGCAGAACCTCCGGATCGTTGAGCGCGGCCCAGACCTCGGCGCGCGGCGCCGGGATGATGCGCTCGCCGGTCATCTCCATGGCTTCTCTCCCTTGTCCATGCGCCGGCGCTCATTGCCGGCGCCGGATGTGGCAACGTGCTGCAGGGAGAGACGCGTGTCCAGTCGCCAGCGCAACCGCTGCGACGGTGTTTTGACCGTTAGCCCGCCTTGGCGGACGGCAGCGCGTAGACATCCTCGCGGCCGAGGCTCAGATCGCGCAGGAAGCGCATCACCTCGGGCACGTCGATGCCCCGGGCGGAGGAGAGCAGGTCCGGCCCGAAACGCTGCTGCAGCAGCCCGCCCTCCGACCGGCCGTCGTAAAGACCCATCGACCACCCGCCGAAGCTGCGCGCAGAGACTGGCTGGAAGCCGAGCATGCGCACGCTGTCGTGACGCGTGTCGGCGGCGATCTTGTCGAAGAGCGCCCGAACATCGGTCTCGACACCCTCCAGCACCTGCAGGAAAGCGGCGTTGTCGTAATAGAGCATGCCGGTGATCCCGCGGATCGCGTTGTTCGTCTGCGATTTTAGCGCGATGCTGTCCATATCGGCGCTGTCGGCCCCGATCAGGCTCCGGCTGACGTAGAGCAAGCTGTAAAGCTGCATTTTCCCAGATTCCCGTTTTGTATTGATACGTAACTAACCACGGGTGCGCTGCGGCACCAATGCGGCAGAGCAGCATCGCGCCAGTAATCGCGCCCTGTGGAGTGCCTTCCCGAACGCGGCAGCACGCGTTAAGCCTCGATTTCCGGTTGGCGGAGGGGCTTGCCGGCACCGACAGGGAGAACGCCATGAAGGACATCCTCGAACAGCTCGAGACCCGCCGCGCCGAAGCCCGGCTGGGCGGTGGCCAGAAGCGGAACGACGCGCAGCATGCGCGCGGCAAGCTCACGGCGCGCGAGCGGATCGAGGTGTTGCTCGACGAGGGCAGCTTCGAGGAGTTCGACATGTTCGTCTCCCATCGCTGCACCGATTTCGGCATGGGCGAGACCACCTATCCCGGCGACGGCGTGATCACCGGCTGGGGCACGATCAACGGCCGCCAGGTCTACGTGTTCAGCCAGGACTTCACGGTTTTCGGCGGGTCGCTCTCCGAGACCCATGCCCAGAAGATCTGCAAGGTCATGGACATGGCGATGCGCAACGGCGCGCCCGTCATCGGCATCAACGATTCAGGCGGCGCGCGCATCCAGGAGGGCGTCATGTCCCTCGCGGGCTACGCCGAGGTCTTCCAGCGCAACATCATGGCCTCGGGCGTTGTCCCGCAGATCAGCGTCATCATGGGCCCCTGCGCTGGCGGCGCGGTCTACTCCCCGGCGATGACCGACTTCATCTTCATGGTCCGCGACACCTCCTACATGTTCGTCACCGGCCCGGACGTGGTGAAGACCGTGACCAACGAGAAGGTCACCGCGGAGGAGCTGGGTGGTGCCAGCACCCACACCCGCAAGAGCTCCGTGGCGGATGGCGCCTTCGAAAACGATATCGAGACGCTGGCCGAGATCCGCAGGCTCTTCGACTATCTGCCCCTCTCCAACCGCACGCCCGTGCCTGAGCGGCCCTTCTTCGATGCGCCGGACCGGGTGGAGATGTCGCTCGACACGCTGGTGCCCGCGAACCCCAACATGCCCTACGACATGAAGGAGTTGATCCTCAAAACGGCGGATGAGGGCGATTTCTTCGAGATCCAGGCGGAGTTTGCGAAGAACATCATCACCGGCTTCATCCGGCTCGAGGGGCGGACGGTGGGCGTCGTCGCGAACCAGCCCATGGTGCTCGCCGGCGTGCTGGATATCGACAGTGCGCGGAAGGCGGCGCGCTTCGTGCGGTTCTGCGACTGCTTCTCGATCCCGATCCTGACCTTCGTGGACGTTCCCGGCTTCCTCCCCGGCACGGCGCAGGAATATGACGGCGTGATCAAGCACGGCGCTAAGCTGCTGTTCGCCTATGGCGAGGCGACGGTGCCGAAGGTGACCGTGATCACCCGCAAGGCCTATGGCGGCGCCTATGTCGTCATGGCCTCGAAGCATCTGCGCGGCGACATCAACTATGCCTGGCCCACCTCGGAGATCGCGGTGATGGGCGCCAAGGGCGCGGTCGAGATCCTCCACCGCAGCCAGGCCGGCGACGCCGACGCCATCGCCCAACACACGAAGGACTACGAAGACCGCTTCGCCAACCCCTTCGTCGCCGCCGAAAAAGGCTTCATCGACGAAGTCATCATGCCCCACTCCACCCGCCGCCGCGTAACCCGCGCCTTCGCCGCGCTACGGGGCAAGGAGCTTGAGAACCCCTGGAAGAAGCACGACAACATTCCGCTGTGAAAGTTAATTGGAGACTTCTACATGGATGTATTGAACTTATTGGCTGTGCTTGGCGCGCTGGGAGCAGCAACATTTACAGGTTGGCAGGCACTTCAGGCAAACAAGCAATTTTCTCAGGAGTCACTTTTTCGAAAGCGGGAGAGATCGGCCTCTTACTCTGTGCACAAGAATCCAGAGTACCATGAAGCGCGCCTCACGCTAGCAAATCACTTTGGGTCGTTTGCTGGAAGGGAGAGCCCTGTTGAGTTGACGAAGATCAGAGCTGCCATCAGATCTAAAAGGATTTCAGATAGAGATATAGTTCGTGTCCTTTCGCATTGGGAGCGAATGTGCGTTGAAATCGATCTTGGACTTGCTGATGAAAAGGCGGCATTTGAAATAAACAAGATTACCATGACGAACACATACTTTGCGTTGAGGGAGTATATTGAAGAGAGAATGTCGCGCGAACCTTTAAGCTATCCTCGCTTTTCAAAAACTGGGGAAGCATGGCTTGAACGACGACGTCGTCTAGAGAGTGGTGATGATCTCCCATGGTATGTGAGGCGATCGTGAAGACGTATATCGTAGATGATGCACCCAAACCCGTAGCGCCCTTCTCCCATGCGGGTGAGGCGGATGGGTGGGTCATCCTCACCGGGCAGATGCCGACCTGGCCGGGGGAGCCGGAGAGGGCTTTGCCGGAGGGGGTGGGGGCGCAGGCGCAAAGGGTGCTCGAGAACCTGGAGATCGTGCTGAAGGGGGTGGGGCTCGACCGGTCCCACATCGTGCAGTGCCGCTGCTATCTCACCGAGTTCGAGCGGGACTATGCGGCCTTCAACGCGGCCTATGCCGCCTTCTTCCCGGCGGATCGCCTCCCGGCGCGGACCACCGTGGGCGTCACCGCCCTCGCCGTGGGCGCGCTTGTTGAAATCGATTGTCTCGCGCGGCGACCCTCCGCCACCGCCCCCTGAGATCACGTTTCCCGGTTTTCTGCGACGGAATGGGTGGGGGTCGGCGTTGTTCTTCCAGGCCCCCGGCGCCCAAGCCGGCGGAGGGACCAGGGAGAGACGCCATGAAGGCACGCAACCTTGCCGTTCTCGCCATCGTCGTCATGGGCACGAGCGGGTGTTACCACTACGGATACGGGCCGGGCCCTGTGTTGGGGGGCGCTGCCGTGGGCGCCGCGGCGGGCGCCGTTGGCGGCGCCATCGTAGGCGCGCCGGGCATCGGCGCCGCCGTTGGCGCCGCCGCCGGGGCCGTGACCGGCGCGGCGGGGGCGGCGCGGGGCGGGCCCTATTACGGCAAGCGCTACTATGATGATGGCTTCTACGATGACGGCTATTCCGGGGGCGGCGGCTATTACGGTCCCGCGGTGTCGGGCTCCGTCGTGATCATCGACCGTGACCGGGGGCATTATCGCGGCAAGCGCCACTTCAAGCGCGGCAAGCCGCGCTATCGCGGCCACCGGCGCGGCTATGCGAGGGGCTACGGGCGCGGCTATCGCAAGGGCTATCGCCGCGGTCATCGCCGGGGATACCGGTACGGCTACGACGACTGAACGCGCCGACGCCCAGCGCGTGGCATCTTGCCACGGAGAGCGCCACGCCATCGACGCATGGCCCCAGCGTCATATCCTCGTGCACAGTCAGCAGCGCGGAGACGGGCATGAGCGCAGGCGATGGGCATCGTGGAACGGGGCAGGGCGTATCGGGTGATCCGGACCCGCTGCGGCTTATCCGCCTTGTGGCAACGGGCGCGGGCGACGGGATCGCCGCTGGCTGGCTCGCCCTTCTCGCCATGATCGAGTTCGACTTCCAGGGCCTCGGAACGCTCGTGAAGGGGGCGGAGGACGGAGCGCTCGCCCTGGCGATGCTCGCGGGTTTCTTCGCCGTAACGTTCGGGATGGTGGGCATCGCCTGGCGGGTGATGGTGCTCCTGCCGGAGGAGGACTAAGGGCCGCGGCATCCATGGTGGTTCCCGGCAGCGCGCCTCTGTTCCCGGAAGCCGCTGCTTTGCCGTCGCACCTGGCCCAGCTCTCATCGGACGCATCAGATAGACGGCCCGACGGGGGCCCGTGTGGCCGGTTTCGCTACGCCGTTCGCGACGATGTGCTTTGGCTCATCCCGGTGCACTTGCCGCCAACACCTGTCGCAGAGATCACGACGCATGCCGCCAAGGCGACCGGGCCCTGCTCTGTGGCGGAGGGCTACTGGATTGCCCATGCGCTGCGGCAGGATGTGTGGCGGGCGCTCAGGCGGCGGCGCAATGCCGTGCCCTTCGCGGCCGTTGCGCTCGCACCCGAAAGCTGCCGCCCCATTCTGGCCGGCGTGCTTTTGGCGCGGGGGCAGCGGCTGCCCCGTGGCTGCCTCGAGGCGGCTGTGACCGCCCGGGCGCTTCACCACCATGCGCGCTGGGCCCGGGGGAAGGCATCGGCCTGCGCGTATTGACGCGCCCCTGAGCGCGCGCAACAACCGTGCTCGCGGGTGTCAGCCCGCTGCCGAGCTGCGCGCCCCTTCAGATGCTTCCGCAACGAGCATCGTCCAAGCCAAGGCGTCCGGCCGGTGGGACAATAAGTGAGCCGAGGGACGCGGATGTTCGACAAGATCCTCATCGCCAACCGGGGCGAGATCGCCTGCCGCGTGATCAAGAGCGCCCAGCGCCTGGGGATCAAGACCGTCTCCGTCTTCTCCGACGCGGATGCGGACGCGCTGCATGTGCGCATGGCGGACGAGGCCGTGCATCTCGGCCCCCCGCCCGCGGCCGAAAGCTACCTGCTGATCGACAAGATCGTGGAAGCCTGCAAAGCGACGGGCGCGCAGGCCGTCCACCCCGGCTACGGCTTCCTCTCCGAACGGGCGGCCTTTCCGGAGGCGCTGGCGGCCGCCGGTGTCGCCTTCATCGGCCCGCCCGTGGGCGCGATCGAGGCGATGGGCGACAAGATCACCTCAAAGAAACTCGCCTCCGAGGCAGGGGTGAGCACCGTGCCGGGCTTCATGGGCCTCATCGAGGATGCGGATGAGGCGGTGAAGATCGCCGGTGAGATCGGCTACCCCGTCATGATCAAGGCCTCCGCCGGCGGCGGCGGCAAGGGCATGCGCATCGCCTGGAACGAGCAGGAGGCGCGCGAGGGCTTCCAGAGCTCCAAGAACGAGGCCAAGGCAAGCTTCGGGGACGACCGGATCTTCATCGAGAAGTTCGTCACCACGCCCCGCCATATCGAGATCCAGGTCCTCGGGGACCAGCACGGCAACGTCGTCTATCTCGGCGAGCGCGAATGCTCGATCCAGCGGCGGAACCAGAAGGTGATTGAGGAGGCGCCGTCGCCGTTCCTCGACGAGGCGACGCGCAAGGCGATGGGCGAGCAGTCCGTCGCGCTGGCCAAGGCGGTGGACTACTGCTCCGCCGGCACGGTCGAGTTCATCGTGGATGCTGAGCGGAATTTCTACTTCCTCGAGATGAACACGCGCCTTCAGGTGGAGCACCCGGTGACGGAGCTGATCACCGGCGTCGACCTCGTGGAGCAGATGATCCGCGTGGCGGCAGGGGAGAAGCTGCCTTTCACCCAGGCCGATGTGCGCCTCGAGGGCTGGGCGATGGAGAGCCGGCTCTATGCGGAGGACCCCTATCGCGGCTTCCTCCCCTCTATCGGCCGGCTCACGCGCTATCGCCCGCCGGCGGAGGCCGAGGGCTACCTGCCCGGCCACCGCCCCACCGCCCCGATCATCCGCAACGATACGGGCGTGGAGGAAGGCGGCGAGATCAGCCGCTTCTACGACCCGATGATCGCCAAGCTCTGCACCTGGGGGGAGACCCGCGCCGACGCCATCGAGGGCCAGCGCAACGCTCTCGACGCCTTCGAGCTAGAAGGCATCGGCCACAACCTCCCCTTCCTAGCCGCCGTCTACGACCACCCGAAATTCATCTCCGGCAACATCTCCACCGCCTTCATCCAGGAGGAGTACCCCGACGGCTTTGGTGGCGTGGAGTTAGACACTGACTCTTTGGAGCATGTCGCGCGGATTGCGGCGACGATGCAGACAGTCAAGGATGACCGCGCGCAGCACATTACGGGGCGTCTCCGCAAACCGGTGGGCCATGCGGGCAGGGTTGCCAACGAGCGCGTTGTCTCAGTTGGCGGAGGGATCTTCAGATACACTCTTGGTTCATGGATGGATCGTGGGGGCCGTGGAGCATTCGGCGAAGGAAGGCACGTCGCCGCGGAATGGTTCGTCGGCGAGTGCTCCCACCCCGTTGGTCCACGAGGCCAGCGTGACATCGATCTGATTTGGTCGCCTGGCGAAGTGATTGCTGAAGCTTCCGTCTCGGGTCCTCTGTCCCGCGACAGCAAGCGCCGCTCGATGACGGTGAAGGTCGACGAGCGAACCGAAGGGTTCCGGATCCGCTATCGGGGGGCGGATCTTGAGGTGACGGTACGGTCTCCGCGGGCCGCGGCGCTGGCGGCGCTGATGCCGGAGAAGGAGGTAGCGGATACCTCCAAGATGCTGCTCTGCCCCATGCCCGGCGTCGTCGTCAGCCTCGCGGTGGAGGAGGGCGAGGAGGTGCAGGAGGGCCAGGCGCTCTGCACCGTCGAGGCGATGAAGATGGAGAACGTGCTGCGCGCCGAGCGCAAGGGCACGGTCAAGAAGATCAACGCCGAACCCGGCGCCTCCCTCGCCGTCGACGACGTGATCATGGAATTCGAGTGATGGCGCTCTCGCCCGCTCTCGCCGCCGCCCTCGGGGCCCGGTTTGGCGAGACGGCGGGGGTGAGCGATCGGCTCCTCGGGCCCGAAGCCGCTGGCGCGCTGGCGCAGATCGCCGGGCGCCGCGCCTGCCGCCGCTTTCTGCGCGATCCGGTCGAGGAAGGGCTGCTCCGGCTTGTTCTCTCCACAGGGCTGACGGCGCCTTCCAAGTCTGATCTCCAGCAGGCGGATATCGTCTGGGTGCGGGATCCTGGCGTACGGGCCGAGATCACCAGGGGTTGTGGCGACTGGGTCGTGGACCCGGAGACCGGGCCGGCCGAGATCCTGGTGATCTGTGGAAACGGGGCGCGGCTCCGGGCGCTCTACGAGGGCGACTTCCCGAACGATCATTTCGATGCGCTCTTCAATGCCACGGGCGATGCGGCGATCCTGCTCGCGAACCTCGTGGCAGCGGCGACGCTGGCGGGGCTTGGCAGTTGTCCGATCAGCGTGATGCGGAACCGGGCGGCGGCGGTATCTGAGGCGCTCGGCCTGCCGGACCGGGTGTTTCCCTTTGCCGGCCTCGCGCTCGGCTGGCCGCTGGAGCCCCAGGCATCCGTCAGCGCGCGCCTCGGCCCCGCCGGCGCCCTCCATATCGACCGGTTCGATGCGGCGGGGCAGGCGGACGCGGTTGCCGCCTACGATGCCCGCCGCGCGGCCCGGCAGACCGGGAGCGACGGGCAGCCCTTCGTCTGGTCCGAAGCGAAGCGGCGGCAGTACAGCACGCCGCAACGCACGGATTTCGGGACGTTTCTGCGGGCGAAAGGCTTCTCGATGGAGTGAGGGGCCGCGAAGCCGCCCTCAGAAGCGCTCCGCCCTGCGGATCACGCCGCTCCGCCCGCCGATGCGGAAGGCGAACTCGTTCCCGTTTCTGAGCGCTGCCGCCCGGAACCCCCGTCGCGTGGGCAGAATGTCGATCCGGCGGAAGCCCATGTCGCGGAGGTTCCGGCGGATCTCCCGCGGGTAGAAGCCCACGAAGCGGCCCTCGAGCCGGCGCTCGATCCGCTCGCTCCGGATCTCGCGGCGCGTGAGGCGGTCGTCATAGCGGCGGTCGTAGCGCGGCGCGTCGATCACGATGCCGGGCACACCGAACTGCAGCGTGAAGCGGGCATCGGCCTTTTGCACCGGCAGCGCCACGACCGGATCGGCCGTGGCGGGGAGGGCGCCGAGCGTGGTGGCAAGGGCGCCGGCGATCATTGCGGTCTTCATCATGGTCACTGCTCCTTCCAAAGCCTGTGACCATCGAAACGTGCAGAGAGCGCCTTCCGTTCGCATCGGGGCATAACGATAACGTCGGGTGCCGCGCGCGACGGAAAAGGGCCGCCTCTGCGTTGCCGCGCTCGTCAGCCGCCGGTGCGAATTTCGCGGCGGCGCATCGGCATCCCGTCGATGAGCACGTTCAACTCCTCGGCGCGCACCACGCGGTTCTCCCGCAACTTCTCGCCGCCGTCCTTGCCGACGAGGATGACCGTGAAGCCCTCGGGCTGGAACCGCCGGGCGAGCGCCGTGTCCTCCCCGGTGCCGACGATCACCACATTGTCCCTCTCCTGCAGCGCAGCCGCCGCCGCACGGAATTGCTCCAGCTGCTCGGCAAGGCGCGGATCGTCCGCCTCGGCGAAGATCAGGATCGGCCGCGCCTCCCAGCGATAGGCGGAAAGCCCGGCGTCCAGCTCTGCGGCGGGAACCGGCCCGAGCGAGGGGCCGAGGCTCAGAAGGGCGGCGGCAAGGCTCATGGTCATGCTATGCTCCGTCTCGACGACGGCGGAGGATGTGGGCCGTCACGCCCCGCGTCCAATACGGCGCAGCGCCGCTGCGACCCCCTTAGGCTTGCAATCCCGTGCCGCAGCGCGAAAAACGGGCGCGATAGGATGAGCGGAGGAGACGGCGGATGAGCGACGACATGAAGGCGTGGAAAGAGCTCGCCGAGAAGGAGCTCAAGGGCCGCACGCCGGAAGACCTCACCTGGCAGACCATTGAGGGCATCCCCGTAAAGCCGCTCTACACGGGCGAGGACACGGCTGGTCTCGATCATCTCGGCACCCTGCCGGGCCTCGCGCCCTTCACCCGCGGCCCGCGCGCCACGATGTATGCCGGCCGTCCCTGGACCATTCGGCAATACGCGGGTTTCTCGACGGCAGAGGAATCCAACGCCTTCTACCGCAAGAACCTCGCCGCGGGGCAGATGGGCGTGTCGGTCGCCTTCGATCTCGCCACCCATCGCGGCTACGACAGCGACCATGAGCGCGTGGAGGGCGATGTCGGCAAGGCCGGCGTGGCCATCGACAGCGTGGAGGACATGAAGGCGCTCTTCGACGGCATCCCGCTCGACAAGATGTCCGTCTCCATGACCATGAACGGCGCCGTCATCCCGGTGCTCGCGAGCTTCATCGTGGCGGGTGAGGAGCAGGGCGTGGGGCGCGATCAGCTCTCCGGGACCATTCAGAACGACATTCTGAAGGAGTTCATGGTCCGCAACACCTACATCTATCCGCCCGAGCCGAGCATGCGGATCGTTTCGGACATCATCGCCTACACCGCCGCCGAGATGCCGCGCTTCAACTCGATCTCGATCAGCGGCTACCACATGCAGGAGGCAGGGGCGGACCTGGTGCAGGAGCTCGCCTTCACGCTGGCCGACGGGCGCGAATACGTCCGCGCGGCGCTGGCGCGGGGCATGGATGTGGACGCCTTCGCCGGGCGCCTCTCCTTCTTCTTCGCCATCGGCATGAATTTCTTTATGGAGGCTGCGAAGCTCCGCGCAGCGCGCCTGCTCTGGCACCGGATCATGTCGGAGTTCGAGCCGAAGAAGCCGGGCTCCCTCATGCTCCGCACCCATTGCCAGACCTCGGGCGTGAGCCTTCAGGAGCAGGATCCCTACAACAACATCGTGCGCACGGCTTACGAGGCGCTGGCCGCGGTGCTTGGCG
>JBCBEP010000109.1:0-11439 GCA_038528605.1 Pseudomonadota bacterium
CTGCGCGCCTGGTCTGGGCTCGATGCCGCCATGCGGCTGCGCAACATCATTCCCCTGACGTCGGCCGAGTCGATGTCCGCTATCGAAGACTGGGGAATCCTGGAGCGCACCCGCAGCAAATGGCGGCTCTCCGCCCCCGTTCTATTGGGATCGCCTACATTGGCTTGGGAAGGCCTCATGCCACGGAGCTGAGCCCGAGGGTGGCGAAGGTTCGATTTCTGTTCCTTTTGCTCGAATGGGACTATCGTCGAAGTGTTCGGCTGACGTCGATGGAAATCTCAGGCATTCTAGGACGTTGCAAGAAATTAACCAAATCGGCGCAGTCATCAGGTCCGGAGAATATGGGCCTGAGAGACCGCTTCCGGGCCTCTCGACGCCAGCGCCGGTGCTTAGCCCCTCCCGCATAACCCTCGAAAACAACGGAAAAATCCGGCCGCAGCCGGATCGGGAGAACGCTTTCGAGATGTCAGGTGGCGGAGAGGGAGGGATTCGAACCCTCGGAACCCGTGAAGGCTCAACGGTTTTCGAGACCGCCCCGTTCGACCACTCCGGCACCTCTCCGAGCGCCCCGGTCGCTGCATATTGGGGCGTGCGGGCGGCGTGATAGCGAGCGCTAGGCTGCGGCGCAAGACGGCTCGGCGAGGTTTTTTGGGGCGCGCCGCGGTTCGCGCGCCGCGAAGTGGCAGGCTGTTCTTGACTTTCCGGCGCGCGGTGCCCATTACCCGCGCTCCGGCCGACTGATCGGCCCGCCGCCGTCTCCTGAGGGGGACGGTTGGCATCGCGGCCCTCGCGGGGAGGGTGCGCTGTCCGAGGCGCGGCAGGGGCCGCACAAAGCGCTCATGGAGCCATGCTCCGGGGCCGCCATAGGGCGCGGGACAGGAGATGGATATGTTCGCTGTCATTAAGACAGGCGGCAAGCAGTATAAGGTTGCTGCCGGAGACGAGATCACGATCGAGAAGCTGGAGGCTGGCGCCGGCGAGAGCGTCGACTTTGCCGAGGTGCTGATGCTGGGCGGCGAGAGCGTGACGGTGGGCACCCCCACCATCGCGGGCGCCAGCGTCAAGGCGGAAGTGGTGGAGCAGGGCCGCGGCCCGAAGGTCTACACCTTCCACAAGCGGCGCCGGAAGAGCAGCTCGAAGCGGCTGCGCGGTCATCGCCAGCACCTCACCACGGTGCGGGTGACCGAGATCGTCACGGGCTGAACGAGAGGAGACTGAGACATGGCACACAAAAAGGCAGGCGGCTCCTCCCGTAACGGGCGCGACAGCGCCGGGCGCCGTCTTGGCGTCAAGAAGTTCGGCGGCGAGGCGGTGATCCCGGGCAACATCCTGGTTCGTCAGCGTGGCACCAAGTGGTGGCCGGGTGAGAATACGGGCCTCGGCAAGGACCACACGATTTTTGCCACGGGCGAGGGTCACGTGAAGTTCCACAAGGGCCTCAAGGGTCGCACGTTCGTGTCGGTTATCCCGGCGCCGGAGGCGGCCGAGTAAGCCGGCGTCTCCTCGACGACATTCATGAGGGGATCGGCCGGCAGGCCGGTCCCCTTTGTCATTCTCGGGCGCCCCGCCGCACGTGGCCCGCGCCCCGCCATGGTTCTGGGAGGATCGCATGGCTGATATCGCAACCGCCGCGGCAGACGGCGAAGACCGCTGGCTGAACGCCACTTTCGGGACGGCGCGGCTGCTGCTGCGCCCGCTGCGCCCCTCCGATGCGGGGCCGATGGAGCTCTATGCGGGCGACGCGCGGGTGGCGCGGATGACCACGAGCATTCCGCATCCCTACCCGCCGGGGGCGGCTGCGGCCTTCATCGAGCGTCAGGCTCTGCCCGGTGCGGCCGAGCGCAGCTGGGTGATCGACGGCTCGCCGATCGGCGCGGCGGAGATGATGGGTGTGGTCAGCTTCAAGCGCGAGGCCGGCGCCATCGGCTACTGGGTCGGCCCGCCCTTCTGGAACACCGGCTATGCATCGGAAGCCGTGGAGGGCGTGCTCGCCACGCTCTTCAGTGAGGGCTTGCCCGAGATCCACGCGACTGTGTTCGCGGACAATCCGGCATCGGCCCATGTGCTGGAGAAGCTCGGCTTCGCGGAGACCGGGATGATCGAGACGTTCTCGGTGGCCCGTGGCGCGGCGGCGCCCACGCGGGTGTTCCGGCTCGATTCCGCCGCGTTCGACGCGGCGCGGGCCGGGCGCTGAGGAGGGTTTCACGGTGCGCTTTCTCGACCAGGCGAAGGTTTACGTGCGCTCGGGCTCCGGCGGTCCGGGCTCCGTCAGCTTTCGGCGCGAGAAGTTCATCGAATATGGCGGCCCCGACGGTGGCGATGGAGGGCGCGGCGGCGATGTCTGGATCGAGGCGGTGGACGGGCTGAACACGCTGATCGACTTCCGCTACCAGCAGCACTTCTTCGCCCAGAACGGCGAACACGGCATGGGCCGCCAGCGTACCGGCAAGTCCGGCGAAGATAAGGTGCTGCACGTGCCCGCCGGGACCGAGGTGCTCGACGAGGATCAGGAGACCGTGCTGGCGGACCTGACCACGGTCGGCGAGCGGTTCTGCGTGGCCAAGGGCGGCAATGGCGGGTTCGGCAACCTGCATTTCACCACCTCCACGAACCGCGCGCCGCGCCATGCCAACCCGGGCATTCCGGGCATCGAGCGGACGATCTGGCTGCGCCTGAAGCTTATCGCCGATGCGGGGCTGGTGGGGCTTCCGAATGCGGGGAAGAGCACCTTCCTCGCGGCGGTTTCCAACGCACGGCCGAAGATCGCCGCCTATCCCTTCACCACGCTGCACCCCAATCTTGGCGTCGCCTATGTGGACGGGCGCGAGTTCGTGCTGGCCGATATTCCCGGGCTGATCGAGGGGGCGCATGAGGGGCGTGGGATCGGCGACCGGTTTCTGGGCCATATCGAGCGTTGTGCCGTGCTGCTGCATCTTGTCGACGCTACGGCGGAGGACCCGCTGGCGGACTTGCGCGTCGTGGAGGGGGAGCTCGAGGCGTATGGCGCGGGGCTCGATGAGAAACCGCGGATTGTTGCGTTGTCGAAGACCGATGCCTTGCCCGCCGAGGACCTTGCGGCTCTCGAGGCGCTGATGGCGGAGGAGGGGGTGACGGTCGATCACCGGCTCTCTGCCGTGAGCGGCGTGGGCGTCGAAGAGGCCCTGCGGGCCCTGCGCGGCGTGATCCAGCAGGCCCGCGCCGGGGATAGCGCGCAGCACGACGACGAAGCGTCATGGGCGCCCTGACGGCCGCGGGGGCGGACCGGCTCGCGGCGGCGCGGCGCGTCGTCGTCAAGGTCGGTTCCGCCCTGTTGGTCGATGCCGAGGGGCGGCTGCGGGAGGGCTGGCTCGCCGGTCTTGCGGCGGACCTCGGCGATTTGGCCCGGGCCGGTGCGCGGCCCATCGTCGTCTCCTCCGGTGCCATCGCGCTCGGCCGCGGGGTTCTGGGCCTTGGCGCGCGGACCCTGCCGCTCGAGGAAAGCCAGGCCGCTGCCGCCGTGGGACAGACGCGGCTGGCGCGGGCCTGGGAAGAAGCGCTCGGCGCTGAGGGGTTCTTGGGTGCTCAGGTGCTTCTGACGCTCGAGGACACGCAGGACCGGCGGCGGTATCTGAACGGCCGCGCCACCATCCAGGCCCTTCTCGCCCATGGCGCTGTGCCGGTGGTGAACGAGAACGACACGGTGGCGACGGACGAGATCCGGTACGGCGACAACGATCGCCTCGCCGCGCGCGTGGCGCTGATGGCGGGGGCCGATGTGCTGGTGCTGCTCTCGGATGTGGACGGGCTCTACACCGCCAACCCACGGCAGGACCCCTCGGCCCGGCATCTCGCCGAGGTGGCGGCCATCACGCCCGAGATCGAGGCGATGGCGGGGGATGCAGGCTCCGGCCTCGCGCGCGGGGGCATGCGCACCAAGGTGATGGCGGCGAAGACGGCCACGCAGGGCGGCTGCGCCATGGCCATCGCGCAGGGAGACGTTCCTCGACCACTCACGGCCATGCGGGAGGGCGCACGCAGCACTTGGTTCGCCGCACAGGCCAGCCCGGCGGCGGCGCGCAAGGCATGGATCGCGGGCATGAAGCCGCTCGGGCGCCTCAGCATAGATGCAGGGGCGGTGGCGGCGCTGCGGCGCGGGAAGTCCCTCCTCCCGGCGGGGCTCACCGGGGTGAGCGGCAGTTTCGGGCGCGGCGACCCGGTTACGATCGCGGGGCCTGAAGGGGCCGCCGTGGGCGCGGCCCTTGCCGGTTACAGCGCGATGGAGGCGGCGCGCCTCGTCGGCGTTCGCTCCGACCGGATCGCCGATGTCCTCGGCTATCCCGGCCGCGCGGCCCTCGCGCATGCGGATGACATGGTGATATGGGGAACCCGCGGCGCGCTGGCGCCCGCGGCCGGCCCGGGAGAGGACGCATGAACGAACGCTTCGACGACATTCCCGCTCTCGTCGCCAGCATGGGTAGGCGCGCGAAGGCGGCGGCCGCGGTGCTGGCGGAAGCGAGCGCGGAGCGCAAGCACGCGGCCCTCAGCTCGGCGGCTGAGGCGATCCTCGACCGGCGGCGCGAGATCGAGGACGCCAACGCCATCGATATGGAGACCGCGCGGGAGAAAGGCCTGACGGGCGCCATGCTCGACCGGCTCTTGCTGACCGATGATCGCATTTGCGGGATGGCGGCGGGCCTTCGCGCCGTTGCAGCACAGGCCGATCCAGTGGGCCGCGTGCTGGCAGAGTGGACCGTGCCCTCGGGCCTCCGCATCAAGCGCGTGGCCACGCCGCTCGGCGTGGTCGGTGTGATCTATGAGAGCCGGCCGAACGTTACGGCGGATGCGGGCGGGCTCTGCCTCTGGTCGGGCAATGCCGCGATCCTGCGCGGCGGGTCGGAGAGTTTCGAGAGCGCGGGCGCGATCCACGCATGCCTCGTGGCCGGGCTCGAGGCGGCCAACCTGCCGGCGGACGCGATCCAGCGCGTGCCGGTGCGCGACCGGGCGGCGGTGGCGGAGATGCTGCGCGCGGTGGAGACCATCGACGTGATCGTGCCGCGCGGCGGCAAGGGGCTCGTGGGGCTGGTCCAGGCCGAGGCGCGCGTGCCGGTGTTCGCGCATCTCGAGGGGATTTGCCACGTTTATGTCGAGCGCACGGCCGATCA
Source organism: Pseudomonadota bacterium (assembly GCA_038528605.1). Lineage (GTDB taxonomy): Bacteria > Pseudomonadota > Alphaproteobacteria > Rhodobacterales > Rhodobacteraceae > Thermohalobaculum. The sequence goes on from JBCBEP010000109.1 coordinate 5,142, forward strand.
CGAGAAGGCGCGACGCCTCGTGCTGAACGCCAAGACGCGCCGCACCGGCATTTGCGGTGCCGCTGAATGCCTGCTGATCGACCGCGCGGTGGCGCATGATCTGGGCGCGATCCTTGTCGGTGATCTGCTCGATGCGGGCGTGACGGTGCATGGCGACGCCGAGGTTCAGGCGCTTGATGGGCGTGTGACGGCGGCGGGGGATGACGACTGGGGGCGCGAGTACCTCTCGATGGATATCGCGGCCAGGGTGGTGGACGGGATCGAGGATGCGATGAGCCATATCCGCACCTACGGTTCGAGCCATACCGAAGCGATCGTGACCGAGAGCGATGCGAAGGCCGCCCGGTTTTTCTCGGGGCTCGACAGCGCGATCCTGATGCGGAACGCCTCGACGCAGTTCGCCGATGGCGGTGAGTTCGGGATGGGCGCGGAGATCGGGATCGCGACCGGCAAGATGCATGCGCGCGGGCCGGTGGGTGCCGATCAGTTGACCAGCTTCAAGTATCTCGTGGAAGGCGACGGGACCGTGCGCCCCTAAGCGACCACCTCGACAGTCGGTCACCCGGCCGCGCGGCGGCGCATCAGCGGCCCCAGTCGCGCACCGGGCCGCTGTCGAGATGCACGAATTTCGAGCGGGTGTAGCGGCCGACGCCACCGGCGGAGAGCGCCTTGCCCGCGCCCGAGATCTGCTCGACGCTGCGGGACTTCAGGGCGATATCTACCGCCATGCCGCGCGTGTGGTACGACTTCTTGGCAACGCCACGGCTGCGGCGGCGCAGCATGGCGTTCGTGCCTTGCGTGCGGAAACCGGAAACGATGTCGAACGGCTCGCCGCAGTCCAGCAGATTGTGGGTGGCGGCCAGGATATCGATGATCCGCGGGTCCATGCTGGTCGCCCGTTCGGCGCGCCAGTCCCGCAGGATGTAGTTGAACGCGTCGAGCGCCTCGGGAATGTACTGCCCGTCCACCCAGTAGACGGTGCTCACCCGCTCACCCGTGCGAGAATTGACCAACCGGAGGGAGCGGAAGTCGCCCTTGCCGCTGTTGTAGGCGGCGAGCGCGGGCGGAGTGGCGCTCAAGCCGCCAAGGGCGGCAAGGCCTGTCAACACAGTTCGACGGGTCAGGCCGCCGGATACGGTGTACCGGATGCTCAATCTTCTGCCCCTTGTTCCGTTCTGTGAACTTCTTCACCGACGGCGTCATTCTTTGCCGCAGCTATGGCATACAAAAAAATTCCTTCCAAGTTGCAAACGTGTCATAGCGCGTTGCATATCAGCACTGGTATCCCACGGGTGACATTGAAGCCGCGCCCGGGGAATGCCGCGTTCGCCGGGGTATCGTGGTGTGTTGCGGCAATTTTCACACGAGGCATGCGAAAGCATGTCGACCCGCGGGTGGGCGGCCGAGATTAGCGGCGACGCTGCGCCAGCGGCTATGGTATCGAGAACAGACTTTTGTCGCGGCGAGGTTGCGCTTATGAACGCTCACTTTTCTGACCGGACTTCCGTGGATCGCGCCATGGCGGCGTTCAGTGGGGCGGTGCTGGCCTCAGCGGTGACGTTGCTGGCCGCGAGCGCTTCCGCGCAGAGCGCCGGCGCCGGAACCACGCAGATCGGCATCGGTGCCAAAGACGCGATCACCTATTCCGCCCCGGTGAGCACGGTGAGCCCCCATGCGATGTCTGGTCTCGATGCGCTGCTGGGGAGCGGCGACGCGATGGACCGGCAGCTCGACTGGTTCTACGCAGCCCGGGGCTATGCGCCGGTCTGGTCGAAGGGCAAGGGTGTGATCTCGCCCTCGGGCGCCCGTGCGCTTCTGGCCGCTGTGGAAGGCGTGGAGGCACACGCGCTTTCGCCCAGCCGGTACGACCGGGCGCAGATGGAAGCGGCGTTGAAGCGGCCCTGGGACGCGACGGCGGAGCGGCAGTTCACGCGCACCTACCTGAAACTCGCGCGCGACCTCGGCTCAGGCGTGCTGGAGCCACGGCGGCTCTCGCGCAATCTTGACGTGGACCCCGCGCGCCCCGACCCGGACGAGCTGCTCTCCCGCCTCGGTGCCTCGCGGGAGCTTGACCGTCTGCTCGCCGGTCTTGCGCCGCAGACGGCTGATTACCAGGCCCTGCTCGTGGATTTCGCGCGGCTGAGCGCGCTGGCGGAAGAGCCGGGTGCCTGGGGGCCGACGGTCGCCAAGGGCTCCACCCTGAGGATCGGTGATCGGAGCGCCCGCGTGGCAGCGCTGCGGGCGCGTCTGCGGGCGATGGGCGATATCGCCGACGACAGCGCCACGGCGGGGAGCGACCGCACGGTTGTTGCCGCCGCGGATATCACGGCGGATGTACCGATCGACACCGGCGGGCCGGATGACCGCCGGTTTGATGCGGCGCTGGAGGAGGCGGTGAAGCGCTTTCAGGCGCGCCACGGGCTGAACGAGGATGGCGTGGTGGGGCCCGCGACGCTCGACGCGCTCAACACTTCGCCGGGCACGCGTGCGCGCCAGCTTGCGGTGAACCTTGAGCGCGCGCGCTGGAACAACGAGCGGATGCGCGGCGCCCGGATCGTCACCAACCTTCCGGACTACAAGGTGCGCGTCTACCGCGCCGATGAGACCGTGCGCTACGAGAGCCGCGTGGTGATTGGCAAGTACAAGCACCAGACGGTCGAGTTCAGCCACGAGATGGACCACATGGTGGTGAACCCCACCTGGTACGTCCCAAGGTCGATCGCGGTGAACGAGATCCTGCCGAAGCTGCAGGCTGATCCGGGCTATCTGGCGGCCAAGAACATGCGGCTTGTCGGGGCGGACGCGTCGCTGGTCGAGTGGGAGTTCATCACGCCGGGCACCTTCCCGGGCCGGGTGCAGCAGCGGCCGGGCCGCGGCAATGCGCTGGGCAAGGTGAAGTTCATGTTCCCCAACAAGCATGCGATCTACCTGCATGACACGCCGCAGAAGCGCCTCTTCAAGCGGGATCATCGGGCCTACAGCCACGGCTGTGTCCGGGTGGAGACGCCGGACGAGTTCGCGAAGGTGCTGCTCGAGGGCCAGGTGGACGATCCGGCCGGCAGCTTCGAGGCCTGGGTGCGCCGCGGGCGGGAGCGCTACGTGGAGCTCGACCGCAAGCTGCCGGTGCATCTGATCTACCGGACCGCATGGCAGGACGAGCAGGGGACCGCGCAGTTCCGCCGCGACGTCTACCGCCGCGACGCGCTGGTGGCCGAAGCGCTCGAGAAGCTGGGTGTCAGCCTGCCGCAGGGCTGACGCCTTCCGGTGCGGTCGCGGCCGCCTGCCAGCGATCCCGTCTCAAGCCGTGACGGCCGATCTTGCATCGCTCCGCCGGCGCCGATAACAGGGCGCGGCTTGAGGCAAGGGCGGAACCCATGACGCACTCGATCGCCGAAATCGCCGCTGCGACGGGTCTCGAGGCCGTGGGGGACGTGTCGCTCTCGGTCGTGCGGCCCGCCGAACCTGCGGTTGCCTGCGCGGGCGATCTCGCACTCGCCATGTCGCCGAAATACGAGGACGCGTTGCGCGCCTCCGCCGCTCGCGCTGCCGTGGTGTGGCCGGAGGCGGACTGGCAGGCGATGGGGCTCGACGCGGCCCTCTTCGCGCCGCGTGCCCGCCTTGCCCTCGCGGGGATCACGGGCGCCTTTGCGCCGCCGGAGGATCTTGACCCCGGCATTCATCCCACCGCGATGGTCGACCCGGCCGCTCGGCTTGGCGAGGATGTGTGGATCGGACCCTACAGCACGGTGCGTGCAGGCGCGACGCTGGGCGATGGGGTGCGGGTTGCCGGCCACGTGACCATCGGGGCCGATGCCGAAATTGGCGCGGGCAGCGTCATCCACCCTGGCGTGCGGATTGCCCGTGGCGTGCGCCTCGGCGCCCGCTGCCTGGTGCAGGCCAATGCCTGCATCGGGGGCGACGGGTTCAGCTATGTCACGCCCGAGCGCGGCGCGGTGGAGGCGGCGAAGGCCACGGGCCGGGTCGATGAAGCCTCGCGCAACATCGCCCTCCGCCGCATCGCCTCCCTCGGCACGGTGGTGGTGGGGGACGATGTAGAGATCGGCGCCGCGACCTGCATCGATCGCGGCACGATCGCTGACACGACCATCGGCTCCGGTACCAAGATCGATAACCAGGTGATGATCGGGCACAACGTGCAGGTGGGGAGCACCAGCATGCTCTGTGGCCAGGTGGGCATCGCCGGGTCCTGCCGCATCGGCTCCCGCGTGGTGCTGGGCGGCCAGGTCGGGGTTGGCGACCATATCACCATCGGGGATGACTGTGTGCTGGCGGGCGGCACGCTGGTGGGCTCTGACATCAAGCCCGGCAGCGTGATGATGGGCGTGCCGGCCATGAGCCGCGAGCAGGCCTATGCGCAGATTATGGCGTTGAAGCGACTACCCAAGGCGCTCGAGCAGCTGCGGGCGATCAGGGCGAAGCTCGGCCTTTGATCGTTTCGCAGGAGCGGGATAGAGAGGGCCGCAAGGGCCACGGGAGGAGACGATGAGCGACGAGGTCTACAGCCGCGTGGTGGAGATCATCGCAGAGCAGGCGATGGTCGAACCGGACGCCGTCACGCCCGAGACCACGCTCGACGATCTGGGGCTCGACAGCCTCGCGCTCGTGGAGGTCGTGTTCGGGATCGAGGAAGCGTTCGACATTTCGGTGCCCTACAACGCCAACGAGCCCGCCGAGAGCGATTTCGACATCGAGAATGTCGGCAAGATCGTTGAGGGCGTGAAGAAGCTCATCGCCGAGAAGGCCTGAACATGGGGTCGGCAGCGGGCGGCCGCAGGGTCGTCGTCACCGGGCTTGGCGTGGTGTCTGCGCTTGGCGTCGGCCGCGAGGCGCATCTTGAGGGGCTGGCCGAGGGCCGGAACGGCATCGGGCCGATCGAGCTGATCGACCCCTCCCGCCTCATGATCAAGATCGCCGGCGAGGCGAAGGGCTATATCGGCACGGAGCGCTGGGGCCGCCAGGAGCTTCTCCTCTACGATCGCATCACCCAGATGGCGCTGACCGCGACGGCAGAGGCGGTCGAACAATCCGGCATCGACTTCAAGGCGGACGGTCTCGGCGAGCAGACCGCGGTGATCATCGCCACTGCCATGGGTGGGCTCCATACGCAGGACGAGAACTACCGGATCGTCTACGAAGAGCAGAAGAATCGGGTTCACCCTTTCATCATTCCACGGCTGATGGCGAACGCGCCGGTCTCACAGGTCTCGATGGCGCATGGGCTGATGGGGCCGAGCTGGTCGGTCGCCACCGCTTGCGCCTCGTCGAACCACGCCATCGGCCAGGCCTTCCACCTCGTGCGCTCAGGTGCCGCCGATGCGGCGGTGACGGGGGGGACGGAGAGCGTGCTCTGCTTCGGCGGCATCAAGGCCTGGGAAGGGCTGCGCGTGATGTCGAAGGACGGTTGCCGCCCGTTCTCGAAGAACCGCAATGGCATGGTGCTGGGCGAGGGCGCTGCGATCCTGATCCTCGAGGAGTTGGAGGCAGCGAAGGCCCGTGGCGCCGTGATCCTGGGCGAGATCGCCGGGGCAGGCGCTTCGGCCGATGCGGCCGACATCGTGGCGCCGGCCGTCGAGGGAGCTGCGGGGGCGATGCGCGGGGCGCTGAAGGATGCGGGGATGGCCGCGGATGAGGTGGGCTACATCAACGCCCACGGCACGGCGACCGCGCTGAACGACCGGACGGAAGCTGCCGCGATCAAGAGCGTTCTGGGCGTGGCGGCGGAGAAGGTCATGGTCTCCTCCACCAAATCCATGCACGGCCATGCCATCGGGGCTGCCGGCGCGCTGGAGGCTGCGGCCTGCCTGTTGGCGCTCGACCGCGGGGTGGTCGCGCCCACGATCAATCGCGACGAGGAAGACCCCGAGATCGGGCTCGACGTTGTGCCGAACACGGCGCGGGAGATCCCCGTGGATGCGGCCCTCTCCAACGCCTTCGCCTTCGGCGGGCTCAACGCTGTGCTGGCCTTCCGCGCCTTCCGCGACTGACCCTCGGCGCAGAAGCGCGGGAGGCGCAGTCGCGCGCAGTGCCCTGTCAGGTCAGGGCGTGATCTCGTTGTAGGCGCGGGTGAAACCGGTCAGGGAAATGCTGACGCTCACCTCCTGGCGCGGTACGGCGACGAGGGTGACCTTCGCGGTCGAGCCTGCGCGCATCTCGTCGAGGAAAGCCTGGCTCATGGGCTGGCGGACCACACAGCCGCCCTGCTGGCACTGCTCGAAGGGCGCGGAGCGGACCTCGTTGCCGTCCACCTGCACCCGCACGCCGGCGGGCTGGAAGTCGC
>JBCBEP010000110.1:0-11409 GCA_038528605.1 Pseudomonadota bacterium
GGCGATCGACTACAAGGCGGAGGACGTGGCCGAGGCGCTCGCCACCCACTGCCCCCACGGTGTCGACTGTTACTTCGACAATACCTGCGGGCCGATCTCGGACGCGGTGATGACCCGCCTCGCCCAGGGTGCCCGCATCACCATCTGCGGCACGGCGGCGATTACGGAATGGGACCCGCTCCCCATCGGCCCCCGCGTCCACCGCCAGCTCTTGGTCGCCCGCGCGCGCATGCAGGGCTTCCTGATCTTCGACTATAAGGAGCGGTTGAGCGAAGCGCGCGATGCGCTCGCAGGCTGGCTCCGCGCCGGCGCGCTCACCACCCGCGAGCATATCCTCGACGGCCCGGAGGCCGCACCCGGTGCCATCCGGATGCTCTACAGCGGCGAGAACACGGGCAAGCTCATCATCGCCGTCTGATGGACGCGCCGCCCCCTCTCACCCGAAGCCACTGTTCCCGCGGAACATTCGGCGGTCTCTTGCTCGTCGGCCTCGGATACCTTCTGCGCGCTGCCTGCACCCGTCGCTCAAAGCAGCAGGTAGGCGATCACCCCCCAGAAGGCGATGGCCGAAAGCCACAGGATCGGGCTCGCCAGAAAGCTGCGCTTTGGCGCCTCGACGTCGTCGCCCGAACCGGTGCGCCGTTCGTCGTCCTCAAAGTCCTTCATGCGGGCCCCCCACCGGTCCTGCCGGCTGCCCGCGCCTCGGCCTCGCTTCCGAGAAGGCGGTCGTGGCCTAGAGATCGGTCACGACCCTTGCGGACGCCATCCAGATGCCAGTGGCCGGTCCAACAACCAACCGAAACGCAACGGTTCCGTGCTGGATAGTCGGTTCAGTGCCGGCCACCAGTCACTTACCGGTAGTCTTGAGCATCGCGCCGACGGTGGCAAGCAGAATGCCGATGTCGCGCAGGAAGGTGAGCTTGCGCACGTAGCAGATATCCATGGCCACACGGCGCGCGTAGCTGACGTCATTACGCCCGGACACCTGCCAGAGACCGGTGATACCGGGCCGAACGGTCATGTAGATCCTCCGGGCGCGGCCATACCGCTCGAGCTCCGCCGAAGGCACTGGCCGTGGCCCCACGAGGCTCATCTCACCGCGAAGAACGTTGATCAGCTGGGGGAGCTCATCAAGGCTCGTCTTCCGCAGGAACGCGCCAAGGGCCGTGATCCTCGGGTCGTTTTCGAGCTTGAAGGCCCGATACCACTCCGCCCGTATGCCAGGATCGGTCGCCAGAAGATGCTGCAGTACCTCATCGGCATTGCAGACCATCGACCTGATCTTCAGGCAGCGGAACGGTCGGCCGTCACGCCCGATCCGCGTATGGCCGAAGAGCGGGCTACCCCCGTCCAGGGCCGTAACGGTGAGCAGGACCAAGATAACCGGCCCGAAGAAGATCAAGAGAGCAAGGCTTCCGACAATGTCGAACACCCGTTTTCCATGGGCGGCGTAGAGCCCACTCGGCTCTCCCATCGCCAGCCTGCCACTCACCCGGGCAGGAACGAAACTCGGGGAAGAACGCTGCGGAGTTGTGCTCCGCTCCCAGTACGCATGCGCCTCGTTCACGCTCACGCGTGAGAGCTTGGCCATGCGAGAGCTCCTCTCTGTGCCTATGCGCTGCACAATCTAGGCGTGTGCACGATTCGTCAATGTCGCGATCAAAAAATGCGGCAGTGCATCGTCACAAAAGTTATTTGATGCGTTGAACTTAGGCACTTGCTCAGCCGCAGGGCACCGCGATTGTGGTGCAATGCAGCATGACGAAACTAAGACAGGATTCGACGCGTGACGCAGCGCAACACGACCGCTATGCTCAACTCCAAGATGCGTGGCGCACTCAGGCCCTGACCCCGGCCCGCTTTCCCCCTAACGCGCGAGAGAGGAAAGCGATGCGAACCGCGATCGTCCATTATTGGCTTGTGGGCATGCGGGGTGGCGAGGCGGTGCTCGAGGAGCTCCTGCGCTGCTACCCCGATGCCGACATCTACACCCATGTCTACGATCCCGACCGCGTGTCGGCGCGCATCCGCGAGCGGCCGGTGACGGAGACGTTCGTGGGCCGATTGCCCGGCGCCAGGCGCCACCATGCGCTCTATCTCCCCTTCATGCCCCGCGCGCTCGAGGAGCTGGACCTGACGGGGTACGACCTCGTCATCTCGTCCGAATCCGGCCCGGCCAAGGGTGTGATCGCGCATCCGGATGCCACGCATGTCTGCTACTGCCACTCGCCGATGCGGTATCTCTACGACCACTACCCGCAGTATCGCGCGACCCTGGGGCCGGTGAAGCGGGCGCTCTTCTCCCATCTCGCGCACAGGCTGCGGCAGTGGGACGTGGCGACGGCAGCGCGGGTTGACCATTTCGTGGCCAACTCACAGTTCATCGCGCGCCGGATCGCGCGGGTCTATGGGCGCGAAGCCTCGGTCGTGCATCCCCCGGTGGACCTCGCCCGCTTCGGTGCGGTCTCGGCCACGGCGCGCGATGCCGGGTATCTCGTGGTCTCCCAACTGGTGCCCTACAAGCGCGTCGACCTCGCCGTGGAGGCGTTCCGCCGCCTCGACCTGCCGCTGACGGTGGCGGGCGACGGGCCGATGGCGGAGCGCCTGGCATCGGAGGCGCCGGCGCATGTGCGCTTTCTCGGCAGAGTGGATGATGCGGCGCTCGCCGCCCTTTATGCCCGGGCCCGGGCGCTGATCTTCCCCGGGGAGGAAGACTTCGGGATCGTACCGGTGGAGGCCATGGCATCCGGCTGTCCGGTGATCGCCTACGGGCGCGGCGGCGCCTGCGACACGGTGCTGGACGGGCAGACGGGCGTGCTCTTCCACGAACAGACAGCCGAGGCCCTGATGGCAGCGGTACGACGCTTCGAGACCATGGACCTGCCGGCGGACCGTGTGGCCGCAGGCGCGGAACGCTTCGGCGCGGCACGCTTCCGCGCCGGTTTCGAGGCGGAGGTTGAGCGCGCGATGGAGGCCAAGCACCGCGCGATGACGCCGTCCTTCGGCGCGCCCCCGATGCCCGTGGCTCTGGGAGGCGGGTCGTGAGGGACGAGGTAGCTGGTACGCCGGGGCTCCCGCCGATGATCATCGGCATCGCCTCTACCGGCCGGGCGGAGACCCTCGCCAAGGTCATCCGCCATATGGAGGCGCTGGACCCGCCGCCGGAGAAGATCGTGCTCTCCGTCATCCGCCCGAGCGATCATGACGGCGTGAGCACGGAGCGCGTGCCGCTCGAGGTGATCGTGAGCGGGCGCCCCGGTGCGTGCGGGCAGCGGAACGACATTCTCGACCATGCACCGCCCGGCAGTGTGGTGGTGTTCTTCGACGATGATTTCGTGCCCGCGCCCGGCTACCTCGGCGCGGTTGGCGCGCTGATGCTGGCGCGGCCCGATGCGGCGGTGATCACCGGGACGGTGATCGCGGACGGCATCCTCGGCCCCGGCCTGCCGCTGGAGGAGGCGGAGGCGCTGATTGCCGCCGAACCCGCGGGCATCCCGCCCGATGCGGCGGCGGGCGCGGCGCCGGTGCATAACGGGTACGGGTGCAACATGGCGGTGCGGCGCGATATGGCAGCCGCCGCCAGCATCGCGTTCGACGAGCGCCTGCCCCTTTACGCCTGGCTGGAGGATGTGGATTTTTCGCGACGCCTCGCAAAGCACGGCGCCATCCTCAAGAGCGCGCAGGCGCGCGGGGTGCATCTCGGCGTGAAATCGGGCCGTACGCCGGGGCTGAGGCTCGGCTACTCGCAGGTCGTCAACCCGCTCTATCTCTGGCGCAAGGGCACGCTGGCGGGCTGGCGGGCCTGGCGGCAGGTGGGCCGGAACCTCGCCGCCAATGCCTGGCGCAGCCTGCGGCCGGAGCCTTGGGTCGACCGCGCCGGGCGGCTCCGCGGCAATCTCCTCGGGCTGTCCCACGCGCTTCTGGGCCGGCTGGAGCCGGAACGGGCCGCCGGGCTCTGAGCGGCGGCCCTACTCCGCCGCCGCCGCTACCCGCTCCGTCCGCTCGTAGGCGGCCAGCAAACCGTCGCGCCAGTCCTCGGGCGTCGTGGCCATCCTCGCCGCAGCGGCAGGCGCCTTCGCACTCATCGCCGCAACCGCCGCATCATCCGCGGCCAGATGGCGAAGCGTGGCCGCGAGGGCGCCCGGCTCGCGCGCCTCGTAAACGGCCCCAGCGCCCGTCGCGGCACAGTCCGCCGCGATGAGCGCGTGCGCGGGCAGGATCACCGGCACCCCCTGGCGCAGTGCTTCCACCGCCACGAGGCCGAAGGGCTCCGCATAGCGGGAGGGCATGACAAGCGCCCGGGCCCGCCTGATCTCCGCCGTCACGGCTTCGCGTTCGAGCCAACCGGTCAGGACCGGTGGCGGGGCCAGCGCGGCAATTGCCCCCCGCTCCGGCCCCTCGCCCACGAGGCGGAGCGCCACGCCCGCCTCCGCCGCAGCACGGGCCGCCGTAAGCGCGCCCTTTTCCGGGTCGAGCCGCCCCACGAAGACAAAGCCTTTGTGCGATGCGGCTTCGACGGTCGGTGCCGCCGCCTCGGCCACAGGGTTCGGCAGCACGGTGAGAGAGCGCGCATCGAACCCCGCACGCTCGAAAAAGGGCCGCATGCCCGCATGGATCAGCAGAATTTCGGGCCCCGACGCGCCGAACCGGAAAGCGCCCTGGCGCAGCGCATGCCGCCCCGCCCGCCAGTATTTCTGCGCGCCCGACCGCCGGTCGCACCGTGCGGCGAGGCAGGCTGCCGAGAGAGGGCGCCGGTGGCAGGCCGCCTCCCCGCCATAATCCCAGAACGCCCCATTCGGACAGGCCAGAAAGAAGTCATGCGCATGCACGACCAGCCGTTCCCGTACCCGCCCGAGCGCAGAGAACACGGCGGGCGAGAAGATCTGGGACCAGCCGTGAAGGTGATAAACATCGTCAGCCCGCCCCTCGCGCGCGATCCAGTCGCTCAAAAAACGCGCGGCAGCCCCGTTCCAAAGCCCCTCGATGAACGCCGAAGCGCGCCTGCGCGCGAGCAGTGGCCGAGCACCGAAACCGGGGTTGGGCACGCCCGCCGCGGCCAGCCGATCCGCCCCGCCTGCATCGCCCGAGAGGAACACGACCTCGCGCCCCGCGGCCGCGAGCAGTTCTGCGGCGAGCAGGGCGAGGGCGGTCGCCCCCCCGCGCGCCACGCTGAAGTCGTTCACGATCACGATGCGCTGTCCGGTCATGCCACGCGGTCCTCTCCTCCTTCGGCAGCGGTTCGTCGCACGACGGGCAGGCCGAGCCGCCGCAACGTCGTCGCCATATCCTCCAGTGCCCTCGCCGCCATCGCCGCCCTGTCCGCCTCTGGCACCGGATCCGCGATCGCTGCCCGTGCCGCCGCCGCGACATCGGCGGGGCTCACATCCGGATCGGTGAGCGTATGCGCCTCGCGCCCAACCTCCCGCTGGAAGCTTGCCACCTTCGCGTCCCAGCCGAGCGCGAGGGCGGGAAGCCCGTAGGAGTAGGCGGCGATGATCGCGTGGAGCCTGTGCGCGACGATGCCCCGGCAGCGCGCGACGGTGCGGGCAAGGGCATCGGGTGTCAGCGGCCGTGGCGCCGCCTCCACCTGTCCAGAGGCCACGAGGGGCGCCAGCGCGGGATGCGTCCGAACCTGGTCGAGCGCCAGGGCATCCTCTTCCGCGCCGTTGCAGAAGAGGAGCACCGGATACCCCGCCTTCACCAGCGCCTGCACGAGCCGGACCTGAAACGCGACGCCACCGCCCGCAACACCATCTTCAGCGTGGTAGTCAAGGAGCGTCGCATCCGCGATGCCGAGGCCGACAGGTGCCTCCGTCCCTGGGGGCTGCGCGGGTATGGCATCGGCCGTCAGCAGTCCGGGATCGAGCGCGAGCGTCGGCTCTGGTCCAAACGCCGCCTGGTCCCGCCAATGCCCCATCGATCCAGCTTCCCGCAGGCCGACCGAGAGAAGCCTCGTCGCCTCAAGCTCGCCGAAGAGCGCGCGGCCCTCGGCACTCCAGTGCCCCGTCGCCCCCGCAGCGTGGACGGCGACGGGCAGCCCCTTGGCAGAGAGAAGCGTCGCCAGCCGCCCGATCTTGAGCGGGAAGTTGAGGTCCGCATCGGCGAAGAGCTGCCCGCCACCGATGATAACGGCATCGGCGTCATCGAGCATTGCCGACCATTCGGGCTCCAGCGCATTCAGCCGCCGGCCAAGGATGAAGCGAACCGCCGCCCGCCGCGCAGGGCCCGGCAGCGCGGAGAGGAGGCGGAGTGCCCCGCTCCGGCCCAGCAGCCCGCTCCGCCGGTCCTCCCCGGCGAACCCGGTCCGCCCCGCGAGGTCGAGCGACTGCATGCTCGCGCCCGGCACGAGGCGCCCCACGGCGTGGGCCATGCAGGTCGCAATCAGCCCATCGCCCACATTCGGGCTGTAGGCCACACCGCATTGAAGGATCCGCATGCGCGCTGCCCTTTCGTTGCCGGCTTAACGTGGAGACCCAAGCAACCGTTGCGCGAGCACAGGCATTACGCAGCTGCAGCATTAGATCGCGCAGCCGGGCTTGAAGGCAAGCTCTTCCGTGCCCTTTTCGGAGAGGTACTGAACCGGAGCGCCCGAGAACGGAGGATGCGATGGATCTGGGCGTCGCCACCCATTTCTCCCAGGGCTGGGACATCGGCCTCGCAGCCGAGGTCCGGGCGCTCGACGCCGGCCATGCCCGGGACTCAGTACGGTGGGAGGTGGGGGAGACGGCTGCGGGCGCCTATGCGTTCGACGGGCCGCGCCGGAGCTATCCCGAGATCCTCGCTGCCCGGGGCATCGACACGCGGCTGGTCTTCCTCGCGCGCCACCCTGCTTACGAAGACGGCGCGACGGTCCAGAGCCCGGCGGGGATCGACGCGTTCGGGGACTATATCATCGCGACCCTCGACCGCTTCCCGGCCGTGACGACGGTGGAGATCGGGAACGAGTTCAACGCCTCCAACTTCGTTTGGGGCCCCCTCAAGGCTTCCGGCTACGAGGCGCGGGCGGCGGCCCACGCCCGCATCCTGCGCAGCGTTCGGCAGCGGCTCGATGCGGCGGGCGCGGAGGTCACGCTCCTCGGCGGTGCGGCGCATTCGATACCCGTGGACTACCTTGCGGCGGCTGCGGAGGCCGGGCTGCTCGACACGGCTGACGCCGTGGCGCTCCACCCCTACACCTCGCCACCCGAGCATGTGGGCGAGCATCTCGACCTGCTGCGCACCCGGCTCGAGGCGCCGTCTCTGCGCATCCATGCGACGGAGTTCGGACGCGAAGGCGGGGCGCCAGCCGAGGCGGCGGACCACTTGGTGAAGATGGCCGCCGCGCTCGCAGCGGCCGGCGTCGAGAGCGCGACATGGTATGCGCTGGCCGAACAGGAATGGTTTCCGAACATGGGCCTGACGGAAGCGGATGGCACCCTCCGCCCCGCCGGCGCCGCCTTCGCGTTCCTGCAGCAAAGCGTGCTTCCGGCAGGCGACGCGCGGGCCCTCGCGCTCGACCCGCTCACCCGTGCCATCGCTTTCGCAGATCGGGCGCTGGTGATCTGGGGCAGCGCGCGGAGCGTGACCCTGCCGGGCGCGCGGTGGCTCGATGCTGAGGGCAATCCGGTGCCTGAGCCCGTGCTCGAGCCGGCGCGGCCCCTCATCGCCCTAGCCGACGGCGCGCCACTCGACCTTGCATCCCTCTCGCTCGGCCCCACACCTGTGCGGGCGGACAGTTTCTTCGAGTTCTCGCTTTCTGGCGGGCCGTGGCGCCACGGCACCGTGGTCGATGGCAAGGCCCGGGTGCTCGACCCCCTCGGCGGCGGCAAGCCGGGTGCACCCTGGCGGCCCTATCTGGGGCTCGACTGGTTGCGCCCGCTCCAGGTCAGCGAATGGACGGTGGTGCCCGCCAACTTCTCCCCGGGCAGCGCGGAGAAGGTGCATCCGATCGTGGAGACGGTGGATCTGCCCGACGCGGCCGGTCTCCGCCTCTGCGGCTTCGTGCAGGTGTCGGAGAAAAGCGCGGATGGTGTCACGCTCACGATCCGGAGCGACGCGGGGCTCATAGAGGAACGCGCCCTGCCCCCCGGCGCGCGGCTGGCGCTTGATAGGCCGCTGCCCCGCACCGGCAGCCTGTCCTTCACCATCCACCCCGGCGATACGGCATCGGGGGATCGGAACCGTCGGCGCTACGTAATCGTTGAAGGCACTGGTTGCCCCGAGGTGCGGGACCGGCTCTGACCGGCTCGCACCCGTTTGCTTCGCAGCCGCAGCGCAGCTCTATTGCAACGCAGCAGAGAGTCGCGCTACGGTTGTGCGTGTGTTGCCGGGTTCGCCTGTGGCCCTAGGTTTTTCGCCACGACGGTCCCTCGTGTCCTAGCGTCTCGAGCCTTGATTTGCGTCGTCCCGAAGCCCGCCGGGATTGTGACGATGAACAGGCAGACGACGCACGCCCCTTGGCGTGGCGGTGGCAGTCCCCCTGCCCTGCCGGAGCCCTATCGCGCCGAAGCTGACGAGATCAGCCTCGCGGAACTTCTCGCGGCCGTGCTCCGCTACAAGTGGTGGATCGCCGCCGCCGCTCTGCTCGGCGCAGGCATCGCGGCCTTCATCGTCAGCCTCATCGCTCCGGTCTACACCGCCTCGAGCCAGGTGATGCTCGATACGCGCGAGCGGCGGGTCACGACGGCGGCGGAAGTTGTCTCGGGCCTCACGCTCAGCGATCCGGTGATCGAAACGGAAGTTCAGGTCATCCGCTCCAACCTGCTGATGGACCGCGTGGTGCGCCGCGTGGGCCCCGACCGGCTGACCGAGTACGACACCAGCATTCCCGCGCCTGGGCTGATCGCCCGCCTCATTGGCAGCCCGCCGGAGGAACGCCCGGAGCTGCCGCCGCAGGAGCGCATCAGCGCCATCGTCGGCGGGCTCCTCCGCCACCTCGATGTCTGGCAGCAGGGCAGCTCCTACGTGCTCAACATCGCCGTGCGCTCGGAGGATCCCGCGCTCGCGGCGACGCTCGCCGATGCGGTCGCCCGCACCTACATCGCCGCGCAGCTCGACCTGCGGACGGAGGGCACACGGCGGGCGACGGAATGGCTGGCAGAACGCGTCGAGGTGCTGAAGACCCAGGTCGCCGCCAGCCAGCGCGCCGTCGAACGCTTCCGGATCGAGCGCGCCCTGCCGGCAACCGGGGTGGGCCCGCTGGCGGCACCGCGCGAGCTCGACGCAATCTCGGCGGAGATCGCGGAAGCGCGGGCGGACTTCCAGGCCGCCAAGGCACGGCATGACCGGATCGCGACAGCACGGCAGAACGGCGGGCTTGGCGCGGTGGCGGACCTGCTCGGCTCCCCGCTGATCGACCGCCTTCGCATCGAGCGGGCGACCATCGCCCAGGAAGATGCGGAGCTTGCCAGCCGCTACGGCGCCCGCCACCCGGAGCGTATGCGCACGGCCGCCGAAATGGCGCGCGTCGACGAGGCGATCTATGCGGAGGTCGACCGGATCCTAGCCCGGCTCGAGAGCGACGTGGCCGTTGCAGAGGACCGCGAACGCGCCTTGGTCGCGCTCGCCCAGAACCTCGAGACGCGCATCGCCGAGATGTCCCAGTCGGAAATCGCGCTTCGCCAGCTCGAACTCGAGGCGGCAGCGAACGAACGTGTCTACCAGAACCTCCTCTCCCGCCTCAAAGAGACGCGCACGCAGGAGGCGCTGGCCGAGCCGGACGCATCGCTGATCACCCGGGCCGTGACGCCGAAGTTGCCGACGCATCCGCGCAAGAAGCTGATCGTGGCGCTCGGCGGTGTCCTCGGCCTCATCCTTTCCGCCGGTGCGTTCCTCGGCCGGGAACTCACGCTCTCGGGCTATCGCACCGCGTCGCAGCTTGAGGGCGATACGGGGCTGCCCGTGCTGACGGCCCTCGAGCGCCCACCGAGCCCCGGGCCCGCACGCCTTGCCCGCCATCTCGAGCGCGAGCCGCATTCCGCCTACGCCGAAAGCCTGCGCCTGCTCCGCCTCACGCTCGACCCCGGCGCAGGGGCCCATCGGGCGGCGAGCATCCTCGTGACCTCCACCACCGCGCGGGAGGGGCGGAGTACGACCGCCCTCGCCCTCGCGGCCACCTGCCGCCGGGCGGGGCGCCGCACGCTTCTCGTTGACGCGGATTTCTATGGCGCGAGCCCCTGGCGCGCCCATGCGGAGCCCCGCGGCTACGACCTGATCGCAGCGCTGCATGGCGAGGTACCGCCGGAAGCGGCCATCAGCAGCGTCGGCGGGCTCGACCTCGACATCCTGGCCGCCGCAGGCCCCGCCTTCTCGCTGGCCGATGCCATCGGGCCCGATCAGGTGCGCAGCTTCATGGACCATCTCTCCCGGGCCTATGACGCGATCATCATCGACGGGCCGGCGCTGGACCGTGCGGCCGACCTCAACCTGCTGGCAGAGGCGGCGGATACGCTGGCCTATCTCGTGCGCTGCCGCGCGACGCCAGCGGAGGACGTGCAGCGCGGCCTCGGGGTTCTGGCGGAGCTCGGGCGCACGCCGCGCGGGCTCGTCCTCACCCATGTCGCGCCGAGCCGGGCGCGCGGGGCCGGCGGATTGCTCGGCAAGGACGCCCTGCCCACCCCGCGTCGCGCCCCCCTCATCTGGAAGGAGCCGGCATGAGGCGCATCGCAACCCTCGCGCTCCTCGGCGCCATGGCCGGCATGCCCGCAGCCGCGGAGCCCTATCGGCTGACCGTAGGGGATCGGGTCTCGATCGCTGTCTTCGGCGAGGCGGAGCGGTGGGAAGGAACCGTGGATCTCGACGGCCGCGTGCGCCTTCCGGGCTTCGGCAGCCACGCCCTTTCCGCCCTCACGCTCGACGAAGCGGAGGCGACCCTGGCGGAGGCGATGCGGGCCCAACAGCTCTTCGCCGACCCACAGATCTCCATCGCCATCGAGGCCTACGCGCCGGTGGTGGTGGGCGGCGATGTGCGGAGCCCCGGCGTCTTCCCCTTCTCGCCGGGCCTCACGGTCGGCACGGCGGCGGGTCTCGCGGGCGGGCTTTCCGGCGCGGCCATCGATGCGGAGGACCGGGCGCTCGCCCGCATCGGCACCACCGGCCAGCTGCGGGAGACGGAGCAGGAACTGCTCGGCCGCGCGGTGGAACTCGCGCGCCTCCACGCCCAGCTCGAAGGGCGGGAGAGCTTCGGCACCACCGAACTGCGCCTGCCGCCGGGCCTCGATGCCCTCCGCGCCAGCGCGTTCCACGACGCCCTCCTCGCCGCCGAGACCGACCTGATGGCGGCGGAGGACGCAGCGGCCCGTGAGCGTGAGCAGCGCCTCACAAGCACGCTCCAGGAGATCGGCCGCCAGATCGAGACGCTGGAACAACGGCTCGCCGTTCAGCAGGAAGTGGTCGTCCTCCAGCAGGAGGAACTCGCCGCCGCCCAGCAGC
>JBCBEP010000111.1:0-11325 GCA_038528605.1 Pseudomonadota bacterium
CGCTGGCCGGCCTGCTTGGCCTCGAGATCCCAGAAGGCGAGATCGAGCGCGTTGCGGGCGGCCCGCGCGGGCATGGCCTCCTGCAGCGCTTCGCGGTCGAGCCCGCCCTCCAGCGCGCCGCGCATCGCTTCAATGTCGGCGGTCACACCCTCAGGCGTCTCGTCATAGCGCGGATAGGGGACGCATTCGCCGCGGCCAGTCACACCATTCACCGTCAGCCGCGCCTCGACCACCGTGACATGGGTGCGCGAGCCGCGGCTGATCGTGAAGGTCTCACGCAGTGCGAAACGCCGCGTCTCGACCGCGAGGCTCGGCATCAGAGCGCCTCGACGAGCGCGCCCGCCCCGTGGCGATAGGGGTCGACACACGGCATCTCGAGCCGCTCGGACGTCTCCTTGAGGTACTTCTCCGCCGCCGCGTCATCGAGCGCGGCCGTGTTGATCGACGCGCCGATGATCTTCACGTCCGGGTTCACCACGCGGGCGAGCGGAAGGACCATCGGCCCGAGCTCGGAGATGTCCCGCGCCGGATAATGCGGCAGGCCGCGCATATGGGTGCGCGTCGGCTCGTGGCAGAGCACCAGCGCATCGGCCTGGCCGCCATGGATGAGCGCCATGGTCACGCCCGAGTAGCTGGGGTGGAAGACCGAGCCCTGCCCTTCGATGATGTCCCAGTGGTGCACGTCGTTGTCCGGCGTCAGCGTCTCGACCGCACCCGCCATGAAGTCCGCCACCACCGCGTCGAGCGGCACGCCCTCGCCGATGATGAGAATGCCGGTCTGGCCCGTGGCGCGGAAGGAGGCGTTCATGCCAGCCTCATGCATCGCCTTCTCCATCGCGAGGGCCGTGTACATCTTCCCGCAGGAACAGTCCGTCCCCACGGCGAGGATGCGCTTGCCGCGGCGCTTGGCGCCATCGCCGATGGGGTATTTCCGGTCGGGCAGGCGCACATCGTGGAGCTTCTGCCCGGTGCGCGCGGCAGCCTCCGTCAGCGCCGGCTGGTCGCGCAGGAGGGTGTGGAGGCCCGCCGCGATGTCCATGCCCGCCTCCATCGCCTCGACGAGCACCTGCTGCCACGCCTCGGAGATGAAGCCGCCGCGGTTGGCAACGCCGATCACCACGGTCTTCGCGCCGGCGGCCTTCGCCTCGGCGATCGTCATGTCCGGCAGCTTCATATCCGCATTGCAGCCCGGCAGGCGGAGCTGACCGACGCTGACACCCGGGCGCCAGTCCCGGATGCCTTGAGCGACCTTCGCCGCGAGCGGATCCGGCGCGTCGCCGAGGAAGAGAAGATAGGGCTGCTGGAGAGACATGGGGCTCGCCTCCGGGGATCGGGCTGCTGCGGGCGGCTTTCGCCGGCCTGGCGGGCCAATGGGCGCCGCAGAAGCCTCTTCACAAGGAAGCGCGGCCCGCGTCAAGCGGGCGCCGGTGTGGACCGAGGAATGAGCGCCGCCTGGATCTATCCGCACCAGGCGGCGAGGGTTTGTGCGGCCGTGCTCGCGCCGCGCTCAGGCAGCGAGGCGCGGCTCCTCGACGGCATGCAGCCCGAACTGGCCGAGACCGGGCGTGGGCAGCACCTCCTCGGGCACAGCGCAGAGACCGAGAGCCGCAGCGCGTTCACCGAGCACGCAGTGAGAGGTGAAGACCGCGAAGGGGATTGCGCCGCAGAGCCCCATGACAAGCGGCGCCGCCCAGATGAGCCCCCCTGTCCCGATCGTCGAGGTAATGGCCACCACAATCGCGGCGCCGAAGAGCGTCTGCGGCCAGAAGGCCCGCGCGGCATCGCCCCAGCCGAGCTGGTAGGCGTCGCGGTTCTGCCCGCCCCACTTGATCGACCGGCCAAAGAGCAGGCCGACGACGAAGATACTCACATGGAGCGCAATGACCGGGGCCATGAGGATGGAGAACACCATCTCCGCAAGGCAGCTCAGCATGAAGCGCAGCGTGCCTCCATAGGCCCGAACGCCGCCCGGCGTCAGCATCACGTCCGCCATGCCGAGGAGTTTCGGCACGAGGCTGATGCCGAACATCGCGAAGAACATGGCAACACCGATGGCAAGGTCGATACCGCCGGGATCGGGCAGGAAGGCTTTCGAGACCGCCGTGGCTGTCATCACCATCCAGGCAACCGGGCCCACATACATCATCATCGCGATGATGACCTGCAGGCGGCTGACGGGCTTCAGCCCGCGCATCCCCAGCAGCTGGGCGTATTGCAGGTTGCCCTGGCACCAGCGGAGCTCGCGGCCGATATGGTCGGTCAGCGTCGGCGGCATGGTCTCCCACGACCCGCCCTCGACCGGCACGACGCGCACTTCGTAGCCCGCCCGGCGCACCAGCGTCGCCTCGATCTGGTCGTGGCTGAGGATATGCCCGCCCAATGGCGGCCTGCCCGGCAGGACCGGCAGGCGGCAGTAGCGGCGGAAGACATCGGCGCGGATCAGGGCGTTGTGGCCCCAGTAGGGTCCACAATCCCCCTGCCACCAGGCCGAGCCGAGCGTGAAGCTCCGCATGCCGTGGCGCATGCCGAAGCTGAAGAGGCGGCCGAAGAGGCTCTTGGTGGGCAGGCCCGTCGCCAGCGTCTGGAGAATGCCGATCTTCGGATAAGCCTCCATGATCCGCACGAGGCGGAGCACAGCGGGCGCGCTCATCAGGCTGTCGCTGTCGAGGGGCAGGTAGAACGGATACTCCCGCCCCTCGTTCATCAGGAACTCGCGAACATTGCCGGCCTTGAAGCCCACATTCCGCTCGCGCCGGCGATAGTGCACGCGCGCGCCACCGAGGCTCTGGCGCATCTCTGCGAAGAGCCGCTCCTCCTCGGCCGCGATGCCTGCGTCGGAAGTGTCGGAGAGGATGAAGAAATCGAAGAGGTGGCCGAAGCCGGTCGCATCGAGCCCCCGGCGCATCTCAACCAGCTTTTCGTAGCTCGCCCGCGGCGGCTCGTTGCGCACGGTCATCGCCACGGCGGTTCGGGTGGTGATCGGGCGGGCGCCCTCGGCCGCGGCAAGGTGCGGCGCGGCCGCCTGCATGGCATCGCCTCGACGCCCATGCAGCAGCCACATGCCCACGGCCGCGTTCGCGATGCCGAGAATGGTCCAGGGCGCGCCGAGCACGAAGGCAGTCAGGATAATCAATTCGGTGGTGACCCAGCCGCCAGCACCGAAGACGCTCACGATCCCCCAGGTAAGGAGGGCAAACATCACGGTGCACATCGCAAGAAAGGTCATCCGCCGGCGCAGCAGGGTCGCGCGCGACTGCAGTCCAGCAGGCGTCAGGCGCCCGTTGCGGCGGGCGGTTGTATCGGTCGTCGCAGCAATGCTGGGCGTCTCAACGCTCGCGGGAGCTGTCGGAGGAGCCATTGCGTTACCTCTTGCTAGAGAGCCGGGCAGCGCTGCATTTGCAGCGCATCATCATGATTTCAACGAAGGCGCGACATGACGGATGCGAGCACTGCCCTTTGGTACCGGGCGCCGGGCCACGCTACGGTCGATGAAACGCCGCTGCCGCCGCTTGGTTCCGGCATGGTGGAGATCGAGACGCACGCGAGCCTGCTGAGCCGTGGCACGGAGCGTCTGATCTTCGAAGGCCGCGTGCCGGAGGCCGAGTGGGCGCGCATGCGGGCACCGCTGCAGGAGGGGAATTTTCCCTTTCCCGTCAAGTACGGATACGCTGCGACCGGCCGCGTGGTGGCCGGCGACGAGGCGCTCCTCGGTCGCGATGTCTTCGCGCTTGCCCCCCATCAGCGTCGCCTCCGCCTCCCCACCGAAATGGCGCTGCCCCTGCCCGAAGGTGTCCCCCCAGAGCGCGCCGTGCTCGCCGCCAACATCGAGACCGCGCTCAACGCCGTGTGGGACGCGTCGCCGCAGCCTGGCGCGCGCATCCTCGTCGTCGGTCTCGGTCTCGTCGGCCTGCTCGTCACCTACGTCCTCACGCGAATGCCCGACCTTTCCGTCGCGGCCACCGACGTTTTAGCGGAACGCGCTGAGAAGGCTGCGCATTTTTCCGTGAACTTCCTGTCGCAAACTGAAATCGACGAGAATTACGACATCGTTTTTCATACAAGCGCTTCCGAAGGAGGTCTCAATACCGCACTGGACGCCCTTCGTTTCGAAGGAATACTGATAGAGCTGTCGTGGTATGGCGACCGGCAGGTATCCGTGCCTCTCGGTGGCGCCTTCCACTCCCAGCGCCTTACCATCCGCTCCAGCCAGGTGGGTCATGTGGCGCCGAGCCGGCGGGCCAGCACCACGCATCGGGACCGCCTGGCCGCCGCCTTGAGGCTCGCAACCGACGAACGACTGGATACGTTGATCACCGAAACCGTCGACTTCGACGCACTTCCCGTTTCACTTCCGCGCTTGCTGGCGCCCGGCGCGCCCGGTATCGCCACCCGCGTCCGCTACTGAGGAGAGCCCATGTACGCCGTCGAGGTTCGCGATCACATCATGATCGCCCATTCCATCCCGGGTGAGGTGTTCGGCCCGGCGCAGAAGCTGCACGGCGCCACCTACGTGATCGATGTGTGCTTCATGCGCGAAGAACTGACCGAGGATGAGATCGTGGTGGATATCGGCCGCGCGCATGACGCGCTGAAGGCGACCCTCGCGCCGCTGAACTACGCCAATCTCGACGAACTGCCTGCGCTGCAGGGAAAGAAGACGACCACGGAATTCCTGTGCCGGCACATCTTCGACGCGATGGCGGCCGCAGCGGCGGGCGGGGCGCTTGGCCCGGGGGGCGACGGCATCGAACGTATCCGCGTGACGCTGAACGAAAGCCATGTGGCAAAGGCATGGTTCGAAGGGCCGGTGGATGCAGCGGGGGCTGGCGTGGGGGCTGGCGCGGGGTCTGGCGCGTGAGCGACGCGCTCTTCGCCGTGCCGGGAAGGCTCGACCTTGCGACGGGCGGGTACGAGTACGCCCGGCGCCTTCTTGAGGCCCTTGCGCCGGGCAAGGCTGCGCCGGCGCTCACGCATTGGCCGTTGCCCGACCTGGGCCTCGCGCCACAAGCGGACGCGCTGCGGGAGACGGCACGTCGCCTCGCGCTGGGGCCGGTTGGCTGGCCTGTGCTGATGGACGGGCTCGCCCTTGGTGTTTTGCCGGACGACGTGCTGAGCGCGGCGCAAGGCCCCGTCATCGCGCTTGTCCACCATCCGTTGGCACTTGAACACGGGCTGGCACCGGCAGATGCGGCGCGCCTCTTCGAAAGCGAGAGAGACGCCCTCGCAACAGTCGCCGCAGTGATTACCACCAGCGGCCACACGGCCGATGCACTGGCGGCAGATTATGGCGTCGAGCGGCGCCGGATCACCGTGGCGCGCCCCGGCATTCCACGGCAGCGGGTGCCGGCGCGGGCCGGACACAAGCCTGCGCATGACGGTCCCCGGTTGCTGAGCATCGGCACACTGACCCAGCGCAAGGGCCATGACGTGCTGCTGCAAGCCCTCGCAACGCATCGCGCCCTGCCCTGGACGCTGCAGATCATCGGCGACCCCGGGCGCGACCCTGCCTGCGCCGCATCGCTCGAAGCGCTGGCGAAGGGTCTGGGCATCGCCGACAGGGTGGCCTTCAGCGGGGTTGCCGACAGGGACAGCGTCACCACCGCCTACGCCACGGCCGATCTCTTCGTGCTCGCCTCCCGCCATGAGGGCTACGGCATGGCTTATGCTGAGGCGATGGCCGCCGGGCTCCCCGTGGTGGGCTGCGATGCCGGCGCGGTGTCCGAGGCGACGGGCGGGGGCGCCTGCCTCGTGCCCCCCGGCGATGGGGCGGCGCTCGCCACGGCGCTCGGCCCGTTGCTCGAAAGCTCGGATGCCCGCGCCGCCCTCGCATCCCGCGGGCGGAAGGCGTCGGCCGCCCTGAACGACTGGCCGGACACCGCCGCCCTCGTCGCCAGCGCGCTCACCCCTTTCCTCCCCAGCCCGCCGGGGCGCACGCATGCCTCGGCCCAATCAACCCAGGCCCACAGATGAGCGAACAGTTCGAAGCCCGCTGGCTGGCGCTGCGGGAGCACGCCGACGCCGTCGCGCGGGCGCCCGGCGTTGCCGCAGCGCTCTCGCAGGCCTTCGCGGGCCGGCAGGGGGCGTCGTCCCCCCTCCGCGTGCTCGATCTTGGCGCCGGCGCGGGCAACAATCTCAGGGCTACCGCCCCCCTGCTCCCCGCGCCTCAGCACTGGACGCTTGTGGACAGCGATGCGGGATTGCTGGCGGAGGCCCTGCGGGAACGCCCCGAAGGTGTCACGGCCGAAGAGAAGGTGGCGGATCTTGCGGACGGGCTGGAACCCCTGCTCGAGCCGGCAGCCCTGCCGGACCTTGTGACGGCTTCGGCCCTCTTCGATCTTTGCTCCGAGGAGTGGATCGCAGCCTTCGTCGCCACGCTCACCGCAGCGCGCCTGCCGTTCTTCACGGTGCTGAGCTATGACGGGCGGCAGGACTGGCAGCCGCCGCATCCGCTCGACACCGCTGTGCTGGAGGCCTTCCATCGCGATCAGCGGCGGGACAAGGGCCTTGGCCCGGCGCTCGGCCCGGATGCGCATGATGCCCTGGCCGGCATGCTGCGCAACGCGGGTTACTCGGTGATCGAGGGGACGTCGGACTGGGTGCTGGACGCGCCGGCGGATGACGCGCTCATCGCCGCCCTTGCGGCGGGCACGGCCGCGGCGGTCGGCCCGGCACTCGGCGCGGATGCGTCGGTCTGGGGTGCGGCGCGCGCGGGGGCAAGCCCGGTCAGGATCGGGCACATGGACCTTCTGGCGCTGCCGCCGTCCCGCTGAGCGGCAAGACCGGAGGGCTTTCAGGAAGCGGCGGCGGCCAACCCTGCCGACGTTGCCCGGTTTGCCGCGCGGGGCGGGAAGCCGCAGACGCAGAGCATGTCTCCATCGTCGAACCGCATGGTGCGTACCCGGGGCCGCAGCGCCTCGTCGAGCGCCTCGATCGGCGCGAGGTCGAGCCCGCATTTGCCGGAGCCGAGGATGATGGGCGCCACCATCAGGTGCAGCTCATCGAGCAGCCCCGCATTGATGAACCGCGCAAGCGTCTCGGCGCCGCCCTCGACGAGGAGGCGGCGCAGCCCGCGCCCGGCAAGGGCCGCGACGATGGCGGCGGGCGTGATCTGACCGGCCGCGTCCGATGGCAGGACAAGCTGATCCACCCCCTTGGGCACCGCCACGCCCGGCAGCGTGATGGCGAGGACAGGTGCGGCACCGTCCGTGAGCATCCGCAGGTCCGACGGCATGCGGCCGCGCGGATCGATGATCACACGCACAGGGCTGTCGCCTGCCACATGGCGCGTGGTGAGCTGCGGATCGTCCGCCACCGCCGTGCCGACGCCGATGATCACCGCATCCACCCGCGCACGGATCTGGTGCAGATGCACGAGTGCCGCCTTGCCGTTGATGTATTTCGACGCGCCGGTCGGCGTCGCGATGCGCCCGTCGAGCGATTGGCCGAGCTGGCCGATCACCACGCTCGGCAGCGGGCCGGCGGGACGCGGTGCCCGCGGCAGGGCAAGCCGGGCCAGCGCACGCTCGGGGCAGTAGGAGAACGCGCCGGCGTCGCAGTCTGCGCCCCCCGCGCCCGTCCCGGGTCGGGTATTGGCAGGGATGAACATCAGGTGGTCTCCCGTATCGCGCCTGGCGGTCGTTGCATGGGCGCAGTCTAGCCGCGCGGCGCCGCCATGGGTGCAGGCTGGGCATCGCGCCCGCCCGCGGCAACCGCGCCGCCCTTCATTGCAACGGTCCCACCCGATGCGTCGTTCCCCGTCCGTCCCCGATCGGGATCGTTCGCGCCGGCCGCCGAGGGCGCCGGCCCGCGCCAAGGCTGCTTGCGGAACCAGCCGACGACGTAGGCCACCGCGATCAGAATACAGCCACCGCCGATATTTGCCGCAGCCACCGGCAGCATGCTCTTGTCCGTGAGGTCGAGCAGCCAGCCGAGCGTGACGGCGAGCGGGATGGAGACGACGAAGACCGCGAGGCTCTGCGTGCCCACCTTCCGGATCACCGGAACCGCCCGCAGGAACCAGGGGCCAAGCGCCGCTGCCCGCCGCTCCGGCCCCATCGCCGCCCAGATGGCGGCGACAAGGCTCACGAGATGCAGGATCTGGAGGAGCCCGATCCACTTGCCGTCCACCGTTGGCACGACGACGAGCAGAGCCCGCTCCAGCCCCGGCGCGAGGCGGTGGATCTCCTCGACCCAGCCATAAGGCAGAGTCAGCGCCGCGAGCCCTGCGGCGCCATAGCCGAGCCTGCGCCAGGTCTCCGGGGCGTAGAGGCGGCCAGAGAAGCCCTCGCGCAGCCGCCAGCCCCCCTCGCCGACCGCCACCCAGGCGAGATAGGCGAGGCTGAGGAAGTGCAGGTACCGGAAGATGCCGAACCACGTCTTCGTCCAGAGCGGCTGGAGCGTCTCGCGGGTATCCCAGAAGAACGCTCCGCCCAGCCCCTCCGGCCACCAGCCGGTGAGGTACGCGTAGAGCTTGTGCCAGGCGAGGGGCAGGCTGAGGATGAGAAAGGCGGCCGCCGCCCTGATCAGCCACTTGTTCACGGGCGGCCGAGGTAGCCAGCCCATGGCGAAGGCGAAACCGGTGAAGAACACCAGCTGCCAGGCGAAGGGGTTGAAGAACCATACACCCCGGCCGAAGGGGTTTGAGGGCAGGTTCAGCACGGTCAGCGGCGCGCCGAGGGGCGCGAGCATGCCGGCCAACCCGCCATATTCGTCACCATCCCGCTCGGCGAGGTAGGCCATGCCCGCGAAGGTCGCGGCCACCCACATGCCCAGCACCAGCACGGCCACGCCCTGCCGGCCGCCGTAGCGGTGAGCCGCCATCACCGCAGGGATGAGCGCGAGGATGACGAGATACATCGGCAGAATGTCGAAGAGCCCGGGCACATAGGTCAGCGTCAGCAGGCCGAGCAGCGCCTCCCCGGTATTGTTGAAGACCGGCACGAGATAGGGGCGCGCGAGGTAGTTCCGCCCCTCCTCGCCCAGCCCGTAGTGGTCGATCGTGAAGGCGATCGTGGCCGCGACCAGGATGATCCCGATATGGCACCAGTAGACCTGCCAGATGCGGTAGACGATGCGCCCGAAGCCCAGCAGGAACCCGCGATTCTGGAAGACGACACCGAAGGCAAGGGCCGACGCGAAGCCGGAGCAGAACACGAAAATCTCGGTCGCGTCCGAGAAGCCGAAGCGCGCGGGGATCCAGAGCGTCCAGAGATTGCCCGGGATGTGCGCCATCAGGATGATGAACATCGCGAGGCCGCGGAAGAAGTCGAGCCGCAGATCCCGCGGCTTCTTCGGCGGCCTGGCTGCGGCCTCGACTGGGCGAGCTTCGTTCATTCCGCGGCGATGCCCGTGCTCTGGGCGGCCTGAACGGCGCGGGCGCGGGCGATCGCCTCACGCCGGCGGGCGGTAAAACCATCCTCGGCGCCGCGGCGGAAGGCGCGCCCGGCAAGCTCCTCCTCGGCCTCGCCGTACCGGCCGGCCCGGATGCCCGCCTCGATCATCAGCCGGGAGAACACGTCCCGCTGCGCATGGCTGCCACCGGCCCGCTGCAGCGTGCCGCGGCAGGCGCGCAGCGCGTCGAACGCCGTGCCGTACTGGCCGGCCCGGAAGGCGGCGAGGCCGCGCGCTGCAGGCAGCCCTGCGACGGCGGCAACCTCGTGCATGTCGTGATCCGAAGTCTGGGCATCCGCGGCGAGGCGGACGATCATCCGGTCCGCCGCACCATGCCGCCCGGCGGCTTCGAGGGCGAGGAGGTAGTGGAGGTCGGCGAACACGACACAGCCGGGCTCGACACGATGCTCAGAGAGCGCCGCCAGTTCCTCCCAGCGGTCCCCAACCTCGATGCCCTCGATCTCGAGCCTCGTCAGCATGGCGGCGCCGTTGGAGATGTCGCGATAGTCATCGGTGTGCTCTGCCCGAATGCGCGCGTCGTAGAGCGCCAGAACCTCGTTATACGCCCCTCTGTCGAGGTGAAAGAGGGCTAGGTGCCACCACACATGCGCGCCGAAATTGTTGCAATGCGCAAATGCGTCGGTCTGCTGGGAAAGCCAGGCGATCCCGGTCTCGTTCCGCGCGGTCATGTCGTAGACATGCGCCACGGCATGGAGGCCCCAGGCATCGTTGGGCGCGTGCTCGAGCCCCTGGCGGCCTGCCTTCTCTGCAAGGGCATAGGCGCCGTTTTCCTCGAGCGCGAAGGCATGGCAGCCGAGCGCGAAGCCCTCATGCGCATGGCCGGCATAGGCCGGTATGGCGGCCTGGGTGCGGGCGAGCATGCCGCGACGGTCCCCCAGCACGAAGCGGATGGCCTGGTCGAGCTTCAGCGCCAGCACGTCCTCCGGCGCCTCGTCGAGCCACTGCCCAAGCCGCGCTGTTGCCGCCGATGGCCGGCCGGCGGCGTAGGCCTGAAGTGCCTCGATGAACGCCACGAGGCGTGGCGCTTCCGCCTGTGGCACATTTCGGGCCAGCCGCTGCGCCTCGGCAAGCGAGGCGCGCGCCGGAGCCACGAGCTCCGAGCGGCCGAGCAGCAGCAGAAAAAAGCCTTTGGTGGCGTGGGCAAGCGCGAAATCGGGCGCGCCTTCGATAACCCGGCCGAGATGCTCCGGCGTCGAGCGGCAATGCGCGAGGAAGCCGTCGACCGTCGCTCCCCAATCGTCCCGCAGCGCCGGGGTAAGGGCTGCGGCAGATGCGACTTCGAGATCATGCATGATCGGTCTCCGGGTTTCCGTGACGCCTCATACGCAGTTATGCGCCCAAACAGGTGCCCTACGACGCGGAGTCACCGATTTGTTATTGCATGCCAAAGGCGCCTGACGGGCGAGTGAACGCGCGATACATCTGGGCCGTTCCGGAACGGAGACGATACGGAAGAAGGGACGGTTATGGCCGATGCAGGGGTGCAGCGTGGGATTGTCGCGGCCGGGCTGACCGGGCTTTGCGCCGTCAGCCTCGCCGCGTTCTGGGCACGCGGCGGCTTTGCGGGCGCGCCGCTCGACGGCCTGCGCTATGCTGCTGGCGCGTTCCTGGGCGGCCTCGCGGGCCTCGGGCTTTATCACGCGGCCTTCGGGTTTACGGCCGCGTGGCGGCGGCTGGTGCGCGAGCGTCGGGGCGCGGGACTGCGCGCGCAGATGCTCTTGCTCGCGCTCGCCTGCCTCGTGACCTATCCGCTCATCGGGCTGGAGGCGGAGACGGGGTGGAACATGCACCCGGTCATCCTGCCCATGGGCCTCGCCTCAGCCATCGGTGCCTTTGTCTTCGGCGTCGGCATGCAGCTCGGCGGCGGCTGCGCCTCCGGCACGCTCTTTACCGTGGGCGGCGGGTCGACGCGGA
>JBCBEP010000112.1:0-11188 GCA_038528605.1 Pseudomonadota bacterium
GGACAATCGCGCGCACCCGGCTCAATCCGAGGGCGAGCGAAGCAATGGCGACGGCGGCTGCGAGATACAGCAGAGGCAGCCAGGTCATGACATCTGTGGCCCCTGCCTCAGTCCCATAACTCACTGGCACGAAGCTGCCGAACTTGACCATGTTGATGGCGCTCGAGAGCGCCATGCCCGGCAACAGCCCGATCAGGTAGAGGGTGAGCGACGGGTAGGGGCGCCGGCCAGCGGCGAGGAGCCAGAGCCACAACGCGGGCAGGAAGAACAACATGTCGACACGGAAGCAGAGCCCCACCCCAAGAATGAGGCCTGCCAGGGCGGCGAGCAGCGGCTCGCGCCGAACGTCGCCGCGCACGGCTTCCGACGCGGTCAGTAGTGCTGCCACCAGAAAGGTTGCGCTGAAGGCTTGCGGCCAGAGCCCGAAGGCATAGTCCACCGCGAAGGTTGCAAGGCCGAAGAGCAGGGCTGCGTTCCGCGCAAGCGCCCTGTCACCGAAGAGGGAGACGCCCAGCCGCCAGGTGAGCGCCATCGTCGCGACGCTGGCGAGTGCGTTCAGGAGCATCAGAGCCCGCGGGCCGAGCGCGCCGTAAAACGGGCCCGAGATGATGCCCCAGAGGCCCGGATACTGCGGTACGAGGGCGCCGTCGACGATCCTGGTCAGCAGGATCGCGAGGGAAGGGTTCCCGTAGTCCGCCACCCCGTTGTCGAGAAAGAGGGAGCCTGAGCGGGCGAAGGCGTCGCTCATCGCCTCGAAGATGTACCCATCGATAATGAAGGGCGCGGGCAGGGCGACGAAGCCTGCGCCGATCAGCCAGAGCGCTGCGATCACGAAGATTGTGCCGGTCGCCAGGCGATCCGCCCATCGGCCACCCACCGGCTCAGGGCTCTCGGCCCGGTGCCCGGCTGCGCCGGTACCCGTCGCTTGTTCCGCTTCTGCCATGCCCGCCCTGCCTGCCAGCCCCGACTGCTCGCCCCGCTTGCCTGCGCGTGCGCCAAGACACTGCGGGCACATGGCCATTTTGGGGCATGTGGCGGGCGGCCGGGAGAGGGCCCGAGCGCAGAGGCGCGGGATGATGTCCCACGTGTCCGAACCGCCGCAGGCCGCGACGGCGCAGGGAGCGCGGCAACCCCGGGCACATGCCCGAAGACCCGCGCTTCTTCGAAGGGACGTCAGAGACGCCCGGCCGCCTCAGTCTTCCTGGTGGCGCTCGATCCGCGCATAGGCGCTTGTTCGCACTGCAGCGTAAACAGGCTGACGATGAAGCGACTGTACATGACGACAGTGCTGCGGTTCACGTCGTGACGCCTCGATCGCCATGTACCGCATAAGGCGAATTCCATCAGACCGGAACGGTACGTCAGGTTGATTCAGCATCCTTTCCTCCCGCTATCTTGTTTCGTTGCTCAGGTAGACTGCTGAATATTTGGAGCATGAAGGTTAACGCTGCGTTTGCCAAGAGCGTTCCGCAGCGCCGATCCTGTGGGCCGATCCTGCCGGATGGTTTGCTGGGATCTGGTCCCGCGCGCGGCGGCTGGATAGGGTGCCGCGCACGAGTCGATAAGCCGCGGCGTCGCTGGCGGCAGAGGGAAGGAAATCACGAAATGGATGTGCGGCAGTTCGACAAGTCGAAGCTCGTCAGCCGGCATGTGACCGAAGGCCCGCAGCGCGCGCCCCACCGGTCCTACTATTACGCCATGGGCCTCACGGAGGCGGAGATCCACCGCCCCTTCGTCGGCGTGGCCACATGCTGGAACGAGGCTGCCCCCTGCAACATTGCCCTCAACCGTCAGGCACAGGCCGTGAAGCTTGGCGTGAAGGAAGCTCAGGGCACGCCGCGGGAATTCACCACCATTACCGTGACCGACGGTATCGCGATGGGCCATGAGGGCATGCGCTCCTCCCTCGCCAGCCGCGAGGCGATTGCCGACACGGTGGAGCTGACGATGCGTGGCCATGCCTACGATGCGATCGTGGGGCTCGCCGGCTGCGACAAGTCCCTGCCGGGGATGATGATGGCCATGGTTCGGCTGAACACGCCGTCGGTCTTCCTCTACGGCGGCTCCATCCTGCCGGGTCGCGCGACCAAGGGCGCCGACGTGCCGGCAGACTTCGCGGACCGTGACCTTACGGTGCAGGACATGTTCGAGGCCGTGGGGCGCCAGCAGGCCGGCACGCTGTCGGAGGCTGCGCTCGGCATTCTCGAGCGCGTGGCCTGCCCTTCGGAAGGCGCCTGCGGCGGCCAGTTCACGGCGAACACCATGGCGTGCGTGTCGGAGGCCGTGGGTCTCGCACTACCCAACTCCGCCGGCGCGCCCGCGCCGTACCAAAGCCGCGATCAGTATGCCGAGGCCTCGGGCCGGGCCGTGATGAGCCTGCTGAGCAGCGGGATCCGCGCGCGAGATATCGTCACCTATGAGAGCCTCGTGAACGCCACCCGCGTGGTCGCCGCCACCGGGGGCAGCACCAATGGCGGCCTCCACTTGCCGGCCATCGCGCATGAGGCGGGTATCCCGTTCACGCTCGAGGACTTCTGCGACATCTGCCGGGAAACGCCGTACTTCGTCGACCTGAAGCCGGGCGGCAAATACGTGGCGAAGGATCTCTGGGAGGTTGGCGGCGTGCTCGTCGTGATGAAGGAGCTGCTGCGCGCGGGCCTTCTGCATGGGGACTGCGTCACTGCCACCGGCCGGGCGCTGGCCGAAAACCTCGCCGATATCGGCGGGGAGGCGGACGGCAAGGTCGTCCACCCCATCGAGAAGCCGCTTTCGAGCTGGGGCGGTGTCGTCGGCCTCAAGGGCAATCTCGCGCCGGAGGGGGCCATCGTGAAGGTCGCCGGCATGAAGAAGCTGAAGTTCGAGGGACCCGCCCGCGTTTTCGAATGCGAGGAGGATGCCTTCGCGGCGGTGCAGAACCGCGCCTATGAGGAAGGCGAAGTGATCGTCATCCGTAACGAGGGGCCGAAGGGCGGCCCGGGCATGCGCGAGATGCTGGCGACCACCGCCGCGATCTCGGGGCAGGGCATGGGCAGCAAGGTGGCCCTGATCACCGATGGCCGCTTCTCGGGCGCCACGCGCGGCTTCTGCGTCGGCCATGTGGGGCCTGAGGCGGCCGTCGGTGGCCCGATCGGGCTGCTTCAGGATGGCGACATCATCCAGATCGACGCGAAGAAGGGCACGATCAAGGTCAAGCTCACGGCCAAGGAGCTGAAGGACCGGGCGAAAGCCTGGAAGGCCAAGCCGCCGCGCGAGACGCTTTACGGCGCTGGCGCCCTCTGGAAGTTCGCCCAACTCGTCGGTTCGACGAAGGACGGCGCGGTGACCCATCCGGGCGCCAAGGGCGAACGGCACGTCTACGCAGACCTGTGAGCGTCCGCGTGTCCGGTCTCGCCCCGCGCCCCGTCTCTCCGGTCGCCAAGGCCTCGGCCCAGCGGGCCGGGCCGGTGATCGCCGTAAGCCTCTTGTCCGGGTGCATGGTATCGCCCGGCGCGCCGACGCTGGAGGCAGAGCTTACGCGGGTGCGCGACGGCGCGGCCTTCCGCGTGATCTCCGTCTCGCCGCAGGAAGCGGTGATCGATGCGCGGGGCCGGCCCGTGGTGGTGAGCCCCGGGCCGGGCTCCTGCATCAACCCCGACACGCTGGACCTGGCGGACAACGCCGCCTTCATGCTGCTCACCGATTGCGCGTTGGAACTCGGGGCGAGCAACGGGCAGGCGAGCGCCACACGCGCCGGTGAGCGGCTTCATCTCGACCGCGGCTTTCCCGGGCTCGTCACCGTCAGCGTCTCGGGCGATGCGCGGGGGACGCTCGAGAGCCTGGAGCGCTTCGTGGCGAGCGACGCCGGCAAGGTGCGGCTCGCGCGGGGCAGCGACGGGGGAGGGGTGGAGATCGCGGAGATGCGTGAGATCGACGATGCGCTCTTCGTCCTCGCCCGCTCCATCGAACAGACCGTCCCGATCCTGAGCAACGAGTTCTGGCGGGCCTTCGTCGAGGTGAACGAACGGCTTGTCCTGGTGACGGTCAGCGCCTTCCAGGCGAACGAGCTCGAGAAGGAGGCGATGTTCACCGAGGCGCTGGGGCAGGTTGAGGCGCTGAGGGCGGGCAATAACGGCGTGCTGGCGCTCGCTCCCAGCCTCCCGCGGACGGCGGACATCACCCCCGTACGGGCCATCTCGAGAACCGAGCCGCCTGCGGAGGCAAACGCTGAGCCCGAGCCGCTCCCGGAGGCTGCGCCGGAGCACGAGGCCCAGCGCGATGACGAGCCTCAGACCCCGGCGGACGCGCTTCCACAAATCGCGCCCGTGCCGCGGGCGGCGGCGGGTGACAGTGGCCCGGTCCCACCCCAGCGGCCGGCGCCAGGTCCAACGCCGTCGCGCCGTGCCGCTACGCCTGGGGGAGCGATCGACGCCGGGCCCCAGGCGCCCGAGCGGGCCCCTGCCGCGCCGCGGCGCCGCGGGGCCTGAGCCGCCGCGGCCTCAGAGGTCGAGATCGATCCAGACCGGAACGTGATCGGACGGTTTCTCGCGGCCGCGCATGAAGGCCTCGATCCCGCTGCCCTTCAGCTTGTCCGCCGCTTGCGGGCTCAGCAGCAGGTGATCGATCCGGATGCCGTGGTTCCGGTCCCACGCACCGCCCTGATAGTCCCAGAACGTGAAAGTCTCGTCCGCCTGGCTCACCTCGCGCGTGGCGTCGTGCAGCCCGAGGTTCACAAGGCGGCGCCAGGCCGCGCGCGTCTCCGGCAAGTAGAGGGCGTCGCCCTCCCACGCCTCCGGGTTCATCGCGTCGCGCGGCTCTGGAATGGCGTTGTAGTCCCCGGCGAAAACGGTGGGCTGCTCCTCGGCGAGCAGCGCCTCCACCCGCGCCTCCATGCGCACCATCCAGGCGAGCTTGTAGTCGTATTTCGGGCCCGGCGCCGGGTTGCCGTTGGGCAGGTAAAGGCCGCAGAGCCGCACCGCCCCAGCCTCGCCCATCACTGTGCCCTCGATCCAGCGCGCCTGCTCGTCCCCATCATCGCCGGGCAGGCCGCGGGTCACATCCTCGATGCCGCCCTTCGAGAGGATCGCGACGCCGTTGAAGCTTTTCTGGCCATGGGTCTCGATGCTGTAGCCGCATTCTTCGATGGCCTCCTTCGGGAAGGTCTCATCAGTGCTCTTGAGTTCCTGCAGCACCGCCGCGTCCGGCGCGCTCTCCTTCAGCCAGGCTTGCACCAGCGGCAGTCGGGCCTTGATGCCGTTGATGTTCCAGGTCGCAATCCGCATCGGCACGTCCACTCGCTCAGGGGTACTTCTCTTCGCAGCGGTTCTCGCATGGGGTGTCGGGCGTGTCCCGGAACAGGGTTACATCGAGAAGCTGGTGCCGCAGCCGCAGGTGCTGGTGGCGTTGGGGTTCTCCACCGCGAAGCGCGCGCCGATGAGTTCATCCTTGAAGTCGATCACGGAGCCTTCGAGGAACGGCAAGCTCTCAGGGTCGATCAGCACGCGCTGGCCTGCGCCTTCCAGAACGAGGTCCCCTTCCTCTGAGGTCTCTTCCAGCTTGAATTCGTACTGAAAGCCCGAGCAGCCGCCGCCGAGGACGGCGACGCGCAGCGTGGCGGGCCCCCCTGCCTCCTCGGCGATTTCGGCAAGGCGGGCAAAGGCGCGCTCGGTCACCCCGATGTCGCTCGCGCTGGCGGCGATGGGCGACGGGGCCGCGGTTTCCGGCGGGCTGCCGGGAAGGCTGAACGACATCTGATCCTCCAGAACGCAGTTCGGGCGAAGCGGCGGCAGGGGCTGTGCTGCGCATCGCCTGCGTGGTAGCCGAAAGGTATTGGCTGGCGCGCACGATGCAAGAGCGGGCTCTGAACCCGCGGCGCCCAGGTAGGGGAGGCAGGGGACGCGATGGACAGGCCGGCACCGTCACCCTTCGCGGCACGTTCGGAGCATACGCGGGGCAGGCTCCACGACGAAGGCGCGAGCGCGCACCGCTCACCCTTCCAGCGCGACCGGGACCGGATCATCCATTCGAGCGCCTTCCGCCGCCTCAAGCACAAGACGCAGGTCTTCGTCGAACACGAGGGGGACTACTACCGCACCCGCCTCACCCACAGCCTCGAAGTCGCGCAGATCGCCCGCACGGTCGCCCGCGTCTTCGGCCTGAACGAGGATCTCGCCGAGGCGGTCGCGCTCGCGCATGATCTCGGCCACACCCCTTTTGGCCACACCGGGGAGGATGCGCTGTCGGAGGTGATGGCACCCTATGGCGGGTTCGACCACAATGCCCAGGCGCTGAAGATCGTTACCTCGCTCGAGGGCAACTATGCGGCCTTCGATGGCCTCAACCTCAGTTGGGAGACGCTGGAGGGTATCGCCAAACACAACGGCCCCCTCATCGCCAAAGGCGGGGAAATCTCGGGGCTGCCCTTCGCGATCTGCGAGTATCAGGCGCGGCAGGACCTGCTGCTCCATACCCACGCGTCGGCGGAGGCGCAGGTGGCCGCGCTGTCGGACGATATCGCCTATGTGAACCACGATCTGGCGGACGGCCTGCGCGCAGGCGTCTTTAGCGAGGAGGAGGCGGCGTCCCTCCCGCGCATCGACATCTGCTATGCCGATACGGATGCGACCTGGCCGGGGGTCGAGCCCAAGCGCCGGCGCCACGAGGCGCTTCGCCGTGTCTTCAGCCTGATGGTCGACGATCTGCTGGCGGAGACCGGCCGGCGCCTCGCCGCGCTCGAGGCGCCGGGCGCTGATGCGGACACCGTCCGGGAGGCCGGGGTGCCTGTCGTTGCATTCTCCGACGCGCTGATGGCCGATATCCGCACGATCAAGGCATTTCTCTTCCGCCGCATGTACCGCCATTACCGGGTGCGGCGCATGCGGCTGAAGGCGGCGCGGGTGGTGCAGGACCTTTTCGAGATCTTCCTGGCCGACCCTGGCCTGATGCCCGAGCACTGGTACGGGGCCGCCGCGGCCGCAGAAGGGGAGACTGCCCGCGCCCGCGTGATCGCAGACTACATCGCCGGCATGACTGACCGCTATGCGCTCGAGGAACACCGCATCCTGACCGACCCCGCCGCGCTCGCCTAAACGCGCTGCGTGGCCTGATCGCATCGCATCTGACATGTCCGATGTTTTGTGGGCGGCGTTAACCTTTTCTTCATGTGCGTTACGCATCCGTGCGTGCATGTGCATCTGGGGGCAGAGGGCAGGGGATGGTTCGAGCGGTTTGCCGTGGCAGCACCGCGTGGTATGCGCCCCCAGCGGCCGGCCGGGCCGCGTGCCAGCCTTCGAGATTGCGACGCCCATGAACCTCTTCGCCGAGATCAAGACGCTTACCCTCTCCTGCCTCGAGGCGATGGTCGCCGAAGGCGCCCTCCCGGAAGGTCTCTCCGTGCAGAACGTGGCGGTCGAGCCGCCGCGGGACGCGGCGCACGGGGATATGGCGACAAACGCGGCGATGGTTCTGGCAAAGCCGGCCGGCAAGAAGCCGCGCGAGATTGCAGAGACGCTCGCTGCGAAGCTCACGGCGGATGAGAGGGTTGCGAGCGCGGATGTTGCGGGCCCTGGCTTCATCAACCTGCGCCTCGAACCGGCGGCCTGGCGCGGGGTGCTCGCAGCAATCCTCGCCGATCCGGAGGGCTTCGGACGGTCCACGCTCGGTGATGGCCGGCGCGTGAACGTGGAATTCGTGTCCGCGAACCCGACCGGCCCGCTCCATGTGGGCCACACGCGCGGCGCGGTCTTTGGCGACGCCCTCGCGCGGCTGCTCGACTATGCGGGCTACGACGTCACCAAGGAATACTACATCAACGATGGCGGCGCGCAGGTCGACGTGCTCGCGCGCTCGGCCTATCTCCGCTATTGCGAGGCGAATGGGCGGGAGATCGAGATCCCCGAGGGCCTCTATCCGGGCGACTATCTCGTGCCGGTGGGCAAGAAGCTCGCCGAGAAATACGGCGCCCGCCTGCTGAACGCGCCCGAAGAAGAATGGCTGCCCGAGTTCCGCGACGCTGCGACGGACGCGATGATGGACCTGATCCGCGAGGACCTCGCGGCCCTCGGTGTCCACATGGACGTGTTCTTCTCGGAGAAGTCGCTCTACGGCACCGGGCGCATCGAGGGCACGTTGAGCGCACTCGAGGAGAAGGGCCTCATCTACGAGGGCGTGCTTGAACCGCCGAAGGGCAAGATGCCCGAGGACTGGGAGCCGCGCCCGCAGACCCTGTTTCGCTCGAGCGACTACGGCGACGATACGGATCGGCCCATCAAGAAGGCGGACGGCAGCTGGACCTATTTCGCGCCCGACATCGCCTATCACAAGGACAAGCTCGACCGGGGTTTTGACCTGCTGATCGACGTCCTCGGCGCTGATCATGGCGGCTACGTAAAGCGCATGAAAGCCGCCGTGGCCGCGCTTTCGGCGGAACGCGTGCCGCTCGACGTGAAGCTCTGCCAGCTCGTGCGTCTCTTCAAGGATGGCGAGCCCTTCAAGATGTCGAAACGTGCGGGCCGCTTTGTCACCCTTCGGGACGTGCTCGACGAAGTCGGTCCGGACGTTACCCGCTTCGTCATGCTCACACGCCGGAACGACGCGCCGCTCGACTTCGACTTCACCGCAGCGCTGCAGCAGAGCCGCGAGAACCCTGTCTGGTACGTGCAGTATGCATACGCCCGCGGCCGTTCGGTGAGGGAGCGCGCGGCCGGTATCGGGGTGACGCTCGACCATGCAGAGACGCAGCTCGACCGACTACAGCATGAAGCAGAACTATCTCTGGTTGCAAAACTGTCAGAGTTCCCAAGAATTGTGGAAACTGCAGCGTATCAGCATGAACCACATAGAATTGCCTTCTTTCTTTACGACCTAGCTTCAGAGTACCATGGGTTCTGGAATCGGGGTCAGGATGAGCCGCTGTTGCGGATGGTACGTGAGGACGACAAGGCACTGTCTCAGGCCCGTCTCGGCCTCTCCCACGCCGTTTCGATTGTTATCGCGCGGGGTCTTAGTATCCTTGGTGTCGCACCGCTTGAGGAAATGAGGTGAACCACGGACGGGCCGTGAGTTTGCCCGAGCAGTACGGATCGAGCCTCACGAACGGGGCCGAGGGGATGCGAAATGCCGGCCTACTACGATGAAGAGGAAACATACGCGGCAACAGGCGCCGCTGGGGGACGCCCGATCATCGGTCTGGTGTCCCGCATCGCTGGCGCCGTCGCGGCCATCGCGGTCATCGGTGGCGGCGGTTATCTCGTGTGGAATATCGGCAGCCAGGATACGGACGAGATCCCGGTGATCCGCGCGGCCGCCGGACCGGCCAAGACCCAGCCGGAAAGTGCCGGCGGCACCGAGACCCGGCATACGGACGTGACTGCCTATGACGTTGCGGGCGGCGACACGGCTGCGCCGGCCGAGGCGCGCCTTGCCGCCGAGCCGGGCGCGCCGAGCGATGAAGACAAGGCGATGTCGCAGATCGCCGCCGTGTCACCCGTCCTCCCAGGTCCCGATGGCGTCTCCGAACTCGGCGGCCCGGGCGCGGGCGCCAGCCTGGGCTTCGGCCCGGCGCCGGTGCAGGGGGCGCTCGATGTCTTCAGCACCCAGCCGGCCCGGCCCTCCAGCGGGGATGGCCGGCAGATCGCCGCGCTCGCCCTCAGCGACGAGACGCTCTACCCGCTGCCTGAAGATCTCGAGCCGCCGAAGGTCCACCGCCTGATCACCTCGGAAGCCGAACTGCTCGAGACCCAGCGCCCGCGTCGGGATCTTGTGGTCAACCGTGCTGAGCCCGTGCCGCCCGTGGGCGAGGGTAGCGAGTTTGCGCCCGCCTTCGTGCCGATGGTGCGGGACCGGCCGACGGATTTCTCGGTTCGCATTGCGCGCGCCAGCACAGCCGAAGCGTCCGCACAGCAGGATCTCATCGTGGAGGCGGAGCGCTCGCCCGTCCAGATCCAGCTCGGCGCGTTCCCGGACCGCGCGGTGATCGAGCAGGAGTGGGCGCGCCTGCGCCAGGCGAACAGCGATGTGCTCTCCGGCCGGGCCCTCGCCGTGCAGCAGACCATCTCCGGCGGCGTCACCTACTACCGCCTGCGCGTCGGCCCGTTCCGCGACGGGCATGAGGCGAATACCGTTTGCCAGGCCCTGAAGGTCCGGGGTTATGATTGTCTCGTGGCAATCAACACCGAAAAGCGTGGCTAGGCACTCGTGAGCACCATGACATCCGGCGCAGCCGCCTCGAGCGGCGCGCCCGCGGCCTTCATAACCGGGCTCGCAGGGCTTCGGCTGAGCGAGGGCGAACGGCAGTTCCTCACCTCGGCCAATCCCTGGGGCCTCATCCTCTTCGCCCGCAATGTCGAGGCGCCTGATCAGGTCGCTGCGCTCGTCGCCGAGGCACGGGCCGTGCTCGGGCGCGCGGCGCCGGTGCTCATCGACCAGGAAGGCGGCCGCGTCGCCCGCCTCCGTCCGCCCCACTGGCTTGGCTGGCCGCCCGTGCGCGAGACCGTGACGTCGCTGCCGGAGGCCGAGGCCGCCCGCGCTCTCCGCCTCCGCTTCGCGATCATCGCGGCGGAGCTCCGCGCGCTGGGGATCGACGTGGACTGCATGCCCCTGCTCGACGTCCCGCAAGCCGGCGCCCACCCGATCATCGGCAACCGTGCGCTCGGCGAGGCACCGGGACCCGTGGCGGCGCTCGGCCGCGCGGTGGTGGACGGGCTGCTCGATGGCGGTGTCCTGCCCGTCATCAAGCACCTCCCCGGCCACGGGCGCGCCGGTGCCGACAGCCACGAGGCGCTGCCCCGCGTCTCCGCCCCACGCGTCGAGCTTGAAGCGGTGGACTTCGCCGCCTTCAAGCCGCTGGCCGGCGAAGCCCTGGGGATGACCGCACATATCGTCTACGACGCGCTCGATCCGGACCGTTGCGCGACCCATTCGAAAGCCTGCGTGCAGGTGATCCGCGAGGAGATCGGCTTCGACGGCCTCCTGATGACGGACGACCTTTCGATGAAGGCGCTCGCCGGCCCCATGCAGGCCCGCGCGGCCGATGCCCTCGCCGCGGGGTGTGACATGATCCTCCACTGCAATGGCGACATGGCGGAGATGGAGGCAGTGGCGGCCAGCGTGCCGCCGCTCTCGGGCCCTGCGCTTCGCCGTGCATCGGCGGCCGAGCAGGCGCGCCCCGCGGCGCCCGCATTTGACGTGGACGCCGCGCTGGCGGACTATCGCG
>JBCBEP010000113.1:0-11031 GCA_038528605.1 Pseudomonadota bacterium
CTTTTACCTGCGCGCGCTGAAGGCCCTCCTGGCTGCCGCAGAGGTCGCAGGTAAAAGCAATGCTCGACGACTGGGAACGCCGCAGCCCCGGCCGCCGCCAGGTGATGTTCCGCGCCCTCTGCAACATCCGCCCCAGCCAGCTGCCGGATGCGGCGCTCTTCGATTTCCTGAATTTGGGAGAGCGGGATGACACCAAGCCACCGGAAGCTGCGCAGTGCCCCTTGGACTGAGCGAAGCTTGACGATAAGTGCCTGCGGGACGTGAGGACCGGAGGGGCGCATGTTCGGCGACGGCAACAAGGATGAGACGCGCAACCTGATACTGGCAGCCGTGCTCTCCATGGGCGTGGTGTTTGCCTGGTATGCGCTGTTCCCGCCGCCGGAGCCGCCGCGGGAGCCGCTGACGGCGGAGGGCCAGGCAGGCTCGGATGGCGAGGGTGTTGTGGCCAGCGGCACCGGTGCGGGCGCTGCGGGGCCCGCCCAGGCGCTCGACCGGAACGCGGCGCTCGAGCGGTTCGAGCGCGTGCAGATCGTCTCGGACGCGCTCACCGGCTCCATTGCCCTCACGGGCGGCAGGCTCGACGACCTGCACCTCGAATACTACCGCGAGACGCTGGAGCCCGGTTCGGACACGGTGGTGCTGCTGAACCCCACGGCCGGCCCAAACCCCTACTACGCCGTCTACGGCTGGCTGCCGACGCAGGGCGGGAACCCCGGCGAGCTGCCCGGCGCCAACACCGCCTGGGAGCTGGCGGAGGGCGATGAACTGACGCCCGACAGCCCGGTGACGCTGGAGTGGACGAACGAGGCCGGTCTCACCTTCCGGCGGACCTATACGCTCGACGACCGGTACATGGTCACGCTCAGCCAATCGGTCGAGAACACCTCCGACGTGCCGGTGAGCCTCGCGCCCTATGGCTATCTCGCCCGGCGTGGCGAGCCGGAGACCACGCCGTTCTTCATCCTGCACGAAGGCGTCGTCGCCATGATCGACGGCACGCTCACCGAGCTCAGCTATGGCGACCTCGAGGAGCTTGCGCCGGACCCGCAGGAAGGCGGCCTGACGGAGCGGGTGGCGGTTAACGAAAACGGCTGGCTGGGCTTCACGGACAAGTACTGGATGACCACGCTCATCCCGCCCGCCGGCCAGCCCTTCACGGCGGTCTACAAGGCGATCCCCAGCACGTCGGCCATCGAGTACCGGACGGAGATGCGCCTGCCGGTCACCACGATCGAGCCGGGCTCGACCGAGACCGTAGAGACGCGCCTCTTCGCGGGCGCCAAGGAACTCAACACGATCTCCGACTATGGCGATGCGCTCGGCATCGTGAACTTCGTCGACAGCATCGATTGGGGCTGGTTCTACTTCCTCACGAAACCCATCGCCTGGGCGCTGAATTTCATCAACGGCATCATCGGCAACATGGGCTGGTCGATCATCGTGCTCACGCTCGTGATCAAGACGGTGCTCTTCCCGCTGGCCTACAAGTCCTACGTGGCGATGGGCCGGATGAAGAAGCTGCAGCCCGAGATGGAGAAGCTGAAGGAGCGGGCGGGCGACGACCGCATGAAGCTCCAGCAGGAGATGATGGCGCTCTACAAGAAGGAGAAGGTGAACCCGGCTGCGGGCTGTCTCCCGATCCTGGTGCAGATCCCCATCTTCTTCGCGCTCTACAAGGTGCTGTTCGTCACCATCGAGATGCGGCATGCGCCCTTCATGCTGTGGATCGATGACCTTTCGGCGCCCGATCCGACCTCGTGGCTCAACCTCTTCGGGATCCTGCCCTACGATGTGAGCTGGGCGCCCGAGATCATCTCCATCGGTGTCTTCCCCGTGCTGATGGGTGTCACGATGTGGATGCAGCAGCGGCTGAACCCGGCCCCCACCGATCCGACGCAGCAGATGATCTTCGCTTGGATGCCGTGGATGTTCATGTTCATGCTCGGCTCCTTCGCTTCGGGCCTGGTGATCTACTGGACCGCGAACAACGTGCTCACCTTCGCCCAGCAATACGCGATCATGCGCAGCCAGGGTGTGGAGGTGGACTTCTTCGGGAACGTGAAGGCCAGCATCAAGCGGCTGGTGAAGAAGGAGCCGCCGCCCGAGGAGAAGCCTGCCGCGAAGCCCGATGCGGAGTTCGTGGACGACGATGTGGCGCTGCCGAGCATCGATGACGCTGCGACGGCCGAGGACGGCGAAGCCGGCGCCGAGAAGGACGACGGCGCAGCGCGGGACGACGGCGGCTCGGGCAACGAGCGGCGCAGCGGCAATCGCCGTGGCTCTGGCGGTGGCAAGGCGCGGAACAGGCGGCGGCGCTGATGGGGCACCTCGCGGAGATCTGGCGTTATCCCGTGAAGGGCGTCAGCGCGGAACGCGTCGCCTCGGTGGCGCTGGCCGCCGGCGCGCCCTTCCCGCACGACCGCCGCTGGGCCATCGCCCATGGCGGTAGCGCCTTCGATGTTGCGGCGCCCGAATGGGTGCCGCGCCGCAACTTCGTGGTGCAGGCGCATACGCCGGAACTCGCGCGGACGGCGGCGCGGTACGACGAGACGGCGGGGCAGCTCACGCTGTCGCATCCGGATCATGGCTCGGTCACGCTCGCGCCCGGCACGGCTGAAGGGGATGCGGCGCTGACAGCCTGGATCGCGCCCATCGCGGGGGAGCGCCAGCCGGGGCCCTACCGCGCGGCTTCCCTTCCGAACGGGCAACACCTCTCGGACATGCCGCAGAACTACGTCTCGATCCTGTCGCTCGCCTCGCTGCGGGCGCTGGGCGAGCATATGGGCCAGCCGATGCAGGTGCGCCGCTTCAGGGGCAATCTCTGGCTCGAGGGGTTGGCGGCTTGGGAGGAAGAGGAGTGGGTCGGGCGGGAGATCGCCCTTGGCGAGGTGCGCTTCCGCGTGGATGAGCCCATCGGCCGCTGCCGGGCCACCGAGGCCTCGCCGCTCTCCGGCCAGTACGATGCGCCGACCGTCGCGGGCCTCAGGAAGGCGCGCGGCCACACCGAGTTCGGCGTGTATGCCACGGTGATCGAGGGCGGGGCGCTCGCCGAGGGCGCTGCGGTCATCGCGTGACGGGGCCGACGCCGAAGCCGGTTCCCTTCCTGCCCATGGAGGATCCGGGGGAGGAAGCGGTCGAAGCGGCGCGCAAGCTCTTCGCTGGACCCGTCGATTTCCTGAAGGGTGTCGTGGCGCTCGACGGTCTGCCGCCGGCCAAGCTGCCGGAGGTGTGCTTCGCCGGGCGCTCGAATGTCGGCAAGTCCTCGCTCATCAACGCGCTCTGCAACCGCAAGGGCCTTGCCCGTGCCTCGAACACGCCGGGCCGCACGCAGGAGATCAACTACTTCACGCTCGGGCCGGAGGAGGCGCCGCGGGGTTTCCTCGTCGACCTGCCCGGCTATGGCTATGCCGAGGCACCCAAGGCGAAGGTCGAGGCGTGGCAGGCGCTCATCCGCGCTTACCTCGCCGGCCGTGTCACCCTTGCGCGGGTGTTCGTGCTGATCGACAGCCGCCACGGCGTGAAGCCGGCGGATGAAGAGATCATGGAGATGCTCGACCGCGCTGCCGTGGTCTTCCAGGTCGTCCTCACCAAGGTGGACAAGCCGAAGAAGGGTGAGCGCGAGAAGGTCCTCGCCTCCGTTGGCCAGGCGCTCTCGAAGCACCCCGCCGCGTACCCGGAACTCATCATCACGTCCTCGGAAACCGGAGAGGGCATGCCGCTCCTGCGCGCCGCCATCGCCGGGCTACTCACCCCCGGCTAACGGGCCGACCCGAACGCGCCGAAGCCCGCGCCTTCATGCGTTCTGGCGGCTACCCTTTTGCCTTGGCTTCAAGGGCGCGGTCCGTCGTCCAGACCGTTTCCGCACCACCCCAATGGCCGCTCTTCACCTCGTGAACGCGCACGGATGTCATATCTTCCATGGTCTTTCCGGCGACCGCTCCGAAGGCCTTGGCTACCCCAGAGATCATCCGGCCCTTCTCCTCATCGGTGAACACACCTTCAAGAACATGAATGTCGATCAGCGGCATCGTCGCCCCCTGTTTTGCACGAGTGACGCTAGCGTCCAGCCGACACCACCGAGCTCAACGCCTCGGTAATCGGCGAAGGTATTCCTCTCCTACGCGCCGCGGGAGCCGCCCTCGTCGATCAGAGCTGTACGACCGTGCGGTTCTCCGGTGAGGGCTGTCTGCGCTGCTTCGGTTTCGGTCCTTACGGAAGTGTCGGCCACAGGCGACATTCTGCCATCCTCTGCCGCCTTCTCGAACACCCCCACATGGATGTCTGGTGGCAGGTAATCGAGCACGAATGACAGCGTCCACATGCCGCCGAAGAGAACTTCACCGACAGGGCCGCCGTGAGACGAGCGAATGCGGTCGCGCAGGCCCCGTCGGCTGACGGTCTTGAGCGGGAAGGTATCGACCTCCCGCAGCGGGGTGTGCCGCTCCACCATCATGCGCAGGTTCGTCGGATTGAAGTAGCTGATATGGGGAGAGCTGAAGCCCCGTTGCCACATCCGCCAGAAGAGTTCGTCCTGGCCCATGCGTGCGGAGAGGGATGCGAGCCGA
This sequence comes from Pseudomonadota bacterium, assembly GCA_038528605.1. Classification (GTDB taxonomy): domain Bacteria; phylum Pseudomonadota; class Alphaproteobacteria; order Rhodobacterales; family Rhodobacteraceae; genus Thermohalobaculum. The sequence continues at coordinate 4,566 of JBCBEP010000113.1, forward strand.
TAGAGCACCCCATCGCTCGATGGGAGGTTCACGACGGCCATACCACCGGTCGCTAGAAGGGATGCTGTGGTCCTCATCACGTCGTCCGGCGACGGAATGTGTTCGAGGACATCGTTGAAGACGATCAGGTCGAAAGGCCCGTGGGCCGATGCGCTCCCTGGGAAAAACGCTGTCTCGACATGGTAGCCTTCTTCGCGCGCCATTGCTGCGTTGGCTTCCTCGGGCTCGATCCCGAAGCACTCGGCACCGCGTTGGCGGGCGGCCTTGAGGAACCAACCCTTAGCGCATCCCACCTCGAGCAGCTTCAGACCCTGCAAAGGGCGGATGTTCTCGATGCGCGCGAGCAGGATCTCGAAGTTCCGCCGTCGCAGCGCCTCCAGCCCGTCTATTCCCGTGCCGGCACCACTCTGAAGCTCGGAGGATTGGAAGCCGCACGACGCACATGTCCAGATCCCCGAACGCGCCACCTTCATCATGTTACCGCAGCAGCAGCAGGATAGGCTGGCGAGGTTGCGCGTTGCTGTCATGGACGGGGCATCGCTAGCTCTGGGCGTCGTTGGTCGCGCCTGCTGTCAGGATATCGGTCGCATACACCGGATCTTGTAACCGCGCACGCGAAAATACATTGCGAACTCGTTAATGCGTCGCAGGGTTGCGCTCTGCAACCCGGAGGCGGAGCCGATCCGTCAGATCGCTCGGCGGCGGAGGGTGGGAGCCGTCTCCGGCCGCTGGGCAGATGCCTCAGCGCTCGCGGTGGCGTTCGGCCCATTCGACGAGGACGAAGACCACTGTGGTGATGGCGAAGACGAGTTGGGCGAGGAGCATGAACTCCGCGTCGCCGTCATCCGCCTTTTCGGGGTCCAGGTAGAGGTGCAGGAGGTGGATCGTGGAGATCAGCAGCACCGTGGTCGCGATCCGGAGCTTCAGGGCGCCGGGCGAGGTGCGGCTGAGCCAGCCGGGCACGTTCGACTCGTCCACCAGATTGATGGGCGAGATGAAGATCTTGTAGCCGCTGATCAGCACCATCACGACGAGGTTCGCGATCAGCACCATGTCGACGAGATCGAGGGCGAGCAGGATGACCTGGATGCGCGTGCTTTGCCCGAGGCCGGCGACGAGGCCGAAGAGGTGATCCCCGAACGCGATCATGAGTGCGAAGAGCGCGCCGATCAGGCCGATGAGGAAGGGCAACTGCAGCCAGCGGGAGAGGAGGATCGCCCGTTCGAACCCCGCGGCGAGGCCCGCCTGGGGCGAGGATGTGGGCGCTCTCTCGCGGTCGGTCTCGCTCGGTGCGTCCATGGCGTGTCCCTCGGCGACCCCAGCGGTCTTGGCGGCCGGCGCAGCCTATGATGGCCGCAGCGCGCGATCCAGCGCGTGTGTTGCGCCTGCGAGAGAGGCGGCAGCCCCTCGCCACAGCGCGAGCAACGGGCTAGGAGAGCGCCGTTAACACTGCCGGAGCCCTCTCGATGGATCTCAGGAAAGCCCAGAAGCGCGACTGGCTCGCGACCGCCCGCACCCTCTCCGAAGCGCTGCCCTACCTGCAGCGATACGAGGGGGCGACGGTCGTCGTGAAGTTCGGCGGCCATGCCATGGGCGATGCTGAAGGCATGGAACGCTTTGCGCGGGATGTGGTGCTGATGAAGCAGTGCGGCGTGCACCCCGTGGTGGTGCATGGCGGCGGGCCGCAGATCAACGACATGCTGAAGCGCCTGGATATCCCCACCGAGTTCCGCAACGGGCTGCGGGTGACGACGGCGGAAATGGTCGAGATCGTCGAGATGGTCCTCGCGGGCAGCATCAACAAGCGCATCGTGGCGGAGATCAACGCGCAGGGCGGGCGCGCCGTGGGGCTTTCGGGCAAGGACGGGAACCTGATGCGCTGCACGCGGGCGACCGGGCGACGCGACCCCTCCAGCAATATTGAGCAGGCGCTGGATCTGGGCTTCGTGGGCGACCCGACGGATCTCGACCCCGGTGTGCTCGAGACCTTCATCGCCTCCGACTACATTCCGGTGATCGCGCCGGTGGGGGCAGGCGCGCGGCCGGATGAGACGTTCAACGTGAACGGCGACACGGCCGCGGGTGCCATCGCGGCGGCCATGAAGGCCAAGCGGCTGATCCTGCTGACGGATGTGGCCGGGGTGAAGGACGCGAAGGGCGACGTGCTGGCGGCCCTCTCCGTGGAGGCCGTGCAGCGCCTTGTGGCGGATGGAACGGTGCATGGCGGGATGATCCCGAAGGTCGACACGGCGGTGGCAGCGGTGCAGGGGGGCGTCGAGGCCTCGGTGATCCTGGACGGGCGGGCGCCGCATGCGGTGCTGCTGGAGCTTTTCACCGAGCATGGCGCCGGGACGCTCATCAGCCTGGACGGCACCTTCCCGAAATAGCCGATCACGCCCTCGCGACCCTGGGTCGCGCATCGCGCCGAGGGCCTTCAGTGCCGGCGCCGCGCGCGCTATCTCTCACGATAGTAACGGAGGGATCATATGGCCAGCGAGCTTGTCATCCGCCTCGGTGCCTTCTTCGGCATCTTCCTCGCCATGGCGCTTCTGGAGCGCTACGCGCCCATGCGCGCGCTCGTCGCCTCCAAGGCGCGGCGCTGGGCGACGAACTGGAGCGTCTCGGTCATCGACAGCGTGATGGTGAAGCTGCTCTTCGGCGCGGCGGCGGCGGGGGCTGCTATGGACGCTACAGCGCGCGGCTGGGGGCTCTTCAACGCCGTGGACTGGCCGGTGTGGCTCGAGGTGCTCGTGGTCTTCGTGCTGCTCGACCTCGCGATCTGGGCGCAGCATGTGGCGAGCCACAAGATCCCGGTGCTCTGGCGCCTCCACCGCGTGCACCATTCGGACCGGGATATCGACGTGACGACCGCGATCCGCTTCCACCCCGTGGAGATCGCCTTTTCGATGGTGCTGAAGATCGGGCTTGTCTACGCGCTCGGTGCGCCGCTTATCGCCGTGATCCTGTTCGAGGTGGTGTTGAACGGGGCGGCGATGTTCAACCACGCCAATCTGCGCCTGCCCCGCGGGCTCGACCGGATGCTCCGCTTCGCCATCGTGACGCCGGATATGCACCGCGTGCACCACTCGATCGACCGGGCGGAGCATGATGCGAATTACGGCTTCAACCTCAGCATCTGGGACCGGCTCTTCGGCACCTATGTCGACCAGCCTGCGGGGGGGCATGAGGGCATGACCATCGGGCTCGCGCCGCATCAGGACGAGGGGCCGACACGGCTCGGCTGGACGCTGGCCTTCCCCTTTCGCGGTTCGTGAGCCCCTTGCCGACGCTCGCCGCTATCGCTGAAGCGCTCGCGCCGCATGGGCTGGCGGTTACCGGCGCCTTTCACCCGGCGGCGGGGGAGGGGCCGGAGGGGGTCGCCACGCTCTCCATGGTAGGGGCGGATGGCGAGGCGATGTGGGGGGCGTTCAGCGCGTCGCCGGAATACCTCGATGGCGCGGCCAACCCGCTCGACCGGTGGTCCACCCGGGTGATCGGGGCCGCTGCGGCCGCGCTGGGTGCCACGGCGTATTTTCCCTTCGGCGGGCCGCCCTGGCAGCCCTTCATGGCCTGGGCAGGGCGCGCGGAGGGGGCGGTGCCCTCACCGATCGGCATGATGGTGACGCCGTCGCGCGGCCTCCATGCCTCATGGCGCGGGGCGCTGGGCTTCGCCGAAGCGCTGGATCTGGCGGCGCTTGTTCCGCCCGGCCCCTCTCCCTGCACGCCCTGCGCCGCACCCTGCCGGAGCGCGTGCCCCGTGCGGGCGTTCGGGGAGGGCGGGTACGACACGGCGGCCTGTGCGCGCCATGTGAGCAGCGCTGCGGGCAGGGCCTGCCGGGAAGGGGGCTGCCTCGCGCGCCGGGCCTGCCCCGCAAGTGCGACAATTGCGCCCAGTCAGGCGGCCTTTCACCTATCGGCATTTGTTGCTGCACGCGCTGGCGGATAGCGCGTTATCCCCAGAGAGCCGGGCCAGTCTGGCTATATGGCGGTGCACAATTGGTGGTTGACCAATTGGTCGCTCAGCCATGACAGTCCGATGTCATGAAGACCGTGATTCTGTTGCGGCATGCGAAGTCGAGCTGGTCCGACCCGGATCTCGACGACCACGACCGGCCCCTCAACGGGCGCGGAAAGGCGGCTGCACCCGTCATTGCGCGCTGGCTGGAGCGGACCGGTTACATGCCGGATCGTGTGGTGTGTTCGTCTTCGAAACGCACCCGGCAGACTCTGAAGCGCATGCGGGCCGTGTTGCCCGGGCTGCCGGAGGCTACCGTGGAGCCGAAGCTCTACCATGCCGAGCCCACCCTCATGTTCGAGATCCTCTCGACCCAGCCCGACACGGCCGACTGTGTGCTGGTGATCGGGCATCAGCCCGGGCTCTCGGCCTTTGCGCGGCATCTGGTGAACGGCCGGATCAGGCCGGGCTGCAGCCGGGCCTTCGAGCACTTCCCCACGGCTGCGGCAGCGGTGCTGACGCTCCCCGTGGGACGGTGGGCAGAGCTTTCGCCCCACAGCGCGGACTTCATCGACTTTGCCGTGCCGCGCGAGCTCACCGGGGACGATGCGATCATCTTCGACGAGAAGCGCCTGCATTAGGGTCTCGCCGCCGGCGCGTGGCCCTGTGCTGGTCTTAGGCCTGATCCGTGGATCTGGAGAGCGGCTCAAGCGCCAGGTTTCCCGGACCTCGCCCCTTGATGTCGGATGCTGCTCTGCCAGGCCACGCGGCGCCTGCCCCCCGAACATTGCCTTAGCACCCGGTCACGCGCGCTGCTGTGCCTCGGCGGCTAACGGGCTGTAGGCGATGGCCTGGATGGCCGGCATGGCGGAGGGCGCACCTTCCGCCACCGAGCGCCCCGCCGCCGCCGCTTCCAGCACGGCGTAGCGGCGCATGGAGGCGAGGAGGGCCTGTGCCTCGCGGCTTGCGGCATCGGCGAGCGTGGCGATCCGGCGATCCGCGCCCGAGGGCTCGGCCGGGGCGAGGGCGGCGGCCTTCACCTGCTCCATCTTGGCGATCGTGGCCTCCGGGTCGCCCGGCACGGGGCTCACATCGATCGCGACGCTGCCGCCGATGGCGTAGCGCTTCCCGTCCGGCCCGGTCTGGTAGGTGTAGCTCGGGCTGCCGGCATATTGGCCGCCGACCCGGGCATGGGCCTGCTCGTGTGCCCTTACCTCCCGGTCCCGCGCCGCGAGACGGTCCACCAGGTCCTGCTCCGCCGGTGTGAGGGCGTTGGGGGCCTTGCTGGCTTGCCCGCCCTCCGCCGCGTTGCTGAGGGCGAGGGCGCGGCGGGCGCGCTCCCCAAGGGCCGGGGCGAGGATAGGGCCGCGCTCCGGCGGCTGCTGCGGCTGCTCCGCCCGCGCGGCAGGTGCCGGGCCAGAGACCGCCCCCGCGGCCGCACCGCCCTCAGCCGGCCTGCGCGGTGCTGCGGCGGCAGGCTGGACGGGCATCAGGGCGACGATTTGGCTTTCGAGCAGCATCTCCACGCTCTCCGGACCCACTGGCACGAAGGAAAGCCGAGATGTGTTGCGATTTTCTGAAGGGTGTCCCGGATTTTGGGGGGCGGGGGGCCATCGGGGCATGCAGTCACCCGACGACCCTCCGCCCCCGACGGCTGCCAGCACGCGGCGTGCCCTTGCTGAAGGGGCGAGGCGGCCCGGCCCAGGGAGAAAGCCGGGGCGCCCTTGCCGCGGGCGGCGGGCCTTGCCGGGGGACAGTCCGGCGAGGCCCGCGGCAGCGTCAGGGCATGTGGCAGGCCACGACCGCGAGGAACATCGTCATCGCAATCGAAGGGTACAGAACGCAAAGCATGATATCGCGGGCCATGATCCACCTCAGTCCTCGGGAGCACCGAACGATCCGGCGCTCTCATGAGCTTGACGTACGTCCCAATGCGGGAAACGAGCGTGATCCGCGTCACTATCGGAGCGTGAATTATGGCTCCGCGCACAAAAATTTCGCCTTGAAATCGACTAAGTCGGCGCGCCGACCCGCTTTGGCGGATCGGCGCCGGATATCCCGATCAGTGGCCCAGGATCTGGCTGAGGAAGAGCTTCGTGCGGTCGGACTTGGGGTTCATGAAGAACTCCTCCGGCTCGTTCTGCTCCACGATCTGGCCCTGGTCCATGAAGATCACGCGGTTCGCGACCTGGCGGGCGAAGCCCATCTCGTGGGTCACGCAGAGCATGGTCATGCCCTCCTCGGCGAGGGAGATCATGGTGTCGAGCACCTCCTTGATCATCTCCGGATCGAGCGCCGAGGTCGGCTCGTCGAACAGCATGATCCGCGGGCGCATGCAGAGGGCGCGGGCGATGGCCACGCGCTGCTGCTGACCGCCCGAGAGCTGGCCGGGGTATTTGTTGGCCTGCTCGGGGATCTTCACCTTCTCGAGGAAGTGCATCGCCACGTCCTCAGCCTCCTTCTTGGGCGTCTTGCGGACCCAGATGGGGGCGAGGGTGCAGTTCTCGAGGA
>JBCBEP010000114.1:0-10875 GCA_038528605.1 Pseudomonadota bacterium
CGGAGCGGACCAGCGTGTGGGTATCGTGGGGTTCGAGCCAGAACCCCCCGCGCTGGCCCCATAACGCGCAGCCGAGAGGGTCCGGACCACCCGTCTTGCCGCGGCACATCGGGGCAGGCGCCGGCAACGAGACGGATCGCTCCCGCGCCGTTCTCCCTTTCTTCGGGGGTCGCTGTGCGGCGCGGTTCTGTTCCTGTGCCGGGGGCGGGAAGTGGGCCGGGCGACCGCCTTCCGGCCGACAGTTCGACCCGTCGCTTCAAGCGCTTCAGGGCGCCCAGCCATCGGCCGGCCGCCACCAGTCGGTCGACCGCGGGTGGGGCGGCTCCAGCGGGGCCTTCGACACAGGCGAGCGTTATGCTCACCCCCCGCGGGAGCGCCGCGAGCGCGCCTTCAAGGTTGGGCGTCACCGGCAGTCGGCTAGAGAGAACCAGCCGCTCGACGCCGAAGCGCGTGGTGTAAGCCTGCAACCTCTCCGCCAGATCGGCGGGCCACGGCTCACTACGCACGCGATCGCTTTCGCTCCCGGCCGCCTGGATCACGACCTGTCGCGGCAGAACGATCTCGGGGTGCGGCCAGCCGGCAAAATCCTCTGAAGCACTCGCGACAAAGAGTGTGCCGACGGGTGCCGCAGCCGCTGGCGCCGGCAGCGCCCACGGCGACGAGGCAGGAGTGTCGCTGTGTGGCAGCTCGAACCGCGCCGTATCCCCCTCGACCACGATCGCCCCGTCCCCGATATCGGTTGCCGCAAGCGCATGGCGCGACGTTCGCCCGCGAAAGCTCACGCTGATCGTGCCTGCATGGGGCCCGCACAGGAACTCGATCCGACCGCCGCGTGGAAGGCGCAGGCTGAAGCGGCCCGCATCGGTGCGCAGCGCCCCCCCCACGGGACCGCCATTGTCCTCGACGCTTGTCCAGTCGCCCTCCAGCATCGCGCTGGACCATGGCAGCGCAAGGCCGCCCGAGGTCTCGAACGCCCGCAACAGCAGCAGTTCGCCAGAGCCCGCCGAAACCTCAACGACCACGAGCGCCGGATCGGCCAACGTTACCGCCCGTGCGTCGCCCCCATGATCGTCGTCCGGTGGGCCCTCGGCGGCCAGCAGCGCCAACATGTCCGGGCGCAGGCGGTCATGGTCCCGGCCGACGAGCTCGCTCAGCCTTGGTGCCGGAAGGCAGACGGCCTGCGTTACGTCGACCGCGGGCCTTGGAAGCGCAAGCAGAGCGCGCCCGGCCGCCCTATGTGCGAGCAGGAGCGGCAGATCGCCGGCCGGACTGTACGGTTCCAGCGCCTCGGCCCAGCAGCGCCCTTCCGGCAGTCGGACCAGCATCCGCAGGCCCGGTGCGCTCGAGAACGCGGCCTCCGGCAGAAGGGGATCGGGCGGCGCCTGCAAAATACCGTCGCGGCGCTGCCAGCCGCCGACAGCCCCCGCACCTGCCCGAGCGCTGAGCGCCGCTTCGGCCGCGCTTCGCCAGCCCGGCAAAAGCACATCCCCAGCCCGGACAATATGGGCGGCATCGGGCGCTCGGCAGCGGTTGAGATCGACCGCGCGACCAGCGATGTCCCGCGCGGCCCATCCGCCCTCTTCCCCGAGAGCCACGATGAGTGTCTCCAGCCCTTCGGCACTCTCGCATGTCCGGGCTTCGGCGGTGCGGTCGCCATCGGAGAAGATCACCAGCGCGGTGCGGAGCGGCCCGCTGGGCGCGAGCATGCGGCGCCCAGAAGAGGCCGGCGCGGGAGGGCGGCGCGCAGCCTCGATATGCGCGGCATAGCGGTCCACGAGATCGTAGCCTGCCGTCTTCGCGCGCCCGGCCGCCGAGAGCTTTGCGCGCGCGGCAGGATTAGCAGCGAGAGACCGCATCTCGGACGCCAGCGACTGCGCTGTGCCGGCGAAGAACCGCGCCTCCTGCCCCGCCTCGAAATGGTCCCTGAAGGCCGGCGTGTCCGAAAGGATCAGCGGCAGGCCCGCGGTGGCCAGTTCGTGTGCGGCGTAACAGAAGGACTCGATCCGGTTGGCGAAGCAGGCGAAGGCCGCGCTTCTGAGCCGCGGGAAGAGCTGCTTGTGGCTAAGCCTGCCCGGGAAGACGAACCGATCCTCCCACGCGGCAGGCACCATGGCGCGCAGGGCATCGACCGTCAGCCCGCCCGCCACCGTCTCCTCCGGACCGATGATGAGGAACCGGCCGAGCCAGCGCTCGAAGCCTGGATCTTCGAGCGCCTGCACCGCACCCCGCATGAAGGTATCGACGCCTTTGAAGGTGGAGAGACGCCCGTAAAAGGCGACGTCGTTCGCGAAGGGGTCGTAGGCGACGCTGCCCACGGGCGCGTGGATGGGCGGGGAGATCTGAACGGGCACGCCCGATGCCTCCGGGTAAAGGGGGAGGATCTCGTCCCGGAAGTACGCCTCGCCCGGCGCCAGCAGGAGATCGGCGCCGGTGATGGCCGCACGCTCCATGCCGAACTGCAGCAGACGCTGGGGATCGATCGGGCTCCGGATGCGGCGCGCGATAAGCTCGACCGTGTTGTGGAGGCGCACGGCGATGGGTGGCATGCTGCCCTGCCCGGCCTCCGCAAGGCTGTAGTAGGCCGGGCCGCAATAGTCGTAGAACTCGACGAGATCGATCGGCGTGCTGGCCGCCAGCTGCTTCAGCGCCAGCGCAAAGCGCGATGAGCGACGTTGCTCCGGATCAGGAAAATCCACGTCCTCAAGCGCGACGCCACGCTGGCCCACGAGCAGATCGTCCACCAGATGCACCGAAAGACGGTCCCCGTTCTCGAAGCCGAGGCGGACGTCATGGCGGATCTTCTCCACCTCGTGACGCTGCATATCGACGAGCAGATGCACCGCGTACCCCCGGCGCAGGAGGCTCGCGACCGTGTGGTGCAGCAGGATGCCCGTGCCACCAGCCGTAGCGGGATAGAACTCGAGCGCGACAAACGCCACAACGCCCCTGACGACGCCCGGCGACGGGCCCCTGCCCTCGATGCTCGCTGCCGTCTCCGACCCGTTGCTTTCCGCCATGCCACCCTCGCGCCGCCGATTTCTTCAGCGGCGCTAACCATGGGGCAGAACGGTAAACGAGCCGTTGGCGCTGCGGCCTTATTCTACCCGGTAGGCCTCGCTTTGCGTCACCAACCGGTAGCCGCCCTTCTCGGTCAGGATCAGGCGCGGCTCGGTCGGGTCTGCCTCCAGCTTGCGGCGCAGACGGTAGACATGGGTCTCGAGCGTGTGGGTGTTCACCTTGGCGTTGTAGCCCCAGATCTCAACCAGCAGGGACTGCCGATCGACCGTCGTGCCACGGGCACGGTGGAGTTGACGCAGAATCTCGACCTCCTTGCCGGTGAGGCGGATGCGGGCGCCGTCGCTCGTCGTAAGCGTCTTCTTCAAGGGCACGAGCTGGTAGGGGCCGATCATCAGCGTCGCGCCTTCGGAGCCTTCGGCATGCCGCAGATGCGCACGAACGCGGGCGAGGAGGGCGGCGTCAGAGCAGCGCGCCGGGAAGACGTCGTTCGCCCCGGCGTCGAAGGCGCGGACGGTGACCATGTCCTGCGCTGCGCCCTCCCCCTCGAGAAGGACGAGCAGCGGACAAAGCACACCCTGGTTGCGGAGCGCACGGAGCAGGGCGACTGGGCCGGGCAGCGGCAGCGTAGAGCCGATGATCACGAGATCGAACGGTTCGCTCAGCGCACGGCGCAGGCCCTCTTCGGCATCTTCGGACTCGAAAACATCAATGTCGTCACCGTCGAGCAAGGCCGCACCGAAGCGCTGGCGCACCGTCTCGACGGCGTGAATTACCAGCACATGCTTGAGCGGGCGGGTAAGCGCCGCGGGCGCTGCCGCCGACGCGCGGGTCGGCATGCTGATCGGGTTGTCCGGCCGCGCCCGAAACGGGGTTTCGAGGTTCACGCCATATCCTCCTCTGGCAACGCGGGTGCTGGCAGCGAGGCGCAGCTTTCCCGCTAGGGTTGCCGAAGGATTGACGCGTCGGGCAAAGAAGTCTTTCGCAATCCTGCTCAATTCTTAACAGTTTCCCATAGCTGGGCTCTATGGTGTCCATAGTCGCTGTATATAGTGGCCCCCCACAAGGCAGTGTGTTGCAGGTTATCAGAGTGTTTTCATTTGGCACGGCTTCGCGTCGACCGTACCATCATCAAAAATTGTTCAAGAGGGCGCGGGTGACGCAGCACTTCGCAGAAGACATGGCGAGAATTTCAGCGGCGACGCGGAAGGGGCCCACCGTTGTGGCGCCACCAGGCGGGGCCGGCACGCTCGGCATGGCGCTATGGGTGTGGGAACGCGGGGACGAGGCGGCCCTGCACACCGCGCACCATCACCGCGTGGCCTTCGAGGTTCCTCGCGACGGCGCTTCGGAGGGTGGATCCGGGCTCGAGGCCGCCGTCCGGTTGCACGGGTGCCGAAGGGTGGCGATCACACCGGCCGGCATGTCCCATGGCTGGCGAATGGAGAAAGACGCGGTCGCGCTTGGCCTCTATCTCGACCCGCAGCACCTCAACGCTCTCGCCGCGAGGGAGTTCGGGCATCTTGCCCCCTTCACCATCGAACGGAGCACAGCCTTCGATGAGGAGTTGCTGGGCTTTCTTCAGATCGCAGCGGCAGAGGATGGCGCGCTGTTCCGGGACAGCAGCACAGTGCGCCAGGCGCTGACCGAGGCGCTTTGCACGACGCTCATCCATGTGCACGCAGCCCGAGAGGAGGACCCTGAAACCCAGTTGCTCACCCTGCGAGACCCGCGGCTGCAGCGCGTGGTCGCCTTCGTCGAACGGGCGCTCGACCGCCCGGTGCGTGTGGCCGACCTCGCAGAGGTGGCGGCGATGAGCCAGTTCCATCTGATGCGCCAGTTCAGAGCGGAGAGCGGCAGGACACTGGGCCAGTTTGTGCTGGAGCGCCGGATCGCCCGAGCCAAGATGCTGTTGGAACGGAGCGATCTGTCCCTGGTCGAGATCGCCGTGGCCTGCGGCTTCAGCTCCCAGGGCCATTTCTCCGCACGCTTCAGACAGGTATCCGGGAGGGCACCGGCGGATTTCAGGCGGACGATCGCCGACGAGGCGCGCTTCACGCCGATATCGCTTTGAACGCCAACCACGGGCGGGCGCCGGGGGCAGCCGGGCGCCCCCCGCTCTTCCACCAGCTCGCCCCGCTCCTCGCGCATTGGTCGCTAACGTCCAGTGATCCGCGCCGGCCCGCACCGCAATCGATCGACCCCGCCGACCCAGGGATCGCGCCCGCAGGTGGTGGGCCCGGGAGCGCGCAACTCAGCGCATTGCACTGGGCGTGGCGCGGCCGGCTAGATGTCGCGCCCTACGCGTCGGGCTGGCATCAGGTCGCCATCCGCCTCGGCGGCAACGGTCGGCTTGTGTGGCGCGAGGGGGGCGCGCCCGTCGACGATGCCGGCGAACCGGTTGCGGTCATCCCTGCAGGCGTCGACACAGGGTTTACTGTGGATGGCGAGCTCGACCTCATGCTGCTCTGCCTCTCCCCCGGGCGCCTTCAAGCGCAGGCCGAGGCGGACGGTTGGCACGGCCCTGAGCCGTCGGCAGCCCCCTCGCTGAGCCCGGCATTCGCCGTGAGCGACGGGCCGATTACCGGGGCGGCGCGGCTGATCGCGGCCAACCGTGAGATCTTCGCCCTGTCATCCCTCTTCCGCGACAGCATCGAGCGCCTTCTTGCTGTGCGCATCCTCGAGTGCTTCTCGGACTTCTCGCCCCCTCCAGCCGACCCGCCGCCCGACCCAACCCCGGAAGAACCGCGGGTTGCAGCGGCGATGACGCTTCTGGCCGAGGATCTGACGGTAGCGCCCTCGATCGACGACCTTGCGGCCGCGGCCGGCTTGCCGGCGGGCCGTTTCCTGCAGGTCTTCAAGGCGCTGGCCGGGCGAACGCCGCAGGCCTATCAGGCCGCCCTGCGCATCAGCGCGGCCCGGCGGCTCATCGTGGAGACCACCCTGCCCTTCGGCGAGATTGCGCGGCGGACGGGTTACCCCAGCCAGGCAGCCCTCAGCATGGCCTGCCGCCGGCAGTATGGGGCGAGCCCGCGGGCAATCCGCTCGGAGGGCTGAGGCGGGGGGTCAGAGTTTCCCCCTTTCCTCCAGCACCTTACGCGCCACGCGGAAGCATTCGAGTGCCTGGGGCACGCCGCAATAGATGCCGACCACATGGATCGCCGCGCGGATCTCCTCGACCGTCACGCCGTTGTTGATGGCGCCGCGGCAGTGGATCTCCCACTCATGCATCTTCCCTAGCGCGCCGATCATGCTGAGGTTCATGAGGCTCCGGGTTTTCGCGTCGAGCGCATCGTCGCCCCAGCCGAAGCCCCAGCACCAGGCGGTCATCGCCTCCTGGAAGGGCCGCGTGAAATCGTCCGCCGCCGCCAGGTTCTTCTCCACATATTCCGCGCCCAGCGTGGCCTTGCGCTGCTCGAGGCCGATGTCGAATTTTCCGTCCATACCATTCCTCCCTTGGTCGGTTCAGGCGCGACGCTGGACCAGCGCCCCTGCTGCGTCGAGCCCCGAAGGCGACCTCTCCTGTCGCTCTCCGGTTTGAGGGCAGCGCGCGGCGGCGGTAGTTTCGGCGCAACACTTGAGAGGAGGACGCCATGCTGAAGCTTCAGAGCCAGGAGGAATGGGCCCGCCGTGCGGCGGAGGTGCTGCCAGGCGCGGGTTTCGGCAATTTCGACCCCAGCGTCTTCATCAAGGAGGGCAAGGGCGCGCGCGTCATCGACGAGGACGGCAACGCGTTCATCGACTATCTGATCGGCTCGGGCCCCATGATCCTCGGCCACAGCCACCCGGAAGTGCTGGAGGCGGTCTACGAGCAGATCCCACTGGGCCAGACCTTCTTTGCCAACAGCACGCCGGGCGTGGAGCTGGCCGAGGAGATCGTGCGGGCGATGGCCTGCGCCGAGCAGGTCCGCTACGTCTGCACCGGCTCCGAGGCGGACATGTATGCGATGCGGCTCGCCCGCGCCTATACGGGCCGGCCGAAGATCGTGAAGTTCGAGGGCGGCTATCACGGCATGTCGAACGAGGCGCAGATGAGCCTCGCGCCCGCGCGGATGGTGAACTTCCCCGCCGCCGTGATGGACAGCGCCGGCCTTCCCGAGAGCCTGCATGCAGAGATGTTGATCGCGCCTTACAACGACGTGGAGTTCATCGCCTCGCTGATGGCGGAGCATGGGCACGAGGTGGCGGGGATCATCGTCGAGCCGCTGCAGCGGATCATCCCGCCCGAGCCCGGGTTCCTCGAGATGCTGCGCGCGCTCTGCGACGAACACGGGGCGCTGCTCATCTTCGACGAGGTGGTGACCGGCTTCCGCTTCGCCTATGGCGGCGCGCAGGCGCATTATGGCGTGACGCCGGATCTCTGCACGCTCGGCAAGGTGATCGGCGGCGGCTTCCCGCTTGCCGCCATCGCGGGCCCGCGGGAGGTGATGAAGCATTTCGACAAGGCGGCCGTGGGTGCGGAGGGCTGGCTCATGCAGCTCGGCACCCTCTCGGGCAACCCGATCGCCGCCGTCGCCGGCCTCAAGACCATGGAGATCCTCCGCCGCGAGGGGCAGTACGAGCGCTTCCGCGCGATCGGGGAGCGGCTGATGGCGAGCGTGAGCGCAGCGCTCACCGCCGAGGGCGTGGCGCACCGGATCGTCGGCGACCCCACGCTCTTCGACATCGTGTTCACCGACACGCCCGTGCGGAACTACCGCGACACGATCTCGGGCGACAAGGAAGCGGCCGCCCGCTTCAACGCGACCATGCGGGCCGAGGGCATCCTGAAGCCGCCCACCAAGCTCTACGTCTCTCTGGCGCTGGGCGAGGCGGAACTCGAGGAGACTGAGGCAGCCTTTGTGAAGGCTGCACGGGCTGCTGCAGCCTGAACCGTAGCGCTTCCGGGCTCAGAGAAAGGCTGCGAGCCGCGCGCTGCTGAGCTATGTTCCGCGCGGCAGCAGAGGAAGCGGGACCTTGAAGCCAAAGCCTTTCCGACCCACGCGGCGTGACGTGCTCGCCGCCGCCCCTGCGGCCGCAATTGCGGGAGCCGCCGCAGCGGCACCGCCCGTTCCGGTGCCCCGTCCAGCATCCGAGCAGCCGGTGGTGGAGGCAGCGCCGCTGCCCCCCCGCCTTCGCATCAAGGCCTCGCGCCGCGCGGGCATCGCTCCTTTCGGCGTGATCTTCGAGGTCGAGACGGCGCAGGACGACGACCTTCTGCATGGCGAGTTCGTGTGGGATTTCGGCGAGCGCTACGATTTCGCTGCCCTGCCCGGGGACCGCCGCCCGGCGCGCGCGGCCGGTGCGGCGCGGGGGCCGGCGGCGGCGCATGTGTTCGTCGAGCCCGGCACCCATACGGTCCGGCTCATCATGCTCCGCGACGGTGCGGCGGCGACGGCCGAGATGACCGTGGTGGTGCGCGACGCGAACGAGCATTTCGACGGGAGGCATACCGTTGCGGTGAGCGGCGAGGGCGACTTCGCGGGGGCCCCGAACGATGCCTTCAGGGCCCGGAACCTCGAGGATGCGGCCCGGGCCGCGCGGGCGCTGACCCCGCCCCGCGGCGGGCGGGACGGGCCGCGGGGCCGGCTGCTCCTGCGCGCAGGCGAGACCTTCGCGCTCGGCGCTCCCATCGCCGTAGGCTCCTTGCACGTGGACCGCTTCGGCGAAGGGGCGGACCCGGTCATCCGGGCGGACACGCCGCGCTTCGTGGCCGATCCCGCCACCGGGCCCGGTGGCGGGCTGATCGAGATCGCGCATGAGAACGGCGCGGCCTACACCACGGTGGCGAACCTCGCCCTCGAGGGCAGCTACCGGCCGGACGACCCGGCGCCTGTGCCGGACCCTGCCCTGCATGTCTTCGGCATCGCCCGGGCCTTCGACCGGGCGCCGCAGCACACCACCCTCTTCCGGCTGCGCATGGACGGCGTCGCTGGCAACACCATGCCGGGGCAGAACGCGGTGGTCGCGGACTGTCTGTTCAGGGACTGGCACTACTACGCGCTTTTCGGCCATGGGGAACGCCACGCGGTGATCGGCTGCCGGATGCTGCAGCACCCGCTGGCCACGCGCGGCCCGGGCGAGCGGCGGGTTAACGACCCGGCCTTCCGGAACCATGCGGAACAGGGGCCGGTGCGGTTCGCGAATGATGACCTCGCCGTCTACAGCCGCAACGTCATGCGCAGCACGTCAGGCTGGTCCAAACTCTACGACGGCTTCGCGGTCCAACCCGCAATCCGCCACCAGCCCAACAGCGGCGGTCGCGGCTATTTCGGGGAGAACCATTTCGCCGGCGGCTGGAATGTCATCAGCCATGAGAACGGCCGGGCCGCCCGCGGCCGCGCCGAAGGCTGGATCATCGAGGCGCAGAACTTCGTCGAGGGCGACGCGGAGACGGAGCTTTTCGTGTACAGCCCCTATGGCCGGCACGTTATCCGCAACTGCATCTTCACGGCCGCAGCGCCCGAACCGCTGACCCCGGCGACGCGTTTCCGAGCGCTTGCGCTCGGGCCCCGCTCGCCCAGCAGCGCCTCGGGCGAGCTGGAGGCCTATGCGAACACCTTCTTCGCGCGCTACCCGCAGCGGGCTCTCTTCGAGCTGACCTACCGGGCGAGCGGGGCGCCCGAGGCGCTGCTGGCCGGAAACCTCGTGCTCGCCGAGGGCTTCGAGCAGGCGACGATCGGCAGCGGCGCGATCCGCCTGCCCGCCGATGCAGAGCCGCTGGACGGCGCGTACCGCCCCCGATTGCCCGATGCGGTGCCGGAGAGGCGGGACGGGCGGCGCGCTATCATCGACTTCAGCGGAAAGCGCCGCGAGGGCGTCCAGCATTACGGAGCGCTCGAGCCCTGAGGCAGCGGCGGGCGCGCATGGGCGGCCGCACGCAGGACCGGAAAGCAGCACCAGAGGACCTGGCCATGCCGAGGGATGAGAGCCTTGAGGCATCTGCCACGCCCGTGAGCGTGACACCTCCCCCCGAAGTGCTGGGTATTCTTGGCGCGTGGCGCGCGGCGCGGCGCAATCTGATCGAACTCATCCCGGCGCCCGCCTTTCAGGAGCCGGTTCTCGCCGGGCCGCCCCGGCTTGGCGGCACGAACGGCCCGGCCTGGCTCATGATCATGGATCCGGAGATCAATGAGCGCGTGCTGAAGACCCGGGCGGCGGATTATCCGCGATCCGACATCACGCTGCGCATCTTCAAGCCGCGGAAGGGCGACAGCCTCTTCACGGCACCGGACGCAATGTGGCGCTGGCAGCACCGGGCGATGACGCCGATCTTCCAGCGCCGGGCGCTGGAGGGCATCGCCCCGGTGATGACCGCGGCGGCAGAGGCGACGGCCGAGCGGATCGCGGCGGATGTGTCTTCGGGGCCCGACGGTGTGCGGGACATCTATCCGGACATGGTTCGCGCCACGGCGGACGTGATCTGCGACACCGCGCTCTCGGGCCGCGAAAGCCTGGACCGGGAGGCGCTCACCCGCTCCGTCACCGGCTATATCGAGAGCGTCGCCCGCATCTCGTTCCTCGACGTTCTCGGCGTGCCCACCTGGGTGCCCCGCCCAGGCCGGCTGCTCGACCGGGAGGCAAAGCGGATGGATGCGCGCATGGACGCGGTGATCGAGGCGCGCCTCACGCGCGGCCCTTCCGATCCGCCGGACCTCCTCGACCTGCTGATCGCTGCACGAGACCCCGGGGGCGACGGGGAGAGCGGCGGCCGGGGAATGGACCGGGTCGCGCTCCGCAACAACCTCCTGGCCTTCATCATCGCGGGGCACGAGACGACGGCGCTGGCGCTTACCTGGGCGCTCTACTGCGTTGCGTTCGACCGGCAGGTGGAGGCGCGCGCGCATGAGGAGGCACGGCAGGTTCTGAACGGGCGCGCCG
>JBCBEP010000115.1:0-10583 GCA_038528605.1 Pseudomonadota bacterium
GCCATGCCCATCGAAGTCAGCCGCCCGGCGATGGGCACGGCGATTGCGTTGAACACCACGAAAAGCCCGATCGCGACGCTCCAGCTCGGCGTGTTCCCGCTCATTCGAGGGCGTAGACGACGGTGACGTTGGCACCGATGCTCTGCTCCCCGGGGGAGACGGGCACGGCGATCGCGGCCTCAGCACGCATCACCATGCCGCTGTCGAAGGGCGTGGGGCGGGCGAGGCCGGCCTCGCTGATGGTCAGCACCGGGCCGAGCGTGGCGCCTGCCGCCTCGGCGTAGAGTTCCGCGCGGCGGCGGGCATCGGCCATGGCATCACGGCGCGCCTCGTTGAGGGCGGCGTCGGGCTCGGCGAGGCCGAAGCTGATGCCGCGGATATCCGTCGCCCCCGCTTCGGCGACCGCATCGAGCGTGCTGCCGAGCGTGTCGAGCGCGCGCACGCGTACCCGCACCTGGTTGGACGCCCGGTAACCGCGGATCGCGCGCCGCCCCTGCTGGTCTGGCCGCTGGTCGTAGACTGGGCTGAGGTTCACCGACGATGTGGCGATGTCCCGCGCCTCGATGCCTGCGGTACCCAGCGCCTCGATCACCGCGGTCATCGCCACGCTGTTCTCGTCGAGCGCCCGCGCGGCGCCGCGGGCTTCCGTGGTCACGCCAAGGGTGATGTGCGCCATATCCGGCACCGCGAGGCTCTCTCCGCTGCCCTGCACGGTTACCGTGCGCACCGGCGTGTCGGTCGACTGCGCGCCTGCGGCAAGCGGTGCGGCGAGGGCCAGAAGGCCCGCGAGAAGGATGAGGGGGCGGGAAAGGGGCGTGAGCGGCATGCCTATGTCCTTTGGCTCTTCCGGCGCCTGAAGATGACCCTGCCCATGGCCACCGGCAAGCGCGCTGGCAGCCCCGGATGTGCAGAATTCACGGAGAGCTTTCGTCCTTTCCCACCATCCTCAGGCCATTGGCCGGCCATCCTGCGAGAGGATGACGGCGATGGATCTCGTTCGATCGCTCTGGGCCAAGGCGATGGCGACGATCGCGAGGGCTGGCACGGAAATGAGTGCCCCCACGATGCCCCAGACAGCCCCGCCCGCGAAGATCGAGACCAGGATGGCGAGCGGTGAGAGGTTGAGCGAGCTGCCCGTCAGTCGTGGCTCGAGCCAGTTCGAGGCGAGGAGCTGCACCGGGGCGAGGCAGGCGATGGTGATGATGAAGTTCACCGGGCTGTCGAACTGGACTAGTGCCAGGATCGAGGGCAGGGCGATGCCCACCAGCGAGCCGATGGTGGGGATGAAGCTCAGGAAGAAGATGAACACTGCCCAGATGATCGGGCTGTCCACCCCAACCATGGCGAGGATCACATAGGTCGGCACTGCCTGCACGATGCCTATCAGGCACTTAACGCCCAGATAGGTCTCGATCTTCCGCCCGATCTCGGTGAAGAGCGCGTCCGCCTCCCGGTGGCGCTGCTCGTCGCCCACCACCGCGGCGAGCTTGGTCTCGAAGAACCGCGCCTCGGCGAAGACGAAGACCACGATGCAGGCGATGAGGATGAGCTGGCCGAACTGGTTGGCTGCCGAGCCGAGGAGGCCCAGGAAGACATTGGTGAAGTCCACGCCCTCCGTCAGCTCCTCGAGCCGTGGCATGCTGCTGAGCCCCGCGCTCTGGGCCAGCGGGCGGAGCATGTTGACGAGGTTGGCCTGGTAGTTTGGCAGGTTCTCCCGGAGTTCGGCGACGCCGTTCCAGAACAGCACCACCACAATCGCCGCCGTGGCCGCGAGGGCGAGGCCGCTGAGGAGGAAGTGATAGCCCACCGGCTGTGCTGCCGGATGGCCGCCGAGACGCGCGAACTGCCGCGCCACCGCGCCCATGAGGAACCAGACGAAGACGGCGAGAACCACGGGCTGCAATACCGGGCGCAACTCCTGCAAAAGCCACAGCGTCGCGGCGGCGCCGATAGCGAAGGCCGTGTAGCGCGGCACGGCGCGCATCACGCGCGGGCCGGTGCCGGAGGCACCGCCGCTCCCGGCTGTCTCGCGTTCCTCGCCATCCATCGGCTCAGGCGCTCATGGTCTCGGGCAGCGTGTCCGGCAGGCGCCCGTTCAGCGTGTAGTCGAGGATGGCGACCACCTGCTCCGGGGTTTCCGCCACCGCATCCGCCGCCGCGTCCACCTCTTTCAGCGCATGGGCGTGGTCCGGCTGGTGGAGGATGATGAGGGACTTGCCGAGGGCGGAGGCGTAGCCGGCATCGAAGGCGGCGTTCCACTGGCGGTACTTCTCCCCGAAGCGCACCACCACCACATCCGCCGCCGTGATCAGCGTTCGCGTGCGGATGGCGTTCACCCCGGCGCCCTTGCGGTCGTGCCAGAACTTGTTCGGCTCCTGGCCGAGGATGCTCACACCGCAGTCGTCCGACGCCGCGTGATCCGTAACCGGCGCGCTGAACTCCACCGCCAGTCCGCGGCTCTTGGCGCCGGCCACGATCCGCTCGCGCCAATCCGTGTGGATCTCGCCGGAGAGATAGACCTTGAGCATCTCGCTATCCTTTCGCTGTCACGGTCAGTTCCCGCGCTTGGCTTCGATGTCCTGAAGGCGGCCTTCGATGGCGGAGAGCTTTCTTAGTACTTCAGCCCGGTAATCGTCGGTCGCCGCGTTCGCCTCTTCGGCGTGGGCGTCCTGCATCGAGTTGACGATGAGGCCCACGAGCAGGTTCACCACGGCAAATGTGGTGATCATGATGAAGGGCACGAAGAATGCCCAGGCGTAAGGGTGCACTTCCATCACGGGCCGCACGATGCCCATCGACCAGCTCTCGAGCGTCATGATCTGGAAGAGCGAATAGGCGGACTTGCCGATGGTGCCGAACCATTCGGCATGCGTGTCGCCGAAGAGCTTCGTGGCCATGACGCTTGCGATGTAGAAGATGATGGCCATCAGCAGGAAGACACTGCCCATGCCGGGCAGGGCGGTCACGAACCCCTCCACGACGCGCCGGAGCCGGGGGGCCACCGTAATAAGGCGGAGCACACGCAGGATCCTAAGCGCCCGCAGCACGCTGAGCCCGGCTCCGGCGGGGACGAGGCTGATCCCGACAATCACGAAGTCGAAGAGGTTCCAGCCGCGCGTGAAAAAGCGCCACCCCTGCGCGACCAGCTTCAGCACGATCTCGACGACGAAGATGGCGAGGCACAGCGTGTCGATCGCGATGAGCAGCCCGCCCACCCCGCTCATCACGCTGCCAGAGGTCTCGAGCCCGAGCACCACGGCGTTGAGCATGATCACGCCGATGATGAAGTTCCGGAAGCGCGCATCTTCGGTGATGAGCGCGGCTTTCTGGCGGAGCTTGGCCAACGGCGATGTCTCCGGTGTCCCGCTCTCGCCCTTCGCTGCCCTCGTCTCCGCCATGCCCGAGCTGTCTCCGCGCCGTCCTCGTCGCGCGGGCCTGCCGCGCCGAACTTACTTGAGGCGACCAAATGGCGCAGTGGGCCGCGGTGTTCAACCGCGCGGCGGCCGGCGGGGCCGCTCAGTCCTCGAAGAAGTCCTCCGGCGGGGCTGCGAGGCGGTCGCCAAAGTCGGAGAACAGGTCCGGGCCGAACACGGCGAAGGTTTCCGGCAGGCTCGTCTTGCTCGCGCTGTAGAGGGGGTAATGCTCGATGAGCGTCACTTCGGAACGCCAGTGTGCCGCAGCGATCAGGTTCAGCGCATGCACCTTCGGACGCTCGGAGAGGTAGGGGTCGAGGACCGGCGCCAGCTCCTCCGCGAGGTGATCGGCGAGCCCTCGCTTCAGCGGCCGGCTGAGCGGAATTTCAAAGTCACAGCGTGTTGGGCACAGCTGCGTCAGCGCCGCATGCGCTGCACAACAGCGACCGATCCGGGCATCGAGCGCATCGAGCAATCGGTTATAGGTCAGGCACGGCTCCGCGGGAACGAGCACCAGCGCATCCCGGCGGCTTCTGATCTGCAGCCTCGGCAACTCGAACGCATCGATGCGGCTCGAGACCTCGGCAACGGATCGGTCCAGATGGCTCAGACCGCAGCTCTCGGCCGGCAGGCGCAGGGCGGTTACTGGCATGACGAATGCGGGGCGGGATTCTGCTGGGACCACGTGGCGCGGCACGATCCCCGGCTCGCTCGGCGCGCCGGAAACCATATGGGCGCTCGGGGTTTCACGACCGGTCCATCGCCGCCCGAGCGACGCAAGCGCCGTGTGCGGCGCAGGTATCCACGCCACTGCATACCGCTCGTCGACACGCGCCATAACCACCCCCGTCCCTAAGAATGTTGCGTGACGCTGGCGTGGCCGCAATTTTCGATATGTGATGATTGTCACATATTCCTGAATTGTGACTGTTGGCCGGGCTTCTGGACTCATCGAACACTCGCGACGTGACGCCTCAGGCCCTCGCGTTCCCGCATTCGCTGTGCGAGAAATTTCTGCAGGCGTGACGGAAGCGGGCAGCGGCATGAACAAGATCGATCGAGAGGGTCCCGGCCAGACCGGGGCGCGGCCGGAACCGTCGCGGACCACCTGCTACATGTGCGCCTGCCGGTGCGGGATCGACGTGCATGTTCGCAAGACGGCGGACGGCGTGCCGCTGATCAGGCTGATCGAGGGGAACCGGGACCACCCCAAGAACCACGGCGTGCTCTGTGCGAAGGGCGCATCTGGCGTCATGCAGCACTACTCGCCCGCCCGCCTGATGCGGCCGCTGAAGCGCGTTGGTGCGCGCGGAGAGGGCAAGTTCGAGGAGATCTCCTGGGACGAGGCGCTCAAGCTCGCCGCCGAATGGCTCGCCCCGATCCGGAAGAACGACCCCAAACGCCTCGCCTTTTTCACCGGTCGCGATCAGAGCCAGTCCTTCACCTCCTGGTGGGCGCAGCAGTTCGGTACGCCAAACTACGCGGCCCATGGCGGCTTCTGCTCGGTCAACATGGCGGCGGGCGGCATCTATACCCTCGGCGGCGCGTTCTGGGAGTTCGGGCGGCCGGACTGGGAGCGCACGAAGCTGTTCCTCATCTTCGGCGTGGCCGAGGATCATGACAGCAACCCGATGAAGCGCGGCCTCGGCGCGCTGAAGTCCCGCGGCGGGCGTGTGGTCTCGATCAACCCGGTGCGTACGGGCTACTCGGCCGTGGCGGATGAGTGGGTTGGCATCACGCCGGGGACCGATGGGCTCTTCGTCCTCTCCATGGTGCATGTCCTGCTGAACGAGGGTCTCGTCGATCTCGGCTACCTCATGCGCTGGACCAACGCGCCCTATCTCGTTAGCCGCGAGCCTGGCCCCGGCTTCGGCCTCTTCGTTCGGGACCAGGACGGCAAGCCGATGGTCTGGGACCGGGCGACGGACCGCGCCATGCCCTTCGATGCCCCTGGTCTCAAGCCCGCGCTGAAGGGCGACTTCCCGGGCAGCGATGGTGGCCGCGCCACCCCCGTCTTCGAGCTTCTCGCCCGGAAATACGCCGAGCCGGAGTTCGCGCCCGAGGCTGTCTCGCCCCGTTGCGGCGTGCCGGCCGAGACCATCAGGCGCCTCGCCCACGAGCTTGCCGCCACGGCGTTCTCCGAGCCGGACAACATGGCGATGGAATGGGAGGACTTCCGCGGCGAGAAGCACAGCGGCGTGCCCCGCCGCCCGGTCTCGATGCATGCCATGCGCGGCGTCTCTGCCCATTCCAATGGGTTCCAGACCGCGCGCGCCATCCACCTCCTCCAGCTCCTCCTCGGCGCCGTGGAGACCGCTGGCTCCTTCCGCTTTGCCGCCCCCTATCCGAAGCCCGTGGAGGCGCATCCCACCCCCCATTGCCATTCCCAGCCCGACTGCCCGCTCGGCGGCCCGCATTTGGGCCTGCCCCGCGGGCCGGAGGACCTCGCCTTCGGGGACGATGGCAAGGCAGCCCGGCTCGACAAGGCATTCTCCTGGGACGCGCCGCTCGCGATCCACGGGGCCATGCACATGGTGATCGCCAATGCGGTCGCGGAGGACCCCTACGGCATCGACGCCCTCTTCCTCTACATGGCCAACATGGCCTGGAACTCGTCGATGAATTCCGAGGCGGTGGGCGAGATGTTGACCGCGAAGGACGAGAATGGCGACTACAAGATCCCGAAGCTGATCGTCGCCGATGCCTACAGCTCCGAAACGGTCGCCTATGCCGATCTCGTGCTGCCGGACACCACGTATCTCGAGCGGCACGACTGTATTTCGCTGCTGGACCGCCCGATCGCCGAGCCCGATCTCGCGGCCGACGCTATCCGCTGGCCGGTGGTAGATCCCGCAACCCAGGGCTTCCAGCCCGGGGCCGAGGGCGGTGCTCGGCAAGACCGCGATGTGCGCTGCTTCCAGACAGCCCTCATCCAGCTCGGCGCCAAGCTCTGCCTGCCGGGCTTCGTCGACGACGAGGGCACCCCGAAATACGAGGACTACGCGGACTACATCACGAACCATCAGCGCCGCCCGGGCGTGGGCCCCCTCGCCGGCTGGCGCGGCGCGGATGGTACGTCCGAGGGGCGCGGCGAGCCGAACCCCGATCAGATCGACCGCTACATCGAGAACGGCGGTTTCTGGACCTCGCCGGTGCCGGACAGCGCGCGCTTCATGAAGCCCTTCAACAAGGACTATCAGGACTGGGCGGTGAAGCTCGGCTTCTACGACGCCCCTCAGCCCTACGTCTTCCAGCTCTATGCCGAGCCGCTCCGCCGCTTCCAGCTCGCGGCCGAGGGGCATGGAGAGCGCCAGCCGCCAGAGCATCTGCGCGAGCGCATCAAGGGGGCGATGGATCCCTTGCCCGTGTGGTGGCCGCCCTTAGAGGGAGAAAGCGCAGATGCAGACGGGGACGGCCACCTGCCGCTCCACGCCATCACCCAGCGCCCGGCGGCCATGTACCACGCCTGGGGCAGCCAGAACGCCTGGCTCCGGCAGATCCACGGCGCCGTGCCGCTCTATGTGCCGCGCAGTGTGATGCATGACGCGGGCCTCGCGGATGGGGACTGGGCCTGGGTGATCTCCCACCACGCCAGGATCATGGTGCCGGTAAGGGGCATGGAGGCGGTTAACGACCGCACGGTCTGGACCTGGAACGCCATCGGCAAGCGCCGCGGTGCCTGGGCGCTGGGCGAGGAGGCGCCGGAGGCGACGAAGGGTTTCCTCCTCAACCCGCTGATCCACGAGCTGCTCCCCCCGCGCGGGGACGGCCTCCGCTGGTCGAACTCCGACCCCGTGACCGGCCAGGCCGCTTGGTTCGACCTGCGAGTCCGTCTCGAGAAGGCGTCGCCGGAGGACATCGACGGGCTATCCAAGCCTGCGGCAGCCCCGCAAGCATCCCCGGTGGCCCCCGCGCCCGGAGCGGTGGCTTTCGGCAGGCGCGATGGCTGAGCCGGTGGCAACGCAGCGATACATCACGCCAGCGCGGCTCAGGCCGGCGCTCTCATCCGTGCTCGGCCTGCTCGCCGCGGTGTTCTTCTCCGACGCCCGCGCTGCGGCCGATGTCAACGGCATCTGGTTCACGGAGAAGCGGGACAATGGCGCCTTCATCAGCGTCCGGATCGGCCCCTGCCTGTCCGACCGGGAAAAGCGCTGCGGCACGGTCGCCGGCGCCCATGGGGGCGCACGGCCGGACATCGTGGGCGAGCCGATCCTGCGCAACATGGAGCGCCACGAGCCCGGCCATTGGACTGGCGGCGAGATCCTGCGCCCCGGCGAGGACGAGGCCTACCGTTCGGAGATCAAGCTTGTGGACGGGGGGCTCGAGGTAAAGGGTTGCGTCGCCGCCGGCCTCATCTGCCAGAGCCAGCTCTGGACGCGGAGCCGCTGATGGCCATGCCCGTACGCCAGTACGAAATCGAGAGCGCTCCAGGCCTGCGCATCGCCATGCGCGAGACCGGGCCCGAGGACGCGCCGCCGATCCTCTTCCTCCATGGCTGGTCGCAATCCGCCCTTTCCTGGCGCCCGCAGTTCGAGGGCCGGCTGGCCGGCCGCTTCCGGCTCGTCGCGCCGGACCTTCGCGGCCACGGCGCTTCCTCGAAGCCCGAAGATCCCTCGGCCTACGCCACGGGCAAGGGCTGGGCGGCGGACATCGCGGCCATCATCGCCCATCTGGCTCCGGCCCGCCCGGTCGTGGTCGGCTGGTCCATGGGCGGCTGGGTGCTCGCGGACTACCTGCGCGCCCAGGGTGACGCGGGCGTCGCAGGTATCGTGACCGTCGGCACCGTCCCGCGCATCGGCGCCAGCGGGGACCCTGCGATGATCGCCAAGCGCAAGGCGGATGTACGCGCCGAGGGCATGATGGACGCCGACCTTCAAGTGCAGATCGATGCGGCCATCGCCTTCGCCCGGGCCATGACGGCGGCACCCCTCTCGAAGCGGGATCTCGCCTTCCACGTTGCCCTCATGATGGCCTGCCCGCCCCCTATCCGCCGCGCCGCGCGCGTCCGGGACGAGGACTGGCGCGACGTGTGGTCCGCCCTCCGCCGCCCGGCACTCATCCTCCAGGGCGGGGCGGAGCGCGTCTGCTTCATGCCGCAGGCCCAGGAGCTCGCCGACACCATCCCCGGCGCACGGCTCGAGGTCATCCCCGGTGCCGGACACATGCCGTTCTGGGAACAAACCGCCGCCTTCGACACCGAGCTCGAAGCCTTCGCCGACCAAGCCATGGCGGTCGCCTGACCGCTCAAGCCAGAACCCAGAGGGAGGGAGCCGCGTGACCAGCCTGCCCGAGAGGCCGAAGAAGCGCCTCGGTCTTGTGATCGATCTCGATATCTGCGTCGGCTGCCATGCCTGCGCCGTAGCCTGCAAGGCGTGGAACACGCAGTCGGGCGGCGGCACGGGGCTCGAGGATATCGCCAGCGTGCCCCTTTCGGATCAGGATCCCTACGGCGCCGCCCCCTCCGGCACCTGGCTCAACCGCATCCACTCCTACGAGATCAGCCCCGGTGCTGGCGCCCCCGCGCAGCTCGTCCATTTCCCGAAGAGCTGCCTTCATTGCGACGATGCGCCCTGCGTGACCGTCTGCCCAACCGGCGCCAGCTACAAGCGGGTCGAGGACGGGATCGTGCTGGTGAACGAGGATGCCTGCATGGGCTGCGGCCTCTGCGCCTGGGCCTGCCCCTATGGCGCGCGGGAGCTCGACCGGGCGGCGGGTGTCATGAAGAAATGCACCCTCTGCGTCGACCGGATCTATGACGAGGCCCTGCCGGAGGAGGACCGCGTGCCCGCCTGCGTGCGTGCCTGCCCTGCCGGCGCCCGCGCCTTCGGCGATCTTGCGGACCCTGAGAGCGAGGCCAGCCGCCTTTCCGCGGCACGCGGGGGCATGGACCTCATGCCGGAGCAGGGCACCAAGCCCGTGAACCGCTACCTGCCGCCCCGCCCGCGCGATGCCGCCGCCTTGCCCGCCGAGGGCCCGGATCTCGCGGCCCTCTGCCAGCCCGGCGGCGCAGGAGAGGCCGGCGATGCCGAGCCCGGGGCGGCAGGCTTCCTAGGCTGGGTCGACCGGGCGCTGGCTCGGCTCGAGGGGGCGAACTGATGCACCCCGCACCCTCCCTCATCGTCTTCACCGTGCTTTCGGGCCTCGGGCTCGGCATGCTCTTCTGCATCGGGCTCGGCTTCGGCGAAGGCCATCTCTTCGGCTGGGTGGCGGTGCCGCTGGCGCTTCTCATCACCGCTGTGGGCGGTGCGGCTTCCACGCTTCACCTCGCCCGCCCCTCGCGTGCCTGGCGTGCCTTCTCCCAGTGGCGGAGCTCCTGGCTGAGCCGCGAGGCGTGCCTGATGGTGGCAACCGTCGCGGTCTTCCTGCTCTATGCCGGTCTCTGGCTGCTGGTTGATCTGCGGCTCTCCTTCCTCGGCTGGCTCGCGGCGCTCCTGGCCGCCGGCACGGTCTACGCAACGGCCATGATCTACGCCCAGCTCGCCACGGTACCGCGCTGGTCCCTCGCGCCCACGCGCGGACTGTTCCTCGCCGCGGCCTTCCTCGGCGGGCTGCTGGCCACCGAGTTCGCCGCCCGCCTCGCCGGCGGCAGCGCCGTGCCGACACTCTGGCTCCTCGCCGCCCTCGTCGCCACGGCCATCGTCTTCGTCGCCTGGCAGACAGCGGCCGCCGGCGCGAACCGCCGCGCGGCGGGCTCCGATATGGGCACCGCCACGGGCCTCGGCCGCCTCGGCCGGATCAGCGCCTTCGAGGCGCCCCATACGGGCAGCAACTACTTGCTCGACGAGATGGCCTTCCGGGTCGGCCGCAAGCGCGCCTGGCAGCTCCGCAGCCTCGGCGCCGCCCTCGGCTTCGGCCTGCCTCTTCTGCTCACCATTCTCGCCGCCGTCATGCCCGTCGGCACGGGCTTCCTCCTCCTCGTCGCACTCCTTGCCCATGCAGCGGGCATGATGGCCCTCCGCTGGCTCTTCTTCGCGGAGGCCGAGCACGTCCAGGCCCTCTATTACGGCCTGCGCTGAGCCCCGTGCGGCCGTCCCAGCCTCGATGCAGCAGCGGCCACCACAAAGTATCCCGGCGACCAGCCGGGATGCCGCTTGGTTGGACGCCTCATCGCCGGTTGTAGCGCCTGCCGCCGCGCTCCCGCCGCCGAGGCGGTGCCGGGCTGGCCGACCC